>NZ_JBEYCQ010000023.1:0-126826 GCF_040632905.1 Streptomyces sp. NPDC016469
TGTGTTGCTGAAGCAATGCGGAATGCGACGTTCTGAGAAGGTGTTCAAGCCACGCTCCCCGCCCGTCGCCGGTTGATCTACCCGCCGGTAGCATCCTGTCCATGGCAGAGACGGCAGAGGCTGAGACCCAGCAGGTGGACGGCAGGCGGGCGGCGCGCGCGGAGCGCAGGGCGGCCCGGCTGGCCAAGCGGATCGGCGCCTTCGCGAAGGCGCACGGCGGCGCCGAGGGGCAGATCGCCTACCTCGGGCAGATGGGCGCCCGCATCGTCCTGGTGGGCGAGGACGGCGACTGGGGCGATCTGGTCGCCCCCTCGTACGAGGTCGCCGAGAGCGCCGCGCGGAAGTCGGGGATCACGCTCCACGAGGCCTTCGACGGCGAGTTCGCGGCGAAGGTGCGCACGGGCCCGTACGAGTGGAGCCGGATGGCCGGCATCCAGGTCGGCGGCCCGTCCAACGCGGCCTGACACGGGAAACGGACCGGGGCTCCCGCTCCGACGGCGTACAGCCGTGGAGCGGGAGCCCCGGTCCGTTCGTGCGTGCGCCCGCGTCAGCCGGCCGCGGCGGGCTCCGCCTGCTCGACCGCCCGCTCCGGCTCCGGTACCTGTGCGACGGCCACCGGCCGCTCCCGCAGCGACAGCAGTACGCGGACGACCCCGATCCACACCAGGCACGAGCCGAACATGTGGATCCCGACGAGGATCTCCGGCGTGTCGGTGAAGTACTGCACGTAGCCGATCACACCCTGCGCCAGCAGGATCAGGAACAGCTCCCGCGTCCGGTGCAGCGGACCGATGGGCGCGTCCACGGCCTTCAGGACGAACCAGAGCGCGACGGTCAGCGCCACCACGACCCAGGCCAGGTCCGCGTGCAGCTGGGCGACCATCTTCCAGTCGACCGGGATGCGGTGCACGTCGCTGGAGTCGCCCGCGTGTCGCCCGGCGCCGGTGACCACCGTGCCCACGGCGACCAGGAGCCCCGCCGCGACGGCGAGCAGCCAGGCCAGCTGCGCGACGGCCTTGCCGACCAGCGGGCGCGGCGCCTCGTCGCCCTCACGGATCCGCTGCCAGGTCATCAGGGCGACCGTGAGCAGCGCGGTGGACAGCAGGAAGTGCGCGGCGACGGTGTACGGGTTGAGGCCGACGAGCACGACGATGCCGCCGAGCACCGCGTTGCCCATCACGATCCAGAACTGCACCCAGCCGAGCCGCGTGACGCCGCGCCGCCAGGGCTTCGCGGAGCGGGCGGCGATGATCGCCCAGCCGACGGCCGCGCACAGCACGTACGTGAGCATGCGGTTGCCGAACTCGATGGCGCCGTGGAAGCCCATCGCGCTCGTCGCCGTCAGGCTCTCGTCGGTGCACTTCGGCCAGGTCGGGCAGCCGAGGCCGGAGCCGGTCAGCCGGACGGCGCCGCCGGTCACGACGATGACGACGGCCATCACGACCGCGGACAGGGCCGCGCGGCGCACCGTCCGGGGCTCGGGCGTCCAGCGTTCGGCGATGTACAGCAGCGGGTTGCGCAGGGCTTGAGCGACTTCGGCTCTCGTCAGCTTGGGCACGCGCACCATGGTAGGACGCCGCTTGTGCAAGCTTTCACGAGGGGGACGAGTTACGCGTAACGGCGACGGAACGCGGTCGAGGGCTTACTCCCAGCGGAAGAACCGGGCCGCCGCACCGAGCCCCAGCACCGTCCAGACCGCCAGGATGCCCAGGTCGCCCCACGGCGTACCGGCGCCGTGCTGGAGGACGTCCCGCAGCCCGTCCGAGAGGGCCGCGATCGGCAGCAGGCCCAGCACCGACTGCACCGCGTCCGGGAACTTCTCCAGCGGCACGATCACCCCGCCGCCCACCAGGAGGAGCAGGAAGACCAGGTTGGCCGCGGCGAGCGTGGCCTCCGCCTTCAGCGTCCCGGCCATCAGCAGCCCGAGCCCCGAGAAGGCGGCGGTCCCCAGCACCAGGAGCAGCAGCACCGCGAGCGGGTTGCCGTGCGGCGACCAGCCCAGCGCGAAGGCGATCACCGTCAGCAGGACCACCTGAAGGACCTCGGTGACCAGGACGGACAGGGTCTTCGCGGTCATCAGCGCCCAGCGGGGCAGCGGTGAGGCGCCGAGCCGCTTGAGCACCCCGTAGCGCCGCTCGAAGCCGGTGGCGATGGCCTGGCCGGTGAAGGCCGTGGACATCACGGCGAGAGCGAGGATGCCGGGGGTCAGGAAGTCGACCGACTCGCCCGAGCCGGTGTCCACGATGTCGACCGCGCTGAACAGCACGAGCAGCAGCGTCGGGATGACCACGGTCAGCAGCAGCTGCTCGCCGTTGCGCAGCAGCATCCGGGTCTCCAGCGCGGTCTGCGCGGCGATCATGCGCGGCAGCGGGGCGGCGCCAGGCCGGGGGGTGTACGTACCGGCGCTCATGCGCGCAGCTCCTTGCCGGTCAGTTCGAGGAAGACGTCCTCCAGGGTGTGGCGCTCGACGGAGATGCCGGAGGGCATCACGCCGTGCTGCGCGCACCAGGAGGTGACGGTGGCCAGCAGCTGCGGGTCGATCTCGCCGGTGATGCGGTACGCGCCGGAGCTCAGCTCGTCCGCCTGCGTGCCGTCGGGCAGCGCCTTGAGCAGCGAACCGAGGTCGAGCCCGGGGCGGCCGGTGAAGCGGAGGGTGTTCTCGGCGCCGCCCCGGCACAGGGCCTCGGGGGAGCCCTGGGCGACGATCCGGCCGGCGTCGATGACGGCGATCTCGTCGGCCAGCTCCTCGGCCTCGTCCATGAAGTGGGTGGTGAGCACCACGCTCACGCCGTCGGCGCGCAGCTCCCGGACCAGGTCCCAGGTGGAGCGGCGGGCCTGCGGGTCGAGGCCGGCGGTGGGCTCGTCCAGGAAGACCAGCTCGGGCCGGCCGACGACCGCCATGGCCAGCGCGAGCCGCTGCTGCTGGCCGCCGGAGAGCCTGCGGTAGGAGGTCCGGCCGCAGGAGCCGAGGCCGAGCCGGTCGATCAGGGCGTCGACGTCGAGCGGGTGGGCGTGCAGCTTGGCCATGTGGCGGAGCATCTCGTCGGCGCGGGCGCCGGAGTAGATCCCGCCCGACTGGAGCATCACGCCGATCCGGGGGCGCAGCCGTGCGGCGTCGGCGACGGGGTCGAGGCCGAGGACCCGGACGGTCCCGCCGTCGGGGCGGCGGTAGCCCTCGCAGGTCTCGATGGTGGTGGTCTTGCCGGCGCCGTTGGGACCGAGCACGGCGGTGACCGCGCCGGCCGGGATCTCGAGGTCGAGGCCGTCCACCGCGGTCTTGTCGCCGTACCGCTTCACCAGGCCGCTGATCAGGACGGCCGGGCGGGGCTCGCTGTTCATGGCAGATGAGTGTAGGCAGCGGGCCGGGGGCGTCCGGCTCCGGGGCTTGATTAGGTAACCCTAAGTGATGGAGAGCACCGTTGATCGTTTCGGACCGTGGTTGTCACGGCCGGAGGAATTACGCAACAATGGCGTTGTGAAATACGCGGGCGAGGCTCCTCAGGAGGAACTCGCGACCGGTGAGCGCTCGACGCGCAACCGCGTCGCGCGGTCCATCCTGGACCACGGCCCGTCCACCGTCGCGGAGCTGGCGAAGCGCCTGGGGCTCACCCAGGCCGCCGTCCGCCGCCATCTCGACGCGCTCGCCTGCGACGGCGTGGTCGAGGCCCGCGAGAAGCGGGTGTACGGGGCGCGGACCCGGGGCCGTCCGGCCAAGGTCTTCGCCCTCACCGACTGCGGCCGGGACGCCTTCGACCAGTCCTACGACACGCTCGCCGCGGACGCCCTGCGCTGGATCGCCGAGACCGCGGGCGACGAAGCGGTCATGGCGTTCGCCCGCGCCAGGACCGCCGAGCAGTCGGCGGCCTACCGCGCGGCGATCGAGGCCGCGGACCCCGAGGCCCGTACGGAGGCGCTGGCCAGGGCGCTGTCCGCCGACGGGTACGCTGCTACGGCGCGTAGCGCGCCGGGCCCGCAGCAGGGCGAGCAGCTGTGCCAGCACCACTGCCCGGTCGCGCATGTCGCCGAGCAGTACCCGCAGCTGTGCGAGGCGGAGACGGAGATCTTCTCCAGCCTCCTGGGGACCCATGTGCAGCGTCTGGCCACCATCGCCCACGGCGACGGGGTGTGCACGACGTACATTCCGCGCAGCGGACACCCCACCCCACAGACCACCGATTCAGCATCTGCAAGCACGGCCGGGAGGAACCCCGCATGACGCTCCCCACGGAGACTGCCCACCCTGAGCTCGAGGGTCTGGGCACGTACGAATTCGGCTGGGCCGACTCCGACGCGGCAGGCGCGGCGGCCAAGCGCGGCCTCTCCGAGGCCGTCGTCCGCGACATCTCGGAGAAGAAGAACGAGCCCGAGTGGATGCTGAAGCTGCGGCTCAAGGGCCTCAAGCTCTTCGGCAAGAAGCCCATGCCGAACTGGGGCTCGGACCTCTCCGGCATCGACTTCGACAACATCAAGTACTTCGTCCGCTCGACGGAGAAGCAGGCGGCCTCCTGGGACGACCTGCCCGAGGACATCAAGAACACCTACGACAAGCTCGGCATCCCGGAGGCGGAGAAGCAGCGTCTCGTCGCCGGTGTCGCCGCACAGTACGAGTCCGAGGTCGTCTACCACCAGATCCGCGAGGACCTGGAGGAGCAGGGCGTCATCTTCGTCGACACCGACACCGCGCTGAAGGAGCACGAGGAGCTCTTCAAGGAGTACTTCGGCACCGTCATCCCGGTCGGCGACAACAAGTTCGCGTCGCTGAACACGGCCGTGTGGTCCGGCGGATCCTTCATCTACGTGCCCAAGGGCGTCCACGTGGACATCCCGCTCCAGGCCTACTTCCGTATCAACACGGAGAACATGGGCCAGTTCGAGCGGACGCTGATCATCGTGGACGAGGACGCCTACGTCCACTACGTCGAGGGCTGCACCGCCCCGATCTACTCCTCCGACTCGCTGCACTCCGCGGTGGTCGAGATCATCGTGAAGAAGGGCGGCCGCTGCCGCTACACGACGATCCAGAACTGGTCGAACAACGTCTACAACCTGGTCACCAAGCGTGCCGTGGCCTACGAGGGCGCGACCATGGAGTGGGTCGACGGCAACATCGGCTCCAAGGTCACCATGAAGTACCCGGCCGTCTACCTGATGGGCGAGCACGCCAAGGGCGAAACCCTGTCCATCGCCTTCGCGGGCGAGGGCCAGCACCAGGACGCCGGCGCCAAGATGGTCCACATGGCCCCGAACACCTCGTCCAACATCGTCTCCAAGTCGGTGGCGCGAGGCGGTGGCCGCACCTCCTACCGCGGCCTGATCGAGATCGGCGAGGGCGCTCCGGGCGCGAAGTCCAACGTCCTGTGCGACGCGCTGCTGGTGGACACGATCTCCCGGTCCGACACCTACCCGTACGTCGACGTCCGCGAGGACGACGTGTCGATGGGCCACGAGGCGACCGTCTCCAAGGTCTCCGAGGACCAGCTCTTCTACCTGATGAGCCGCGGCATGACGGAGTTCGAGGCCATGGCGATGATCGTGCGCGGCTTCGTCGAGCCGATCGCCAAGGAGCTCCCGATGGAGTACGCCCTGGAGCTCAACCGGCTGATCGAGCTGCAGATGGAGGGTTCGGTCGGCTAGTACGCCGCCGAACACGTCCTGAAGTCCTTGACTGAGAAAGCGAGCACTACGACAGCCATGGCTGAGGCTCAGAACATCCCCGCGGGGTCCACCACCGCCGGTTCCATCGCGGTGGCCGCGGAGTCGACCGTCGCGACGCGCATGAGCGCGCCCCCGTCCTTCGACGTCGCGGACTTCCCCGTCCCGCACGGCCGCGAGGAGGAGTGGCGGTTCACCCCGCTGGAGCGGCTGCGCGGTCTGCACGACGGCACCGCCGCGGCCACCGGCAGCGGTGTGAAGGTCGCCATCGAGGCCCCCGAGGGCGTCGTGGTCGAGACGGTCGGCCGCGACGACGCGCGGCTGGGCAAGGCAGGCAAGCCGGTCGACCGGGTGGCCGCGCAGGCGTACTCGTCCTTCGAGCAGGCCCACGTCGTCACGGTCCCCAAGGAGGCCGTGCTGACCGAGCCGATCCGGATCGCCGTGCACGGCGAGGGCGGTGTCGCCTACGGCCACCAGCTCGTGGAGCTGGGCGCCTTCGCCGAGGCCGTCGTCGTCATCGACCACACCGGTGACGCGGTGCTCGCCGCCAACGTCGACTACGTCCTGGGCGACGGCGCCAAGCTCACCGTCGTCTCCGTGCAGGACTGGGACGAGCGCGCCGTCCACGTCGGCCAGCACAACGCGCTGGTCGGCCGGGACGCCTCGTTCAAGTCCGTCGTCGTCACCTTCGGCGGCGACGTGGTCCGGCTGCACCCCCGGGTCGCGTACGCGGGCACCGGCGGCGAGGCCGAGCTGTTCGGCCTGTACTTCACCGACAAGGGCCAGCACCAGGAGCACCGCCTCCTGGTCGACCACAACACCCCGCACTGCAAGTCCAACGTGGCCTACAAGGGCGCGCTCCAGGGCGACGAGGCGCACGCGGTGTGGATCGGCGACGTGCTCATCCAGGCCGCCGCCGAGGGCACCGACACCTACGAGATGAACCGCAACCTGGTCCTCACGGACGGCGCGCGGGTCGACTCCGTGCCGAACCTG
Source organism: Streptomyces sp. NPDC016469 (assembly GCF_040632905.1). Lineage (NCBI taxonomy): Bacteria > Bacillati > Actinomycetota > Actinomycetes > Kitasatosporales > Streptomycetaceae > Streptomyces > Streptomyces sp. NPDC016469. The sequence continues at coordinate 6,649 of NZ_JBEYCQ010000023.1, forward strand.
GAGATCGAGACCGGCGAGATCGTCGGCGCCGGCCACGCCTCCGCGACCGGCCGCTTCGACGACGAGCAGCTGTTCTACCTCCAGTCCCGCGGCATCCCGGCCGAGGAGGCCCGCCGCCTCGTCGTGCGCGGCTTCTTCGCCGAGCTGGTCCAGCAGATCGGCCTGCCGGACGTCGAGGCCCGGCTGCTCGACAAGATCGAGGCCGAGCTGGAGGCGTCGGTCTGATGGCCTTCGTCAAAGCCTGTGCGCTGAGCGAGCTGGAGGACGACACCCCCAAGCGGGTGGAGCTCGACGGCACGCCGGTCTCCGTCGTCCGCACCGAGGGCGAGGTGTTCGCGATCAACGACATCTGCTCGCACGCGAACGTCTCGCTGTCCGAGGGCGAGGTCGAGGACTGCTCGATCGAGTGCTGGCTGCACGGATCGAGCTTCGACCTGCGCACAGGCAAGCCGTCCGGCCTTCCCGCGACGCGCCCCGTCCCCGTATACCCCGTCAAGATCGAAGGGGACGATGTGCTCGTCTCCGTCACCCAGGAGTCCTGAGTCACCCATGGCAACGCTTGAAATCCGCGACCTGCACGTCTCCGTCGAGGCCGACAACGCCACGAAGGAGATCCTCAAGGGCGTCGACCTGACCGTGAAGCAGGGCGAGACCCACGCCATCATGGGCCCCAACGGGTCCGGCAAGTCCACCCTCGCGTACTCCCTCGCAGGCCACCCCAAGTACACGATCACCAGCGGCACGGTGACCCTGGACGGCGAGGACGTCCTGGAGATGTCCGTGGACGAGCGGGCCCGCGCCGGCCTGTTCCTCGCCATGCAGTACCCGGTCGAGATCCCCGGTGTCTCGGTCTCCAACTTCCTGCGTACCTCCGCCACCGCCGTCCGCGGCGAGGCGCCCAAGCTGCGTACCTGGGTGAAGGAGGTCAAGGAGACGATGGCCCAGCTCCAGATGGACCCGGCCTTCGCCGAGCGCAACGTCAACGAGGGCTTCTCCGGCGGTGAGAAGAAGCGCCACGAGATCCTTCAGCTGGAGCTCCTCAAGCCGAAGGTCGCCATCCTGGACGAGACCGACTCCGGTCTGGACGTCGACGCCCTGCGCATCGTCTCCGAGGGCGTCAACCGGGTCCGGGAGACCGGCGAGGTCGGCACCCTGCTGATCACGCATTACACCCGGATCCTCCGGTACATCAAGCCCGACTTCGTGCACGTGTTCGCCAACGGCCGGATCGCCGAGTCCGGCGGCGCCGAGCTGGCCGACAAGCTGGAGAACGAGGGCTACGAGGCATACGTGAAGGGTGGCGCTGCCGCGTGACATATCTGCCGGGCCTCCTCGACACCGAGGCGATCCGCAAGGACTTCCCCCTCCTGGACCGCACGGTCCACGACGGCAAGAAGATCGTGTACCTGGACAGCGCGGCGACCTCGCAGAAGCCGCGCCAGGTCCTCGACGCCCTCAACGAGTACTACGAGCGGCACAACGCCAACGTGCACCGCGGGGTGTACACGATCGCGGAGGAGGCCACGGCGCTGTACGAGGGTGCCCGTGACAAGGTCGCCGCCTTCATCAACGCGCCCAGCCGCGACGAGGTCATCTTCACGAAGAACGCCTCGGAGTCGCTGAACCTCGTGGCCAACATGCTCGGCTGGGCCGACGAGCCCTACCGGGTCGACCACGAGACCGAGATCGTCACCACGGAGATGGAGCACCACTCCAACATCGTCCCCTGGCAGCTGCTCTCGCAGCGCACGGGCGCGAAGCTGAAGTGGTTCGGCATCACCGACGACGGCCGGCTCGACCTGTCCAACATCGACGAGATCATCACCGAGAAGACGAAGATCGTCTCCTTCACGCTGGTCTCGAACATCATGGGCACGCACAACCCGGTCGAGCAGATCGTCCGCCGCGCCCAGGAGGTCGGTGCGCTCGTCTGCGTCGACGCCTCCCAGGCGGCCCCGCACATGGTGCTCGACGTGCAGGCGCTCCAGGCCGACTTCGTGGCCTTCACCGGTCACAAGATGGTCGGTCCGACCGGCATCGGCGTGCTCTGGGGACGGCAGGAACTCCTGGAGGACCTGCCGCCGTTCCTGGGCGGCGGCGAGATGATCGAGACCGTGTCGATGCACTCCTCGACCTACGCGCCCGCGCCGCACAAGTTCGAGGCCGGTACGCCCCCGATCGCCCAGGCCGTCGGCCTCGGCGCGGCCGTGGACTACCTCTCGGCGATCGGCATGGAGAACATCCACCGCCATGAGCAGGCCATCACCGCCTACGCGGTGAAGCGGCTCCTGGAGGTGCCGGACCTGCGGATCATCGGTCCGGCCACCGCGGAGGACCGCGGCGCGACGATCTCCTTCACGCTCGGCGACATCCACCCGCACGACGTGGGGCAGGTGCTGGACGAACAGGGCATCGCGGTCCGGGTCGGCCACCACTGCGCCCGCCCGGTCTGCCTGCGGTACGGAATTCCTGCGACGACGCGAGCGTCGTTCTATCTGTACTCCACGCCCGCCGAGGTCGACGCCCTGGTGGACGGCCTGGAACACGTCCGGAATTTTTTCGCCTAGACGCGGCTGGGGATTGACTCGTGAAGCTGGATTCCATGTACCAGGAAGTGATCCTGGACCACTACAAGCACCCCCACGGGCGCGGTCTGCGGGACGGCGACGCCGAGGTGCACCACGTCAATCCGACGTGTGGTGACGAGATCACGCTGCGGGTGCGGTACGACGGCGAGACCATCGCCGACGTGAGTTACGAGGGCCAGGGCTGCTCCATCAGCCAGGCCAGCGCCTCCGTGCTGAACGAGCTGCTGGTCGGCAAGGAACTGGGCGAGGCGCAGAAGATCCAGGCCGCGTTCCTGGAACTGATGCAGTCGAAGGGGCAGCTGGAGCCCGACGACGCGATGGAGGAGGTGCTGGAGGACGCGGTCGCGTTCGCCGGTGTCTCCAAGTACCCGGCCCGGGTGAAATGCGCGCTGTTGAGCTGGATGGCGTGGAAGGACGCGACGGCGCAGGCGCTGTCCGAAGGGAAGACCGCATGAGCGACAACGAGACCGTGACGACCAAGCCGGCCTCCGAGGAGGAGGTCCGCGAAGCTCTGTACGACGTGGTCGACCCCGAGCTGGGCATCGACGTCGTCAACCTGGGGCTGATCTACGGCATCCACATCGACGACGCCAACATCGCCACCCTCGACATGACCCTGACGTCCGCGGCCTGTCCGCTGACCGATGTCATCGAGGACCAGGCGAAGTCCGCGACGGACGGCATCGTCAACGAGCTCCGGATCAACTGGGTCTGGATGCCGCCGTGGGGCCCGGACAAGATCACGGACGACGGCCGCGAGCAGCTGCGCGCGCTGGGCTTCAACGTCTGAGCCTCCGCGTACGACGCGTACGCCCCGTACGACCGAAACGGCCCCGGCACCCGCCGGGGCCGTTTCGGCGTTGTCCTCGTGGGACGCGCCGGGCAGACTCTGTCCATGGCTCTTCGCTTCTATCAGCTCGCCGTCGATGCCCACGACCTCCCCGCCCAGGCGCGTTTCTGGTGCGCCGCCCTGGACTGGCGGGTGCTCTACGAGGACGCTGACGAGATCGTCATCGGCGCCGACGAGGCCGCCCTGCCCGGCATCTGCTTCCTGCCCGTGCCCGAGGACAAGGCGGTCAAGAACCGGCTGCACATCGACCTCTCGCCGGACGACCAGGCCGCCGAGGTCGAGCGGCTGATCGGGCTCGGTGCCCGGCGCGTCGAGGTCGGCCAGCCGTCGGACGTGACGTGGGTGGTCCTGGCCGATCCCGAGGGCAACGAGTTCTGCGTACTGCGCCCGAAGAAGACGCTCACCGACTGAGGCCGGGCGCCGGGGCCGCTACGCCGTGTGCTGCGGTGGTACGGCGGCGGCCTCGGCGAGGACCGGCGCCAGGTTCTCGGTGCGGATGCGCCGGTCCACGTACAGCAGCCCGGTCACCAGCGGCGGGAACACCGAGACGATCAGCTGGCTCACCAGCTGGCCGAGTACCCCGATGACCAGGTAGCCGCCGAGTGCGGTGAGGATCGCGGCCGGGTGCGTGTTCTCGTCGAAGGCGGCGCCGCCCAGCGCGCCCGTGAACATGCCGAGGAGGCTGAACGGCAGCTGGATGACGTAGCTCGCCACGGAGGCGATCACGCCCGCGAGCAGCGTCATCCCGCAGATCCGCCACCAGTCGCCGCGCACCAGAAGGACCGAGCGGCGGAGCGAGGCCAGGGGGCCCTGGTTCTCGAAGACGGCGGCCGAGGGGGCGAGCGACAGGCGCACCCAGAGCCAGACGGTCAGCGGGATGAACGCGAGGAAGCAGACCGCGCCCACGACGATCAGTGCCACCGCGCCCCCGCCGCCGTCCGTGGCGACCGCGGCGATGATGCCCGCGGTGAGCGCGGCCACCGCCAGCACCATCGGCACCATGGTGATCAGCCCGGTCAGCAGGAGCGTGCCGACCACCGCGGGCGTCCGCGCCCAGGCCCGCCGCCAGATCGCGGAGAACGTCGTCGGCCGGCCCAGCACCGCTTCCTGGAGGACCGCCGGCACCGCCGCGTAGACCACGGCCGAGGCGATCACCATCGCGAGGAACCCGAGCAGCACGACCACGCCGAACGCGACGACCACCGGCACCACGTCCCGCGAGGCGGCGCTCTCGCCCTCGTGCAGCTCGAACAGCCGGTGCAGATGGTCCGAGACCGCCGCGTACGCGACCGCGACCGCCGCGCCCATCAGGACCAGCGCCCCGCCGTACAGCGTCGCGCCCACCCCGAAGAGCTGCTTGCCGTAGCGGCCCAGCGTCGAGAACGCGCCGTTGAATATGTCCCCGAGCCTCATCGGCCCCAGGGGTATGACCCCCGGCTTCGGCGGCATCCAGCCACCGCCCCAGCCGCCCCACCCTGCGTCCTGCGCCACTGCCGCTCCGTCTGCCTGTTCGATCATGTACTGGACGAACCACGGTAGCGCCCCCGGCCCCGGGTGACTCCGGCCGTACGGGAGCAGCCGTTGCGTACACTTGTACACATGGGATACGGACTGCTCGCCGCGGCCATCGCCGCGGAGGTGGCGGGGACGACCGCCATGAAGTACAGCGAGGGATTCACCCGGCTCTGGCCCTCGCTGATCACCGTCGCCGGCTATCTGCTGGCCTTCTCCCTGCTCGCCCAGACCCTCAAGACCCTGTCCGTCGGCACCGCCTACGCGATCTGGGCGGGCGTCGGCACGGCGGCCGTGGCCCTCATCGGGATGTTCTTCCTGGGGGAGTCCGCGAGTCCGCTCAAGGCGCTCGGCGTCGTGCTGGTCATCGCCGGTGTGGTGGTGCTCAATCTGGGCGGGGCGCACTGATGGCGCGGCGGTACGACCCCGAGCGCCGCGACCGGATCATCGACGCGGCGATCCGGGTGGTCGGCGAGCGGGGGATCGCCGGGCTGAGCCACCGCTCCGTCGCCGCCGAGGCCGACGTGCCGCTGGGCTCGACCACGTACCACTTCGCCTCGCTGGACGAACTGCTGATCGCCGCCCTGCGCCGGACCAACGAGAACTTCGCCGCCGTGCTGCGCGCGAGCCCCGCCCTCGCCGACCGGGAGGCGGACCTCGCCGCCGAACTCGCCCGGCTGCTCGGCGAGTTCTTCGCGGGCGGCCGCGGCAGGGCCGAGCTGGAGTACGAGCTGTATCTCGCCGCCGTGCGCAGGCCCGCGCTGCGCCCGGTCGCCGCCGAGTGGACCGACGGTGTGACCGCCCTGCTCCGCCCCCGCACCGACCCGGCCACCGCGCGCGCCCTGGTGGCCCTGATGGACGGCATCTGCATCCAGGTGCTGCTCACGGGCGGCGGGTACGACGAGGCGTACGCCCGCGAGATGCTGGGCCGGGTCGCGGGCTGAGGGGTCCGCCCGATCAGCGGCTGTCCGCACCCCCGACCGCCGCCAGGGCGGTCCGCACGCTCGCCTCGATGTCGGTGACCGGGTACAGCACGTCGCGGACCGTGCGGTCCCGGTCCACCACCAGGGTCAGCCGCTTGGCGCGGACGATTCCGCCGGCGCGGAACGTCGGCAGGCGCAGGGCGGCGGTCAGTTCCAGGTCGGCGTCGGAGAGGAGCGGGAAGCGCAGCCGCTCCGCCCCGGCGAATGCCGCCTGCTCGTCGGGGCGTTGCGTGGAGACGCCGTGCACGCTCGCGCCCGCCGCCGTGAAGTCGGCCAGCTGGTCGTGGTAGGTGCACGATTCGAGCGTGCAGCCGCGGGCGCCGGGGATGCCGGACCAGCCCGGAGGATAGGACTCCTGGCGGGCGTAGGCGCCGGGGAAGAAGTACAGGACGGTGTACGGGGTGTCCGCCACCGGGTCCCGGTGGTCGCCGTCGGCGCCCGGCAGGGTCAGGTCCGGCACGCGCGTCCCGCGCAGCGCGTGCACGCGTGCGGCCTCCCGCGAGGACTCGTCCGTGGTCGCCATCGTCTCCCCGTCTCCCATCACCCAGGCGTCGCCCCAGTCCTGGAGCGCGATCAGTACCGGCAGCAGGGCCCGGCCGCGCGGGGTCAGCCGGTACTCGTACCGCACCGGCCGCTCCTGGTACGGCTCACGGAAGAGCACTCCCGCGTCGACGAGCAGCCGCAGCCGTTCCGTCAGGACCTTGCGCGAGACGCCCAGTTCGCGCTGGAGCGCGTCGAACCGGTGCACCCCGCGCGCGGTGTCCCGCACGATCAGCAGGGTCCACCAGTCGCCGACCACGTCGAGCGCCTGTGCGATGGCGCAGTCGGCATCGGCCTGGCTGATGCGCTGGGGCATGGGGCCTCCTCGGTGGTCCGGGGCTGCCATTCAACTCCATCGGGCCGCGTTGACCTGCGGAATCCATGCTGCCATAGTCAGTTCCCAAAAGGAACTCACTGGGTGTTCCGTTGGGGAGGGCGTTCGGATGGGGATGCTGAAGGGTGTGCCGCGCACGGTGCGGCTGCTGGCTTTCGGGGCGTTCTTCAACGCGGTGGTGAGCTTCACCTTCGTCTATCTCTTCGTCTATCTGACGGGCCCGCGCGGGCTCTCCGTCGCCCAGGCCGGGCTGCTCACCGGCATCGGCGGCGTCGGTCTGGTCGCGGGGAACTTCACCGGCGGCTGGTTCGGCGACCGCTACGGACACCGCCGGATGCTGCTGCTCGGCGCCTGTGTGAGCGGCGCGGTGCTCGTCGCCCTGCCGCTGCTGCCGCTCGCCGCCCTGTACGCCGTGCTGCCGCTCGCCCAGTACGCGAGCGGCGTCGTGCGCGCCGCGAACTCCGCGCTGGTGGCCGTCTCCGTCCCGGAGGGCGGCCGGCGCCAGAGCTTCGCCCTGACCCGCTTCGCCTCCAACGGCGGCTTCACCCTCGGCCCGCCCGCCGGAGCGCTGATCGCCGCCCGTTTCTCGTACGACTGGCTGTTCCTCGTCGACGGCGTGGGCACCCTGCTCTTCGCCTGTTACGCGTCCCGCATCCTCCCGGCCCGGGGGACCGCCCACTCCCGCTCCGCGCCCCCGCCGCCCGGGGCCCCGGGGCTGTGGCGCGAACTGCGGGCCAGGCCCACCGTGCCGGTCCTGCTCGCCGCGATCGTCTGCGTGGACGTCGTCTACCGCCAGCAGTACTCGACCCTGCCCGTCTTCCTCGCGGACCACGGGCACGGCACGGCGTTCTACGGCTGGCTCATCGCCGTGAACGGCGGGGTGATCCTCTGCCTGGAACTGCCCGCCGCCCACGCCCTGCGCGCCCGCGCCCCGCTGGGCATCATCGGCGCCGGGCTGCTGCTGGTCGCGGCCGGGTACGCACTGCTGATCCCGGGCGCGGGGGCCGGGTACGCCGTCCTGATGATGGTCTCCCTCACCCTCGGCGAGATCCTGTACAAAACCCCGGCCACGGCGTACGTCGCCGACCAGGCGCCCGCCCACGCGCAGGGCCGCTTCCAGAGCCTGTACGCGGGCGCCTCGATCAGCGGCCAGGTCCTGGCACCGCCGCTCGGCGGTGCCCTGTACGCCACCGCACCCGCGCTGCTCTGGCCCGCCTGCGCGGTCCTCGCCTGCCTGGCGGGATGTGCGGTGCTCGCCGCCCGGCGGCTGCCGCCCGTGCCCGCCGGGGCGGGACCGGTGGCAGCAGCGGACCCCGGTCCGGCGGCGCGCCGCCCGGACGCTGGGACGGGTTCGCCCGCGCGGCCCCGGTCCGGTTAGGTTTCTGGTCATGACCGACACGACTTCCCCCCGTACCACCGGCGCCGTCGCCGCCGGCCTCGCCACCATCGCCGGCGACGGTGCCGTCCTCGACACCTGGTTCCCCGCCCCCGAACTGACCGCCGAGCCCGGCCCCGCCGGAACCGAGCGGCTCGGCCCCGACCAGGCCGTCAACCTGCTCGGCGAGGGCGCCGCCAAGGCCATCGGCGTCGACGCCCGCCGTGGGGTCGAGGTCGTCGCCGTGCGCACGGTCATCGCCTCGCTGGACGACAAGCCGCTCGACGCCCACGACGTGTACCTGCGCCTGCACCTGCTGTCGCACCGCCTGGTCCAGCCGCACGGGCAGAACCTGGACGGCATCTTCGGCCACCTCGCCAATGTCGCCTGGACCTCGCTCGGCCCGGTCGCCGTGGACGATCTGGAGAAGGTGCGGCTCAACGCCCGCGCCGAGGGCCTGCACCTCCAGGTCACCTCCGTCGACAAGTTCCCGCGCATGACGGACTACGTGGCGCCGAAGGGTGTGCGGATCGCCGACGCCGACCGGGTGCGCCTCGGCGCGCACCTCGCCTCCGGCACGACCGTGATGCACGAGGGGTTCGTCAACTTCAACGCCGGCACGCTCGGCACGTCCATGGTCGAGGGCCGCATCTCCGCCGGTGTCGTCATCGGTGACGGCTCGGACATCGGCGGCGGCGCCTCCACCATGGGCACGCTCTCCGGCGGCGGCAAGGAGCGCATCGTGATCGGCGAGCGCTGCCTGGTCGGCGCGGAGGCCGGGGTCGGCATCGCGCTCGGCGACGAGTGCGTCGTGGAGGCGGGTCTCTACGTCACCGCCGGCACCCGGGTCACCATGCCGGACGGCCAGGTGGTCAAGGCCCGCGAGCTCTCCGGCGCCTCGAACATCCTCTTCCGCCGCAACTCGGTCACCGGAGCCGTCGAGGCCCGCCCGAACAACGCGGTCTGGGACGGCCTCAACGACGTCCTGCACAGCAACGGCTGAGCGGCTCGCGCTGCTCGCGCGCAACGGCTAAGCGGCCACGAGGAGGTCCTCGTACGCCGCACGCAGCCCGTCGGACGCCTCGCGCCCGGCGGGCTGCAGCGGTTCGCGGACCGGACCCGCGGCCAGCAGCGCCTTCGCCGTCACGGTGCCGGGCAGCCCTGACGCCATCATCAGCGCGGTCAGCGGGGCGAGCCGCGCGTTCAGCCGGGCAGCCCCGGCGGTGTCCCCGGCGTCGAACGCGTCCAGCACCGCCCGCATCCGTCTGGGCACCACGTTGGCGACCGTGCTGACGTACCCCGCGCCGCCCACCGCGTACAGCGGCAGGTTCAGCTCCTCGCAGCCCGAGTAGTACGCGAGCCCGCCGGCGGCGATCACCCGGGTCGCCGTCAGCAGATCCTGCGCGCAGTCCTTCACCGCCACGATGCGCGGGTGCTCCGCGAGCCTGAGCATCGTCTCCGGCTCGATGCGGGTGCCGGTGCGGCCGGGGATGTCGTACAGCATCACCGGCAGGCCGGCCGCGTCCGCGATCCGCCGGAAGTGCGCCTCCACGGCCGCCTGCGGGGGCCTGCTGTAGTACGGGGTCACCACCAGGAGCCCGTCCGCGCCCGCCCGTTCCGCCTGCCGGGCCAGCTCGACCGTGTGCCGGGTGTCCGCGGTGCCGACGCCCGCCACCAGCGGCACGCCGGGGCCGACCGCCTCGCGCACCGCGCGCAGCAGCTCCGCCTTCTCGGCGTCGGAGGTGGTCGGGGACTCGCCGGTCGTGCCGCTGAGCACCAGCCCGTCGCAGCCGCCCGTGACCAGGGCGGCGGCGTGCGCGGCGGCGGCCTCCCGGTCGAGAGCGCCGTCGGCGGTGAACGGCGTGATCATGGCACAGAGGGCGCGGCCGAAGGGGCGCGGGCGGGCAAGGGCGGAAGGCGTCATTCCTGCAGTGTCGGTCCGGCGGACCGTGAAGGTCCACTTAGATCTGCTGTGGGTGAAGGTGAAGCAACGCTCAAGGGTCCGGGGAGGGCCGTGCGGGCCGGGGGCCCTTGCCCGCATTCCGGTCGGCACGCGGCGAAATGCGTCTACGCTTAGGGCGTGTTCCGCCCGCCCCGCCACAGGTCCTGGGCCCCGCGGCACACGTCCTGAGCCGGCCGGCCCGGCGACCGAAACCCCGTACGTTCCGAGGAGACCCCCTGATGTCCGCAGAGCGCCCGACCCTGCCGCCGGTCCGGCTGCACACCGAGGCCGAGCTGGCACGGGACGCCCTTGCCGCGCCGCTGCTCGCCCGTGCCGCACGGCTCGCCCGCTGGGCCGGCCCGGACACCAGGGTCGGCGCCGGCGGTGAACTGGCCGACGCCCAGCTGCCCGCCGCCGCCGAACTCCTCGGCCTCACGCCGGACGAGGACGGCGCGGCGGAGGCCAGCGAGGCGTGGCGGCTCGCCGTGGACACCGGGCTGGTCGAGATCGAGGACCCCGCGGGTGAGCCGGGAGACCCGGACGACGGATTCCACGAGGACGACGAGCCCGGGGGCGGGGACGAGGAGCCGGCCGGGACCGTCACGGCCGGCGAGAACCTGGCGCTGCTGACCGGGGGTTCACCGGCGGACGTCCTCGCGATCTGGCTCGACGGCCTGGAGGCCGCGTACGCCGACGCCACCGCGCCCGCCTTCGACGACTTCGCGGACCTCATCGGCGAGGACGGCTCGGTCGACTTCGACGCGCTCGACTGGGATCCGGAGACCGAGACCGAATTCCTGGACGGCGTCCTCGGCAACCTCTACCTGCTCACCGTCGGCGACGGGGCGGACGGGGCGCCCGTGCCGCTGCCCGCGCTCGCCGCCTCGGTGATCGTCCCCGACGACATGGGCGAGCCCACCGACGACGTCCTGGAGCAGGTCTCGGACGCGATGATGCGGCTGGACGACCAGTTCCGGGTCCTCGAACCCATCGGCATCGTCGAGTACCAGCCGGTGGACGAGGCGCTGCTGGTCGAGGAGGGCGAGGACGCCCTGTCCCCGGGCGACGAGGAGGACGTCACCCGGTACGGCATGGTCCGGCTGACGCCCCTCGGCCTCTACGGCATCCGCGCCCGCATGCTGGACGCCGGAGTGGACGCCCCGGCGATCGGAGACCTCGCGGACAAGGGCGCCGACGCGCTCCTCGGCGGCGTCGCCCACTACCCGGAGGCCGTCGCGCGCGCCGAGATCCAGCTGTGGCTGACCCGCCGGGGCTCGGACGGCGCCGCCGCCGAACTCCTGGACGCGGCGCGGGGTTCGGACGAGCTGGGGCCGTTGCGCAGGCTGCACTGCCAGCAGGCGCTCGCCCTGGTCGGCGCCGAGGCGGAGCCCGCCGTGCGCGCGGTGCTCGACGATCGGGAACTCGGCGGCCTGGCCCGCGTCTGGCTCGCCGAACGCGGCGCGGAGGACGTCCCGGCGCCCTCGGAGGAGATGATCTTCTGGCTCGCCGTCGACACGATCGCGGCCCAGCTGGAGGCCGCCGGCGACCTCGAAGAGCTCCAGGGCCTGGTCGAGGGCCTGTCCGGCCAGCACAGCGGCTTCTTCGAGGAGGCGTGGCGCGTCGACCACCCGGCCACAGCGGAGGTCCTGGAGGCGATGGGGCGGCTGCACAGCGACAAGAAGCAGGCCAAGGACGCCCGCAAGGCCGCGTTCAAGGCGCGCTCGCGCGGCGGTTCGGCCGACTGAGCGGGCGTACCACGACGGTGTGAGGGGCGGCCGAAGTTCACCTGACGGGTCGCCCCGAAGTCGTCGCGGGTTCAACTGGTGTTGGGGAACGGACGGAACGGTGAGCCCGTCAACAGCACGCCCCCGCAGCACCAGGAGTACGTGATGGCCTTCACGCGCAGGGAATTCACCAGACAGTCCGCCCTCACCGGCGCCGGCATCGCCCTCACCGGAACCGTCGCCGCGCTGGCCACCGCGCCCGGCGCCCTCGCCGCCGGGGACTCGGCCCACGGCCACGGCCACGGCCACGACGACCACGACCACGACGGTCACGGCCACGGCCATGAGCACGGTCCCGGGTACGGCCCGCTGCGCCCCGACCCGAAGGGCATACTCGCGCTGCCCGCCGGATTCTCGTACCGGATCATCACGCACTGCGGGGTCACCAAGCTGGACAGCGGCGAGTACACGCCGTCCAACCACGACGGTACAGCCGCCTTCGAGGGTCCGCGCGGGGTGACCCTCCTGGTCAACAACCACGAGCTGAGCGGCACCAGGGCCGGCTGGGAGCACCCCGTGCCCCTCACCGAGGGCCTGGTCTACGACCCGGTCGCGGCGGGCGGCTGCACCGTCGTGGAGACCCGCCGCGACGGCCGCACCGCCGAGTGGGTCGGCATCGCCGGCACCTCCACCAACTGCGCGGGCGGCGCCACCCCGTGGGGCACCTGGCTCACCTGCGAGGAGACCGAGGACAAGGCCGGCAAGAACGGCCTGCTGAAGGACCACGGCTACGTCTTCGAGGTCGACCCGTACGACAAGCGCGCCAACCGCTCCCCGCGCCCGGTCAAGGCGTTCGGCCGGTACGCGCACGAGGCGGTCGTCATCGACCCCAAGCAGGGCCACGCCTACCTCACCGAGGACGCCTCGGGCCCCAACGGTCTGCTCTACCGCTGGGTGCCGCCGCACGGCTTCCGGCACGGCCGGGGCAAGCTGCGCACCCTCGCGGACGACGCCGGGGTCCTCCAGGCGTTCAAGTGCTTCGACAAGCGCGGCACATTCGTCGACGACCTCTCCCGGGCCACGAAGACCGGCACCGTGTACGGCGTGGACTGGGTGGACGTGCCGGACCGCGACGCCACGTCCGTCTCGGTGCGCAAGCAGTTCGCGGCCGGCGAGGTCACCCGCGCCCGCAAGCTGGAGGGCATGTGGTGGGCCGACGGCGGTGCGTACGTCGTGTCCTCCTTCGCCCGTGACGAGAGCCCCGTCCAGCACGACGGCCAGGTCTGGTTCTACGACCCGAAGCGCCGCACGCTGACCCTGAAGGTGCTCCTCGGCGTCAACCCGGACCCGTCGAAGGACGGCGCGTTCGACGGCCCGGACAACATCACCGTCTCGCCGTACGGCGGCCTGGTCATCGCCGAGGACGGCGAGGGCGTCCAGCACCTCTTCGGGGCGACCGAGAGCGGCCGTACGTACCCGATCGCGCGCAACGAGCTGAACATCGGCAGCGCGGAGGAGCCGGAGTACAGCGAGTTCACCGGGGTCACGTTCTCGCCGGACGGGCGGACCCTGTTCGCCAACATCCAGACCCCGGGGATCATGGTCGCGATCACGGGTCCGTGGAAGCGGCAGCCCAACCGTTAACTGCGGGGCATGGCGTCGGGCCCGCCGGGGGCGCATACTCGAAGCAATGAAACAGTCAGCCGGCTCCCGGCGCCACCTGCCGTCCAGTCCCTTCAACCGCCCGGCCCAGGCGGCCCCACCGGTCGAATTGTTCGACGTGGGTGACCGGGTCTCGCACGACCAGTTCGGTCTCGGGCGCGTCCTCGCCGTCGAGGGCGACAACGATGCGGTGCTCATCGACTTCGCGGGCCGCCAGGGCCGCATCATGAGCCCGTACTCCAAGCTCACCAAGCTCTGAGGCCGTCACAAAGGGGCCGTCCGCCAGCCGCGCGGACGGCCCCTTAACCATGCCCTAGAGCGCCTGGGCGGCCGGCTTGACCATGCCCCGGACGGTCCGGGACTTCACGAAGTCGCCGATCGCGGTCATCTCCCACTCTCCGGAGAACTGTTTGATCAGCTTGGCCATCATCACGCCGGTCTGCGGCTCGGCCCCGGTCAGATCGAAGCGGACCAGCTCCTCGTCGGTGGCGGCGTCGACCAGCCGGCAGTACGCCTTGGCCACCTCGGTGAACTTCTGGCCCGTGAACGAGTTGACCGTGAACACCAGGCCCGTCGCCTCCGCCGGGATCCGGCCCAGGTCGACGGTGATCACCTCGTCGTCCCCCGCCCCCTCACCGGTGAGATTGTCCCCGGAGTGCTTGATCGCGCCGTTCAGGATGGACAGCTTGCCGAAATAGCAGCTGTCCAGGTGGTTGCGCTGGGGCCCGTACGCGATGACCGAGGCGTCCAGGTCGATGTCCTTGCCCCGGAAGGCGGGCTCCCAGCCGAGACCCATCTTGACCTGGGAGAGCAGCGGGCGCCCCGCCTTGACCAGCGAGACCGTCTCGTTCTTCCGGAGGCTGACCCGGCCCTTGTCCAGGTTGATCCGGCCGGGTGCCGCCGGGGCCGGAGGGGCGGCCGGAGCGGCCGGGGGCGCGGGGGCGGCGACCGGTGCCGGGGCGGCGGGGGCGGCGGGGGCGGCGACGGCCGGGGCGGCGGCGGGCTCTTCGACCGTGACGCCGAAGTCCGTGGCGATGCCGGCCAGGCCGTTCGCGTAGCCCTGGCCGACCGCGCGGACCTTCCAGGCGCCGCCGCGCCGGTAGACCTCCACGATCACGAGCGCGGTCTCGGCGCCCAGCCCGGGCGGGGTGAAGGAGGCGATCACGGCGCCGTCGTCCGCGTTGCGCACGGTGGCGGTCGGCTCCACGCCCTGGAAGGTCTGGCCGGAGGCGTCCGGGCTCGCCGTGACGACGATCTTCTCGATGCCGGCGGGCACCGACGCGGTGTCCACGACGACGGCGTCCGGCGCGCTGCCGCCGCCGGAGCGGTAGCTCACGCCGGGGCCCGCGGGCTGGTTGTAGAAGATGAAGTCGTCGTCGGAGCGCACCTTGCCGTCGGCGGTGAGCAGCAGGCCCGAGACGTCGAGCCGCACGGGCGCGGCGACGTCCACCGCCACGCGGACGGCGCTGAGCGGAAGATTCGAGCCAGGTGTCATAGCGGTCATGTCCGGATGAACGAACGACCCGGCTTTGCCGTTCCCTTACCTTTCGACAGCTTCGCCCGTACGGCGGAATGCCCCGTTCCGGCGGCCTGTTCCCCTGCCCGCACGGGTCAGTGCGGCCAGACCGGCGGGTTGGTGCAGAAGTGGCCGCCGAGGTGGGCGTGGTCCGGGTTGCCGGGATCCAGCTCGCCCTGTTCCGCGACGAGCTTCGCCGCATACGGCTCCGAGTCGTCGCGCGGCTCGTAGCCCAGCGCGCGGGCCGAGCCGAGGTCCCACCACAGCCGGGTGTTGTCCGACGAGCCGTACACGACGGTGTGTCCGACGTTCCCGGCGGTGAGCGCGGCGTCGAAGAGCCGGGCGCCGTCGGCCGGGCTCATCCACACCGAGAGCATCCGTACGGAGGTCGGCTCCGGGAAGCAGGAGCCGATGCGGACGGAGACCGTCTCCACGCCGTGCAGGTCCCAGTACAGCTGGGCGAGGTCCTCGCCGAACGACTTGGAGAGGCCGTAGAAGGTGTCGGGGCGGCGCGGGGTCTCCACCGGGATCAGCGGATCGCCCGGGCGCGGGCGCGGGGTGAAGCCCACCGCGTGGTTGGACGAGGCGAACACGACGCGGCGGACACCGGCCTCGCGCGCTGCCTCGTACAGGTTGTACGTGCCCTCGATGTTCGCCTTGAGGATCTTGTCGAACGAGGCTTCCAGCGAGATGCCCGCGAGGTGGATGATCGCGTCGACCCCGGTCACGGCCGCGCGCAGCGCCTCCCGGTCCCCGAGGTCGGCGGTGATCGCGTCCGGCTCGCCCTCGATCGGCACCATGTCGAACAGGCGCAGCGTGTAGCCGTGGGCGGGCAGCAGCTCGCGCATCAGCGTGCCGAGGCCGCCGGCGGCGCCGGTGAGCAGGACGGTGCGGGGCTTTTCGGCGGGCATGCGGGGTCTCCTCTTGGATCAGGTTCACATGCGTGGACAAGGTATGCGGGGGGTCGGGGGGCGTCAAGAGAACCCCGCGCAGGGTTGGCCCGGACCGGGGCGTCGGCGCCTTGACCCCGGCGCCTCGCCGGGCCTAGCTTAGGCATCGTTCATAAATATGGACACCAATCAGAGATGCGCACGCCTCAGGAGGCGCCCGTGAGCTCAGACCCGCTTGCCGCCCGGCTCACCGCCGTTGCCGGGCCGCTCTTCTTCCCCGTCACCGCGTACGACGCGACCGGCTCCGTCGATCTGGACGCCTTCCGGGCGCACGTCCGCCAGGGCATCGACGCGGGCGCGGCGGCCGTCTTCGCGTGCTGCGGCACCGGGGAGTTCCACGCCCTGACGCCGGAGGAGTTCCGGCGCGTCGTCGCCGCCGCCGTGGCGGAGACCGCCGGGCAGGTGCCGGTCGTCGCGGGCGCCGGGTACGGCACCGCGCTGGCCGTCCACTTCGCCCAGCTGGCCGAGGAGGCCGGCGCGGACGGGCTCCTCGCCATGCCCCCGTACCTGGTCCACGCGGACCAGGAGGGACTGCTGGCCCACTACACGGCGCTGGCCGGGGCGACCGGCCTGGAGACCATCGTCTACCAGCGCGACAACGCCGTCTTCACCCCCGAGACCGTGCTCGCCCTGGCCCGGACCCCGGGGATCATCGGCCTGAAGGACGGCTACGGCGACCTGGACCTCATGCAGCGCATCGTGAGCGCGGTGCGCACCGGGCTGCCGGGGGAGGACTTCCTCTACTTCAACGGGCTGCCCACCGCCGAACTCACCGGCCTCGCCTACCGGGGCATCGGCGTCACGCTGTACTCCTCGGCCGTCTTCGCCTTCGCCCCGGACATCGCGCTCGCCTTCTACCGCGCGCTGGACTCCGGCGACGACGCCCTGGTCAACGCGCTGCTCGACTCCTTCTACCGGCCGCTCGTCGAGCTCCGGGCCCAGGGGCGCGGTTACGCCGTATCCCTCGTCAAGGCGGGCGTCCGCCTCAACGGCCTGGACGTCGGCCCGGTGCGCAGCCCGCTCACCGAGCCGCCGGCCGCCCACATCAAGGAGCTCACGGAGATCATCGCGAGCGGCCGCGCCCTGCTGGAACGGCACGGGGCGGAGGGGCGCGGATGAGGGCGTCCGCCTTCCTCTACCCCTGGGACGTCGTCGGTGACCCGGACGCCCCCGCCCGCATCGCGGACCTCGGCGTCCAGCAGGTGACACTCGCAGCCGCCTACCACTCCACCCGGGCGCTGACCCCCCGCCACCCCGGCCACCGCATCGTCACGGCCGAGTACGCGGCGGTCCTGTACCCGCCGGACGACGGCCGCTGGGCGGACCGGGCGCTCCGCCCGTACCGGCAGGCGTGGACGGCCTCCGACGACCCCTTCGCCGAGGCCGCCGAGGCGCTGTCCGGCGCGGGTCTCGACGTGCACAGCTGGGTGGTGCTCGCGCACAGCTCACGCCTGGGCGCGGACCATCCGGACACCTCCGTGGTCAACGCCTACGGGGACCGCTACCCGTGGGCGCCCTGCATCGCGCGCCCGGAGGTCCGCGCCTACCTGGTGGACCTCGCGGCGGAGGCGGCGGTACGCGACGGGGCGCTGGGCACCGAGCTGGAGTCCTGCGGCTGGTACGGCTTCGCCCATCTGCACGCCCACGACAAGGTGGCGGGCGTCGGGCTCGGGGACGCGGCGCAGTACCTGATGTCGCTCTGCTTCTGCGCCGTCTGCCGGGCCGGTTACGCCGGACAGGGCCTCGACCCCGAGGAGCTGGGCGCGGCCGTGCGCCGGGCCCTGGCACCGGTCTGGGCCGGGTCCGGAGCACCGGACGCGGGCTGGGACGCCGTCGGAAAGCTGCTCGGCGCCGACCTCGCGGAGGCGACGCTGCGGTGGCGCACGGGGGTGGCCCGGGGCCTCCAGGAAGCGGTGACCGGCGCGGTGCGGGCGGCCGCTGCGCCCGGGTTCCAGGTGCTGCTGCACGCCGACCCCGCGCCGTACCGCTGCGGGGCCAACGTGGGCGTCGACCCGGGGCACATCCTGTCCGTGGCGGACGGCGTGGTGCTGCCGTGCACCGGGGCGGACGCGGCGCGGGAGGCGGTGCTCGGGCCGTTCGCCGGCGCTTCCGACGCGGTCGTCGCCGCCAACCTCACCGTGGTGCGCGGCATGGGCGGCAGCCCGGACACGCTGGAGCGGGACGCCGCGCACGCCGCCTCGCTCGGCGCCGACCAGCTCCGCCTTTACCACGCCGGCCTGGCCTCGGACCCGGACCTCGTGACGGTCGCCGGGGCGCTCTCACGCCTCGGCTGAGACGGGCGGGCCGCCGGGAGCCACCCGTTCCCGGCGGCCCGCCGCCAGCAGCAGCGCTGCCGTCAGCACCGCCCCCGCGCCCACCAGGGGCAGCAGCACCGTGACGTCTACCCGCGCCACCAGGCCCGCGCCGATCCCCAGAGCCACCGCGTTCGGCGACATCATCAGCGTGTCGGCGGTCGCCGCCGTCCGGCCCAGGACCGCGTCGGGGGTCTCCCGCTGCACCGCCGTCAGGGCGGCGATCAGGACGCACGGCAGGCCCACCCCGATCAGGGCGCACGCGGTGAGCGCCACCGCGTCGGACGGCACGGCCCGCAGCCCCACCGCGACCCCGAACACCGCGATCCCGGCCGCCGCGAACACCCGGCCCGGCAGCCGGCGCATCAGCGCGCCCGCGAGCAGCCCGACTGTGACGGACCCGAGCCCCTGGGCGACCGACAGCACACCCGCGTACGCGGGGGAGTGGCCGAGGGTGTCGTCCACGACGGCGTACAGCGTCGCTCCGTTGAGCCCCGCGCACAGCATCGTGGCCGAGGCGGCGAGGACCAGCGGGCGCACCACCGGCGACCCCCACAGCTGCCGCAGCCCGGCCGTCCAGCCGCCCGGACCCAGCGGCGAGGGGCGGGCCGTCCGGCGTACCCGCAGCAGTGCGTAGAGACCGGCCGCCAGGGCGAAGGAGACCGCGTCCAGGAGGGCCACCGCGCCGCCGCCGAAGCGGGCGTAGAGCCCGGCGCCGGTCAGCGGGGCGACCAGTTTCATGCTCTCGTTCGCCATCATCCGCAGGCCGTTGAAGTCGCCCAGCAGGTCGGGCGGGACCGCCCCCGCCACCACGGCCGACTCCGCCGAGTCCATCAGCACCGAGGCGCACCCGTACAGCACGAGCACCGCGAACAGCAGCCATACGCGCCCCTCCGCGCCCGCTGCCGCGAGCACGGCCATCAGGACCGCCAGGGTGGCGTTCGCGCCCACCAGCAGCGGCTTGCGCGGCAGGCGGTCCGCCACCGCCCCGAGGAGCGGCCCGAACAGGACCGGCAGCCAGACCGCGAACAGGGCGAGCGCCGCCAACGCGTCCGAACCCGTCAGCGACTTGACCCAGATCCCGGCCGCCAGAGTCATCGCCGAGCTGCCGAATCCGGAGACCACGACCGCGGTGAGGAACAGCCCCGCCGTCCGGTCCCGTAGCACCCGCCCCACCGCCATCACACCCACCGCACCTTCCTGACCTGCACGTTCGTCATGCGGTCAGGCTGGCGGCTGAGGCCCCGGCGCGGCATCGGGCAGATGCCCTACACCGGGCAACTCGCGGCCGGCACACCGGAATCCGTGTACGGCACATGTCCCGGTCCCGAGAAGTTCTTTCGTCAGAAGCGTTGACGAAACATTCGCGGCGGCCCTAGCTTCATCGCGTCGTACTCCGTACGTCATATATGAGACGCGATACGCGAGATGTGAGAGCCCTTCACCCATGACCTTTGCGCCCACCCCGATTCCGTCCCGCACCCAGTACGTGCTGGAGGCGGTCAAGCACGCGATCCTCACGGCACAACTGAGGCCGGGGCAGGCGCTCGTGGAGACCGAGCTCGCCGCGCAGTTCGGGGTCTCCAAGACCCCGGTACGCGAGGCGCTGAAGACCCTCGCCGGCACCGGACTCGTCGTCATGAGCCAGTACAAGGGCGCCACCGTCCGGCTCGTCGACGCCGCCATGGCCCGCGAGGTGTACGACGTACGGCTGCTGCTCGAACCCGAGGCACTGCGCCGCTCGATCACCCGCAAGGCGTCGCTCGACGCGGCGCAGGAGGCCCTGGAGCGGGCGGACACGGCGGGCGACAAGGCCGACCGGTCGCTCGCCAACCGGGACTTCCACCGGGCGCTCTACCTGCCCTGCGGCAACCCGCTGCTGGCCCGGATGCTGGACGAGGTCCGCGACCAGGCGGCGCTCGTCTCCACGGTCGCCTGGTCGACCATCCCGTCCTGGGAGCGGGAGGCGGCCGAGCACCGGGAGATCCTGCGGCTCGCGCTCGCCGACGACGCGGACGCGGCGGCCGGGGCCCTGCACGACCACATCGCGTCGTTCGTCCGCCGCGCCTTCCCCGACGACGAGGACGGGGACGGCGCGGCGTGAACCGGCACACCGACGAAAGGCCAGTCCGCATGGACCTCACACCGCTGAAGGCGGCCCTCGCAGATGTCGTGGCGATCCCGGTCACCCCGTTCGCCGGGGACGGGACCATCGACACGACGGCGCACCGCGCCCTGCTGCGGAGACTGCTCGACGGCGGCGTGCGCATCGTCACCCCGAACGGCAACACCGGGGAGTTCTACGCGCTCACCCCCGAGGAGCGGCGCACCGTCACCGAGCTGACCGTCGACGAGGCCGGCGGCCGCGCCACGGTCCTGGTCGGCGTCGGGCACGACGTGCCGACCGCCGTCGCCGCCGCCGAGCACGCCAGGGACGCCGGGGCCGAGATGGTGATGGTCCACCAGCCCGTCCACCCGTACGTCTCGCAGGACGGCTGGATCGACTACCACCGCGCCATCGCGGAGGCGGTGCCCGGGCTCGGGGTCGTCCCGTACATCCGCAACCCGCGCCTCGACGGCTCCTGCCTGGCCGTGCTCGCCGACAGCTGCCCCAACGTCATCGGCGTCAAGTACGCGGTGCCGGACGCCGCCCGCTTCGCCGCCTTCGCCCGCGACGCCGGCCTGGACCGGTTCGTCTGGGTCGCCGGCCTCGCCGAGCTGTACGCCCCGGCCTACTTCTCGGCCGGCGCCACCGGCTTCACCTCCGGGCTGGTCAACGTGGCGCCCGGCGTCTCGCTGGCCATGCTGGAGGCGCTGCGGGCCGGCGACCACCCGGCGGCCATGAAGGTCTGGGAGCAGATCCGCCGCTTCGAGGAGCTGCGCGCCGACCGGCAGTCCGCCAACAACGTCACCGTCGTCAAGGAGGCCCTGGCCGCGCTCGGGCTGTGCGACCGCTCGGTGCGCCCGCCCAGCCGGGTGCTGCCCGAGGCCCAGCGCGCCGAGGTCGCCGACCAGATCGCCGGGTGGTCCATATGACCGACCGCATCGCCCCCGAGGAACTGCGCAGCCACCAGTGGTACGGCACCGACGGGCTCCGCTCGTTCAGCCACCGCGCCCGCACCCGCCAGCTCGGCTACCTCCCCGAGGAGCACCTCGGCAAGCCCGTCATCGCGATCCTCAACACCTGGTCGGACATCAACCCCTGCCACGTCCACCTGCGCGACCGTGCGCAGGCCGTGAAGCGCGGGGTCTGGCAGGCGGGCGGCTTCCCGCTGGAGTTCCCGGTCTCCACGCTCTCGGAGACCTTCCAGAAGCCGACCCCGATGCTCTACCGCAACATGCTGGCGATGGAGACCGAGGAGCTGCTGCGCTCCTACCCCGTCGACGGGGCGGTGCTGCTCGGCGGCTGCGACAAGTCCACCCCGGCCCTGCTGATGGGCGCGGCCTCCGTGGACCTGCCGGCCGTCTTCGTACCGGCCGGGCCGATGCTGCCGGGGCACTGGCGCAACGAGGTCCTGGGCTCCGGCACCGACATGTGGAAGTACTGGGACGACAAGCGCGCCGGGCTCATCGGTGACTGCGAGATGGGCGAACTGGAGAACGGTCTCGCCCGCTCGCCCGGCCACTGCATGACCATGGGCACCGCGTCCACCCTGACCGCGGCCGCCGAGGCGCTCGGCGTCACCGTCCCCGGCGCCTCCTCGATCCCCGCCGTCGACTCCGGCCACGACCGGATGGCCGCCGCCTCCGGGCTGCGCATCGTCGAACTGGTGTGGCAGCAGCGGAAGCTTTCCCGGATCCTCACTGCGGAGGCGTACGAGGACGCCGTCGCCACCGTCCTCGCGCTCGGCGGGTCCACCAACGCGGTCATCCACCTCATCGCGATGGCCGGCCGCTCCGGGATCGAGCTCACCCTCGACGACTTCGACCGCGTCGCCCGCACCGTCCCGGTCCTGGCCAACCTGCGCCCCGGCGGGAAGTACCTGATGGAGGACTTCCACTTCGCCGGCGGGCTCCCCGGCTTCCTGGCCCGGCTGACCGACGTACTGCACCTGGACCGCCCCACGGTCTCGCACGACACCCTGCGCGAACAGCTCGACGGCGCGCTCGTGCACAACGACGACGTCATACGGGAGCGCTCCAACCCGCTCGCCGACGAGGGCGGCGTGGCGGTGCTGCGCGGCAACCTCTGCCCGGACGGCGCCGTCATCAAGCACATCGCCGCCGAACCGCACCTGCTGCGCCACACCGGACCCGCGGTCGTCTTCGACGACTACAAGGAGATGCAGCGCACCATCAACGACCCGGCGCTCGCGCTCACCCCCGACCATGTCCTGGTCCTGCGCAACGCGGGCCCCAAGGGCGGTCCCGGAATGCCCGAGTACGGCATGCTGCCGATCCCCGACTACCTGCTCAAGCAAGGTGTACGGGACATGGTGAGGCTCTCCGACGCCCGGATGAGCGGCACCAGTTACGGGGCGTGCGTGCTGCACATCGCGCCCGAGTCCTTCGTCGGCGGGCCCCTCGCCCTCGTCCGCACCGGTGACCTCGTCACCCTGGACGTCGAGGCGCGGTCGCTGAACCTCGACGTGTCCGACGAGGAACTGGCCCGCCGCCGCGCCGAATGGACCCCGCCGCCCGCCCGGTACGAGCGCGGCTACCAGGCGCTCTACCAGGACCAGATCACCCAGGCCGACACCGGCTGCGACTTCGCCTTCCTGGCCCGGCCGGGAGAAGTGCCCGACCCGTACGCCGGCTGAACGGCCCCTCAGGAATTCCGGCGCCCCCTTGTTCGGGATACCGAACAGCATGCGGGAAGCGCTTGCGTACTACACGCACCACCGGCTCCGCCGCGTAACACCGCACGACCCGCACCCCGTACAGAGAGAACGGAGACGTGTCATGGCCCAAGCCTCCGCCGCGGCCACACCGCCCAAGGTGCCCAGGCGCCGCTCCGCGAGCCCCCGCAGGCTGCCGTATCTGCTGATCGCCCCCGCGGGGCTGCTGATGCTCGGCTTCATCGCCTACCCGGTGGTCAGCGTCTTCTACTACAGCCTGCAGAACTACAACGTCACCAAACCGTGGCGGAACGGCTTCGCCGGCTTCGACAACTTCACCCGGATCTTCACCGAGGACGACCAGTTCTGGACGACGCTCGGCTTCAGCGCCCAGTGGGTCTTCGTGCAGGTCGCGCTCCAGCTCACACTGGGGCTCGCGCTGGCCCTGATCGTCAACCAGTCCTTCATCGGCCGGGGCATCTCCCGCGCCATGGTCTTCTCGCCCTGGGCCGTCTCCGGGGTGCTGACCAGCACCATCTGGATCCTGCTCTACAACTCCTCGACCGGCTTCAGCCGCTACCTCGCGGACGCCGGGATCGGCGAGTACGGCACCTCGGTGCTCTCCGACACCGGCACCGTCTTCTGGGCCGCCACCGTCTCCGAACTCTGGCGCGGCGTCCCCTTCTTCGCCATCCTCATCCTCGCCGACCTCCAGTCCGTCTCCAAGGAGCTGTACGAGGCGGCCGCCGTGGACGGCGCCGGACGGATGCGCCAGTTCTTCCACATCACCCTGCCCCACCTGCGGGACGCGATCATCCTGTCCACGCTGCTGCGCGGGGTCTGGGAGTTCAACAACGTCGACCTGCTCTACACGCTCACCGGCGGCGGACCGGCCGGCGAGACCACCACCCTGCCGCTCTACGTCGCCAACACCGGCATCGAGGGCCACGACTTCGGCTACGCCTCCGCGCTCACCACCGTCGCCTTCGTGATCCTCCTCTTCTGCTCGATCGTCTATCTGCGCCTGAGCAAGTTCGGAGGCGACCACAAGTGACTGCCGCCCTCGCCGAGAAGAACGGCACCCACGCCGCACGGCCGGCCACCCCCGAAGGCCCGCCGCCCGCCACGCCCCGCCGCAGGCCCGGCCGCGAACGCGCCTTCGACGACGTACCGCGCTGGCAGATCTACGTGCCCCTGGGCATCTACCTGGTCTTCACGCTCGTCCCGTTCTACTGGATGTTCCTCTTCGCCGTACGGCCCGCCGGCTCCACCTCGCTGGTGCCGTGGCCGATGACCGGCGAGCACTTCTCCAAGGTCTGGAACGAGCGCAGCTTCGCCGTCTTCTTCCAGAACAGCATGATCGTCGGCGTCTGCACCCTGGTTGCCACGACCCTCGTCGCCCTGGCCGGCGGCTACGCCCTCGCGCGGTTCGACTTCAAGATCAAGAACGGCTTCATGCTGGCGCTGCTCTGCTCGCAGTTCATCCCCGGCGCGCTGATGCTCGTCCCGCTCTTCGAGATCTTCAAGAACCTTCAGATGATCAACTCCCTGGGGAGCGTGGTCATCGCCGAGACGGTCTTCCAACTGCCGCTCTCCATCATCCTGATCAGCGGATTCATCAAGAACGTGCCGCCCTCCCTGGAGGAGGCCGCCTGGGTGGACGGCTGCTCGCGCTTCCGGGCCTTCTGCGCGGTCGTGCTGCCGCTGCTGCGCCCCGGGCTCATCGCCGTCGGCTCGTTCGCCTTCGTGCACAGCTGGAACCACTTCCTGTTCGCCCTGATGTTCCTCAGCGAGCAGGACAAGCAGACGATCCCGGTCGGCCTGAACACCCTCATCGGCGCGGACAGCGTCGACCTGGGCGCACTCGCCGCGGGCGGGGTGATCGCCGCGGTGCCCGTGGTGATCGTCTTCGCCTTCATCCAGAAGTGGCTGATCACCGGCTTCAGCGCCGGCGCCGTGAAGGGGTGACGGACATGACCTCGCTGCCCCCCACCACCCCGCTACCGATCGTCCTCGCGGGCGCCCGGGGCCACGGCCGCTGGCACCTCGCCAACATCCGCCGCCTCCAGCACCAGGGCCTCGTCCGCCTCGCCGGCATCTGCGAGCTCACCCCGCTCGACGCCACCGAGCTCGACGCCTTCGCGGACGAACCCCCCGAGCAGTCCGCCGACTTCGGGGCCCTCCTGGACTCCACCGGGGCCCGCGCCGCCGTCATCTGCACCCCCATCCAGACCCACACCGCCCTCGCCCTGAC
This sequence comes from Streptomyces sp. NPDC016469, assembly GCF_040632905.1. Lineage (NCBI taxonomy): Bacteria > Bacillati > Actinomycetota > Actinomycetes > Kitasatosporales > Streptomycetaceae > Streptomyces > Streptomyces sp. NPDC016469. The sequence continues at coordinate 31,969 of NZ_JBEYCQ010000023.1, forward strand.
CGCCGCGGGGCGCGGCGTGCACCTCCTCCTGGAGAAGCCGCCCGCCGCCACCCGCGCCGACTTCGACCGCATCCTCGCCGGGGTGCGGGACGCGGGCACCGCCTGCCAGGTGGGCTTCCAGTCCTTCGGCTCGCACGCCGTCCCCGCCATCCGGGAACTCGTCGCCACCGGCGCCATCGGCACCGTCCGCGGGTACGCGGCGGCGGGCGCCTGGGTCCGCGACGACGCCTACTACCGGCGGGCACCCTGGGCCGGGCGGCGCCGCATCGGCGACACCGACGTGGTCGACGGCGTCCTCACCAACCCGCTCGCCCACGCCGTCGCCACCGCCCTCGAACTCGCCGGCACCACCGCCGAGGACATCACCGCGATCGACACCGAACTCTTCCGCGCCCACGACATCGAGGCCGACGACACCTCCTGCGTACGTGTCACCACCGCGTCCGGGCCGCCCGTCACCGCCGCCGTCACCCTCTGCGCGGAACAGGCGGGGGAGCCGTACGTCATCGTCCACGGCGACCGCGGCCGCGTCACCTTCTGGTACAAGCAGGACCGCGTCCTCGTCCAGCGCGCCGGACACGGCCCGCTGGAAACCGTGCACGGGCGCACCGACCTCCTGGAGAACCTGGTCGCCCACCTGGCGGAGGGCACCCCCCTCCTCGTACCGCCGGAGCGCACCGGCGCCTTCATGGACGTCGTGGAGGCCGTACGCACCGCGCCCGAACCGCGCCCCCTGCCGTCCGACGCCTGGCACACCGCCCCCGTGCCCGGCACCGGCGCCACCCGCCGGGTGGTACGCGGCATCGACGCCCTGGTCGCGTCCGGCGCCGAAACCCTCGCACTCTTCTCCGAACTCGGCGCCCCCTGGGCGCTCAGCGAGGTGACCTCCTCATGACGACCACCGCCCTGCTCAGCTGCGCCGGCCGCCCCGTCGGCCGCTACACCTACCTCCCCGCCGACGCGGGACGCCCCTATTTCCACCCGGTCACCACCCTCGCCGGCACCCCGGTCACCGAGGAGCGCCCGGCCGACCACGTCCACCACCTCGGCGCCTCCGTCGCCGTCCCGGACGTCTCCGGGCACAACTTCTGGGGTGGGCGCACCTTCGTCCGGGGCCAGGGGCCCACCGTGCTCGACAACCACGGGACGCAGCGCCACCTCGGCTGGAAGCTGTGCGACCCGGACGGCTTCGTGGAGGAGCTCGGCTGGGAGGCCGAGGGCGGCGAACTGCTGCGCGAGCACCGCACGGTGGCCGCCACCGCCCTCTCGGACACCGCCTGGGCGCTGGACTTCTCCTTCTCGCTCACCAACCCCGGCCCCGGCGACCTGTCGATCGGCAGCCCCGCCACCAACGGCCGCCCCGGCGCCGGATACGGCGGCTTCTTCTGGCGCGCCCCCAAGGAGGCGTCCCCGCCGGCCGTGTTCGGCCCGGCGGCGGACGGCGAGGAGGCGGTGCACGGGCGGGCCGCCGACTGGGTCGCGCTCTGCGGCGACGGCTGGTCCCTGGTCTTCGCCGGGGCCACCGAGGAGACCCGCCGCGACCCGTGGTTCGTCCGCACCGCCGAGTACCCGGGCGTCGGCTCCTCCCTCGCCTCCGCCGAACGGCTGCCCGTCCCCGCCGGCGCCACCGTCGTACGCCGCGTCGTCACCGTCGTCGCGGACGGCCGGCTCGACCGGGCCGCCGCCGCCGCCCTCGTCCGCCGGGCGGTGACCGCGTGACCGCCGCCCGCCCCTGGACCGCCGACCTCGGCGGCACCTACCGCAACCCGGTCCTCAACGCCGACTGGTCCGACCCCGACGTGATCCGCGTCGGCGACGACTTCTACCTCACCGCCTCCAGCTTCGGCCGCGCCCCCGGGCTGCCGCTGCTCCACTCGCGCGACCTCGTCAACTGGACGCTGACCGGGCACGCCCTGGACCGCCTGGAGCCCGCCGCCGAGTTCGCGGTGCCCCGTCACGACTGCGGGGTGTGGGCGCCGTCGCTCAGGCACCACGCCGGACGGTTCTGGATCTTCTGGGGCGACCCCGACCACGGCATCCAGCAGATCAGTGCCGAGGACATCCGGGGCCCGTGGACCGCGCCGCACCTGGTGAAGGCCGGGCGGGGACTGATCGACCCGTGCCCGCTGTGGGACGAGGAGACCGGCGAGGCGTACCTCGTGCACGCCTGGGCCAAGTCCCGCTCCGGGATCAAGAACCGGCTCACCGGACACCGGATGAGCCCCGACGGGCGGGAACTGCTGGACGGCGGCAAGACCCTGATCGACGCCGACACGCTGCCCGGCTGGTTCACCCTGGAGGGCCCCAAGCTCTACCGGCGCGGCGGCGAGTTCTGGATCCTGGCCCCGGCGGGCGGGGTCGCGACGGGCTGGCAGGGCGCCTTCCGCTCCCGGGACTTCTTCGGTCCCTACGCGGAGCGCGTCGTCCTCGCCCAGGGCCGCACCGATGTCAACGGCCCCCACCAGGGCGGCTGGGTGACCACCCCGTCCGGTGAGGACTGGTTCCTGCACTTCCAGGAGCGCGGGGCGTACGGGAGGGTGGTGCACCTCCAGCCGATGCGCTGGGACGGTGACGGCTGGCCGGTCATCGGGGACGCCGGCGAGCCCGTCGCCACGCACCGCAAACCCGCCCTGCCCGCCCAGCCCGTCGAGGCCCCGGCCTGCGACGACAGCTTCCCGGGCGGCCGCTACGGCAGGCAGTGGCAGTGGACGGCGAACCCGCGCCCCGGCTGGACCGTCGAGCACGCCGGGGACGGGCTGCGGCTGAGCTGCGTCCCGGCCCAGGACGCGCACGACCTGCGGCTCCTGCCCCACGTGCTGGTCCAGCGGCTGCCCGCCGGGACGTTCACCGCCGAGGTCGGGCTCGCCCTGGACAGCGAGGCGCCCGGGGCGAGGGCGGGGTTCGCCGTCCTCGGGGACGCCTACTCCTGGATCGGCCTCGAACGGCAGGCGGAGGGCGGGGTGCGGCTGGTGCACCGGTTCGCCGAAACGACCGCCTCCGCCGAGCGCGACGCGGGGTACGCCAGGCCGGCGCCCCCGGGCACGGCGCGGCTGCGGATCGAGGTGGCGCCCGGCGCCCGGTGCCGCTTCCTCGCCGACACCGGGGACGGGGCCGGGTTCCGGCCCTCCGGGCAGGTCTTCGCCGCCACCCCGTGGCGCTGGGTCGGCGCGCTGCTCGGGCTGTTCGCCACCGCGCCGCCCGGGACGGGCCCGACCGGGACCGCCCGCTTCACCGGCTTCCACGTCACCGCGTAACCGGACCACCGTCCGGCGCGCAACCCCCCATGCACGCGTACGACCCGAGAGACCCGAGAGAACCGAGAGAGAAGAGCCGATCATGAACATCTCGAAGACGCAGCGGGGGCGCGCCGCGGCCGCCGTCTCCCTCGCGGCGGTGCTCGCCCTGACCGCGACCGCGTGCGGCGACGACGGCAGCGACAGCGGCAACGAGGGCAGCGGCAAGGGCGAGATCACCTTCTGGGACAACAACGGCGGTCCGCGCACCGCCGTCTGGAAGGAGATCATCCAGGACTTCGAGAAGAAGTACCCGGACATCAAGGTCAAGTACGTGCCGATCCCGATCGCCGACGTGCAGTCCAAGTACGACACGGCCATCGCGGGCGGCGGAGTGCCGGACGTCGGCGGCGTCGGCACCGCCTACCTGGCCAACATGGTCTCGCAGGACGCCCTGGAGCCGCTGGGCGACCGGATCAAGGACTCCTCGCTCAACGGCAAGCTCGTCGAGGGCATGGTCGAGAGCGTCAAGGACGCGGCCGGCCGGGGCGACGAGATGTACACCGTGCCGACCTCCGCGAACAACGGCGCGCTGTGGTACCGCACCGACCTCTTCAAGGCGGCGGGGCTCGACGCGCCCACCACCTGGGCCAAGTTCTACAAGGCGGCCGAGAAGCTGACCGACGCCAAGCACAACAAGTTCGGCTACACCATCCGCGGCGGCGCCGGCTCGATCGCCCAGGCCGTCGACGCGGCGTACGGGCAGTCCGGCATCTCGGAGTTCTGGAACGGCGACAAGACCACCCTCAACGACCCCAAGAACGTGGCGGCGCTGGAGAAGTACGCCGCCCTCTACAAGAAGACGACGCCGTCCGCCGACGTCAACAACGACTTCACCAAGATGGTCGCCCAGTTCGACACCGGCACCATCGGCATGCTGAGCCACAACCTCGGCTCCTACCAGGACCACCTGAAGGCCCTGGGCAAGGACAAGTTCGCCGGCATACCCAACCCGGTCGGCGACGGCGGCACCCGCGTCCAGGTCTCCAACCCGGTCGACGGCCTCGGCCTGTTCAAGGCGAGCAAGAACAAGACGGCCGCCTGGAAGTTCATCGAGTTCGCGGCCTCGCACGAGTCGAACAGCAAGTGGAACGAGTCCGCGGGCGCCATCCCGGCCAACACCGAGGCCGCCAAGGACCCGTGGATCAGCGAGGCCGCGCCGACCGAACTGGCCGCTAAGGCCCTCACCGACGGCTCCACCAAGATCGTGCAGCTGCCGTACTACCTGCCCGACTGGAACAACATCAGCAAGGCCGACAACGAGCCGGAGTTCCAGAAGCTGCTGCTCGGCAAGGTCACGGCCAAGGCGTTCCTGGACAAGATGGCCGACGAGCTGAACGCGGCCCAGAAGGAGTGGAAGGAGCGGAGCGACGGCTGACCCGCTCCCGCCGGCGCGGGGCCGGTGGCGGGACCGTCGCAGGACGGCCCGCCCCGCCCCGCCCCGCAGCCCTGCCCTGCCCTTCTGCGTACCCACCCACGAGAGAGGCAGTTCCACCGTGTCACTCACCCGCAGGCAGACCGCGGCCGCCCTCGCCGCGCTGCCCCTGGCGCTCGCCGCCACCCCGGCGACGGCACACGGCGCCGCCCGCCGCACCCGCACCGTGCACATCGCGGGTGACTCCACGGCCGCGCAGAAGTACGCCGACGCCGCCCCCGAGACCGGCTGGGGCATGGCCCTGCCGTTCTTCCTCGGGCACGGGCTCGCCGTGGCCAACCACGCCATGAACGGCCGCAGTTCCAAGAGCTTCCTCGACGAGGGACTGCTCGCCGCCCTGCTGCCGCAGGTCCGCCCGGACGACCTCCTGCTGATCCAGTTCGGGCACAACGACGAGAAGACCGGGGACCCGGCGCGCGGCACCGACCCGTACACCACCTACCAGGACTGCCTGCGCGTCTACATCGCCGAGGCCCGCGCCCGGCGCGCCCGGCCCGTGCTGATCACCCCGGTCGAGCGTCGCAGGTTCGCCGAGGACGGCACCGCCAAACCCACCCACGGCGACTACCCGGCCGCCATGCGCGCCCTGGCCGCCGAGGAGCGGGTCCCCCTGCTCGACCTGCAGGCCCGCACGCTCGCCCGCTGGCAGGAACTCGGCCCCGACGGCACCGAGGCGTACTTCAACTGGCTGGAGCCCGGCGAGTCGCCCAACTACCCGGACGGGCGGCAGGACAACACCCACTTCCGGCCCGCCGGTGCCGTCGAGGTCGCCCGGATGACGGCCCACGCCCTGCTCGACGCGCGCGTGCTCGCCCCGCGCGAACTGCGCCGGCTCGGCGCACACGTACCCGAGACGTGGATCAGCTGGCCGCCGGCCGTCTGACGACCGCGCCACCCCCTCCTTCTCCTTCCACAGGTCCCGTACCAGAACCGAGGATTTGTCATGCCCACACGCATTTCTGCTCGCAGAAGCCACGCCCGCGCCATCGCCGTCGCGATGGGCTGCGCCTCGCTGGCCCTCGCCCTGAGCGTCCCCGCGCAGGCGGCCCCGCACCCCCACGGCAAGAAGGGCGTCGAGCGCGCCGTCCTCGCCGAGGGCGACGGCTGGGCCTCCGCCGAGGGGTCCACCACCGGCGGTGCCGCCGCGACGCCCGACCACGTCTACACCGTGCACAACCGCGCCGAACTCATCGCCGCCTTCGAGGACGCGGGCGACGCGCCGAAGATCGTCCGGATCGCCGGGACCGTCCACGGCAACGCCGACGCCCAGGGCAACCCGATCGACTGCGAGGCGTACCAGACGGACGGCTACACCCTGGACAAGTACCTCGCTGCCTACGACCCCGGGACCTGGGGCCGCGAGGAGGTCCCCTCCGGGCCGATGGAGGACGCCCGGCTCGCCTCCGCCAAGCTCCAGAAGGCCGCCGTCAACGTCTACGTGCCGTCCAACACCACGCTGATCGGCGTCGGCAGGGACGCCACGGTCATCGGCGCCTCGATCCAGATCCAGAACGTCTCCAACGTCATCGTCCGCAACATCAGCTTCGAGGACACCTACGACTGCTTCCCGCAGTGGGACCCGACCGACGGCGACACCGGCCACTGGAACTCCGAGTACGACAACCTCGTCGTCTACGGCTCCGACCACGTCTGGGTCGACCACAACACCTTCGGCGACGGGGACCGCCCCGACGCCGGCCAGCCCCGCTACTTCGACGAGCTGTACCAGCAGCACGACGGGCTCTTCGACATCGTCAAGGGGGCCGACCTGGTCACCGCGTCGTGGAACGTCCTCAAGGACCACGACAAGACGATGCTCATCGGCAACAGCGACAAGGCCGGGGACACCGACCGGGGCAAGCTCCGCGTCACCCTGCACCACAACCTGTTCAAGGACGTCAACGAGCGCGCGCCCCGCGTCCGCTTCGGCCAGGTCGACTCGTACAACAACCACTTCGTCGCCACGAAGGGCAGCGTCTACGGCTACTCGTACGGGATCGGCGCCGAGTCCCACCTGGTCGCCGAGCACAACGCGTTCACGCTGAGCGGCGAGTTCGACAAGGCGAAGATCCTCAAGAAGTGGTCCGAGTCCTCGCTCACGGCCGCCGACAACTGGGTCAACGGCCGCCGGACCGACCTGATCGCCGTCCACAACGCGGGCGTCCCCGAGGAGCAGCTGACCACGGGTGCCGGCTGGACCCCGGTCCTGCGCAACCGGATCGACCACCCGCTGCTGGTGCCGCTCGTCGTGGGCCTCGGCGCGGGCTCCGGCCGGCTGCCCGGCGCCTGACAGCCGCCCCTTCTCCGCCGGCGCCCGCGCGGCGCCGGCGGAGGCCGCCCCCGCAAAGGAGTACCCATGCCCACCCGCCGCACCGCCCTGGCCCTCCTCGCCGGCTCCGCCACCGCCCTCGCCCTCGGCACCGCCCCCGCCCGGGCCCACGCCCGCCCCTTCGGCCGCTACGGCTCGCCCGCCCGCCGCCTCGACCGCGCGACCCTCTACGTCGACGCGCGCGGCAGGGGCGACCACACCACCGTGCAGGCCGCCGTGGACGCGGCCACCGGCACCGGACGCACCCTGGTCATCGCCCCCGGCACCTACCGGGAGACCGTCGACATCCCGGCCGACCGGACCGGCCTCACCCTCGTCGGCGCGAGCGGCGACCCGCGCGACACGGTGATCGTGTACGACCACGCCAACGGCACCCCGCGCCCCGACGGCTCGGGGACCTACGGCACCAGCGGGTCCGCCACCGTCACCGCCCGGCCCGCCGGGCTCACCGCCCGCGCTCTCACCTTCGCCAACGACTGGCTGCGCGCCGACCACCCCGACTACACCGGCACCCAGGCCGTCGCCATCAAGGTGACCGGCGACCGCTCGGCGTTCCACGACTGCCGCTTCCTGGGCCACCAGGACACGCTGTACGCGGACTCCGCGTCGCTCACCGACTTCGCCCGGCAGTACTACCGCGACTGCTACGTGGAAGGGGACGTCGACTTCGTCTTCGGCCGCGCGTCGGCGGTCCTGGACCGCTGCCACTTCCGCACCCTGGCCCGCACCGACCTGGCCGGGCCGCCCCACGGCTTCGTCTTCGCGCCCAGCACCGCCGGGGCCGACCCGCACGGCTTCCTGGTCCTGCGCTCCCGGGTCACCAGCACGGCCCCCGACGGGTACTTCAAGCTGGCCCGCCCCTGGGTTCCGTCCTCCGACCTGACCGCGCACCCGATGCTGACCGTGCGCGACAGCCACCTCGGCGCGGGCATCGACACGGACGAGCCGTACGGCACCATGTCGGCCGGCTTCCCGTGGCAGGACCAGCGGTTCGCGGAGTACCGCAACACGGGCCCGGGTGCGCGCGTCACCGTCCCGGCCAACCGGCCGCAGCTCACCGCGTCGGAGGCGCGGGAGCACACCCCCGCCGCGTGGTTGGGCGACTGGAAGCCCTAACGCGACCGCCCGAAGTGGTCGCCCACCGACGCCTTTCCGCCCGAGGCGCGGACCGCGTGCGCGGTCACGTAGTCGCCGGTGGCGTCCCGGTCGCCCTCCGCGTGGTTGTACTGCCCGGCGAACGTGTGCGTGCCGGCCGGGACGGTCCGCCCGGCGCGCAGCGTCCACCGGTAGACCAGATAGCCGCCGCTCTCGTTCACCGACACGGTGAAGTCCCGCTCGGGCAGGGAGCGCCAGGAACCGGTGCTGTTCACCCCGCCCGTTCGCGCGACCCGGAGTTCCACGGTGAGCGCGGACAGCGGCTCGGTGGTCCGCAGCGTGACGTTGCTCTGCGCCCAGTACGCGTTGCTGTGCGGGTCGACCACACCGCCGGTCCACAGCGGACCGTCCTCGGGCCGCAGCCCGCCCCGGACGGCCGGGGTGCTCGCGGCGGGGGAGGGCGCCGAGGCCACCTGCCCGCCGTGCGCCCGGTCGTCGTCGCCCGCCCAGGTGACCGAGAACGCGCCGGCCGCCAGCACCCCGCAGACCGCCGCCGTCGCCCCGGCGACCCGCAGCCACGGGCGCACCGCGCGCGGCGGGCGCACGGACCGGGGCGCCGGCCGGCCGCTCGCCATCCCGCGCTCGATCCGGGCCAGCATCCGGGCCCGGTCGGGGCGGTGGGCCTCGGCGGCCTCCCGCAGCAGCCCGGACAGTTCCTCGTCCTTCACCGGTCTCCTCCGCCGCCCTGCGCCGCGACGGCCACCCGGACCCGAGCGGCGGGCGTCTCGGGCCCCAGCAGCCGCTGCAGTTCCGCGACGGCGCGCGAGGTCTGGCTCTTCACCGTACCCACCGAGATCCCCAGCACCAGCGAGGTGTCGCGCTCCGAGAGGTCGAAGGCGTGCCGCAGCACCACACAGGCCCGCTTGCGGAACGGCAGCCGCCGCAGCGCCTCCTGCACGTCCACCACCGCAGGCACATCGGGCACCTCGGCCGCCCCCTCGTCCCCGCCGCCGCGCGGCGCCCAGAACAGGGCGATCCGGCGGCGCTCGCGCACGGCGCTGCGGATGCGCGTCCTGGCCAGATTGGCGACCACGCCCCGCGCGTACGCCACGGGGTGCCCGGCTTCGCGGACCCGGTCCCAGCGGTGCCAGAGCGCGAGCAGGGCGTCGGCCGCGAGATCGTCGGCGGCATCGGCCTCACCGGTCAGCAGATGGGCGAGGCGGGCCAGTTCCGCGTAATGCGCCTCGAAGAACTCATGGAACTCGTCGGCGGCATCGTCGACTGCTGTGCCCACGGCTACCTCGTCCCCTGCGCTCGCACGCCCGGCCCGTCCGGATACGCCCCCGCCGGGGCGAGAGCGTATCGCAAGCGCTTCGACGGGACAGGCCCTACCGCCGCAGCGCCGCCTCCATCATCTTCCTGGCGACCGGCGCCGCGAGCCCGTTGCCGCTGACCTCCGACGCGGTCGAACCGGAGTCCTCCACGATCACGGCGACCGCGACCTCCTGGCCGCCGGACTTCGCGTACGAGGTGAACCAGGCGTACGGGGTGTTGCTGTTGCCCACGCCGTTCTCGGCGGTGCCCGTCTTGCCGCCGACCTCGGCCCCGGCGATCCGGGCGTTGGTGCCGGTGCCCTTCTCGACCACGGTCACCATGGCGCTGCGCAGCTGCTTCGCGGTGTCCTCGGAGACGATCCGCACGGTGTCGCCGTCCGCGAAGTCCTCCAGCGTGCCGCCGTCCCCGTCGGTCACCTTCGACACCATGTGCGGGGCGGCCAGCTCACCGCCGTTGGCGAGCGCGGCGGAGACCATCGCCATCTGGAGCGGGGTCGCGGTCACCTCGAACTGGCCGATGCCCGTCAGCGCCGTCTGCGGCTTGTCCATGTCCGTCGGGTACACGCTCTTGGACGCCCGCACCGGAACGTCCAGCTTCTCGTCGTTGAAGCCGAACTTCTCCGCCATCGCCCGCACCTTGTCCTGGCCCAGGTCGGCGGCGGCCTTGCCGAAGACGTTGTTGCACGAGTACTGCAGGGCCACGCGCAGCGAGGCGTTCTCGCAGGGCGCGGACGCGCTCTCGTTCGGCAGGGGGGTGCTGGTGCCCGGCAGGATGTACGGGACGGGGCTCTTCGTCGGCTCGTCCACGGAGTCGTAGAGCCCGTTCTCCAGCGCCGCCGACGCCACGACCAGCTTGAACGTCGAACCGGGCGCGAGCGGCTGCCGCATGGCGCGGTTGACCAGCGGCTTGTCCGGGTCGGTGAGCAGCTTCTTCCAGGTGTCGCCGTCGTTCGTCCCGCTGATGTCCGACGGGTCGTACGACGGCGAGGAGACCATGCCCAGGATCTGCCCGCTCCTCGGGTCGATCGCCACGGCCGCGCCCTTGTCGTCGCCGAGCGCGTCGCTCGCCGCCTTCTGGACGTCCGGGTCGATCGTCGTCACCACGTCACCGGGCGCGGACCGCTTCCCGGCCAGCGCGCCCAGCGGACTCTTCAGCCGGTCGTCGGTGCCGTCCAGCACATGGCTGTAGATCCCTTCGAGCTGTGTCGAGCCGTACGCCTGCGAGCTGTAGCCGGTCACGGACGAGTAGAGGCCGCCCTGCCGGTAGGTGCGCTTGTACGCGAGATCGCTGCCCTCCGTCCGCTTCGAGCCCGTGACCGGCGAACCGGCCACGACGATGTTGCCCAGCGGCTGCGCGTACTGCGCGATGATCTTCCGCCGGTTGTGGTCGTCGTCTGCGAGCGCCTTGGCCTGGTACGCCTGCACCCAGGTCGCCCGCCCGAGGAGGGCGAGGACCAGCAGCAGGCAGAAGACCGAGGCGCGCCTGATCGTCTTGTTCATCCCGCTTGAGGGACGTGCGGGGCCCGGCGCGTCGTTCCCGGTTGTGCCGCTTCTCACCGATTCCTCATACGGTGACCACGGCGTTCACCGCTCTACGGGACTCAGCCGGGGGTGATGAACCCCGACTCGTACGCCGTGATGACCGCCTGGGTACGGTCCCGGGCCCCGGTCTTCGCGAGGACCGCCGCCACATGCGTCTTGGCCGTCGCCGCGCCCACCGCGAGCCGGTCCGCGATCTCCGCGTTCGTCAGCCCCGCCGCGATCAGCCGCAGCACCTGCGCCTCCCGCTCGGTGAGCCGCGCGGCCCAGGGCGGGGCGGGGGCCGGCGCGGGCGTCCCGTACAGGGCGGCCAGCTGCCGCACGGCGGACGGGAAGAGCAGCGAGTCGCCGCACGCCACCAGCCGGACCGCCTGCACCAGCTCCTCGGCCGCCGCCCGCTTCAGCAGGAACCCCGCCGCCCCGGCGCGCAGCGCCTCGTACACATAGGCGTCGTGCTCGAAGGTGGTGACGACCACGACGCGCGGGGCCGGGGCGAGGCCGGCGAGGATCCGCTCGGTGGCGCGGATGCCGTCCGTCTCGGGCATCCGCACATCCATGAGCACCACGTCGGGCCGCAGCGCCCGCACCACGGAGACCGCCTCGGCGCCGGTGGCCGCCTCGCCGACGACCTCCAGGCCGTCCTCGGCGTCCAGGATGGCCCGCAGCGCGGTGCGCACCATGCGTTCGTCGTCGGCGAGGACGATCCGGACCGGTGTGCTCATCGTGGCTCCTTCGCGGGGGCGCGCAGGGGGAGGCGGGCGGCCAGCCGCCACACGCCGTCGTCGCGGGGGCCGGCCTCGGTGGCGCCGCCGAGCAGCAGGGCGCGTTCCGCGACGCCGGCCAGGCCCCGTCCGCCGCCGGGGCGGGCGACCGGGGGCCGGGGCGGGAGCGCGCTGTCCAGGACGAGCGTCAGCTCGCGGGGGCCGACGCCGATCCGCAGCCGGACCGGTGACCCGGGGACGCCGTGCCGCAGCGCGTTGCTCAGGCCTTCCTGCACGATCCGGTACGCCTCGGCCGAGACGGGTCCGGGGACCGTGCCCGGGTCGCCGTCGGCCTCGTAGCGCACGGGCACCCCGCACCGGGCGAGCAGCCCGCCGAGCGCGTCGAGCCCGGGGCCCGCGAGCGCGCCGGACCCGTCGCCGTCCTGCCGCAGCAGGCCGAGCACCGCGTCGAGTTCGCCGACCGTGCGCCGCGTGGTCTCCTCGATCGCGGTGAGCGCCTGCCGGGCGAACTCGGGGTCGCTGTCCAGGACCCGGCGGGCGGCCCCCGCCTGAAGGGTGACGGCGCTCAGCGCGTGGCCGACCGAGTCGTGCAGCTCGCGGGCGAGCCGGTTGCGCACGGCCAGCTCGGCCGCCCGGCGCTCGGCGGCGGCGAGCCGGTCGTCCGGGGTCGGGCCGAGCAGCACCGGGGCCCGGTCCGCGAGGAGGGCCCCGGCCGCCGCCGCGCAGCCGGCCAGCGCGACGAGCATGGCCGCCCCGGCCGGGGGCGCGAGGGCCAGGACCCAGGTGTGGTCCAGGGCCGGGCGGACGTTCGGGGCGGCGGATTCGCGCAGGGCCGGGACGAACGGCAGCGCCGTCACACAGACCGCGAACGGGACGAGCGCCAGCGTCATCCCGCTGATGATCCCGCCGAGCCCCACGTGCAGCGTGAACCAGGCGGCCGTGCGCACCCGGGCCTGCCGGGAGCCCGCGGGCCCGTCCGCGAGCGGCCGGCCGGCGGGCAGGCCGCACAGGGCGCGGGCGGCGGCCACCGACAGGAGCCGGGCCGTGGGCAGCAGCGCGGTGACCGCGGCCATCGGCAAGGCGTAGGCGTAGGCGGAGAGTTGGGCGGAGAGCGAGGTCAAGGCGTTGGTGCCGGGCGCGTACAGGCCGACGACGACGGTGCCGACCAGGAGGTACGGCATCAGCAGCGCCCCGCCGACGATCAGATGCAGCCAGCGCAGCCGGGCGCGCCGGCCCACGAGCCGGACCATGACCGCGGTCATGCGGGGGCGCCCCGCGTCCCGGCCGCGCGCTCCGTCAGGAAGTACGCGCCCAGGGTCACCATCAGTGTCCCGACGAGCATCTGGACAGCGTAGATCAACACCATGGCGGCCGTGGGCTGTTGGGCGGCGTCATCGACGTTGGTCAGCGAGGCGATGCTCAGCCAGCCGCCCCAGCAGGCCATCACCCCCGAACCGCCCCAGGCCGCCGCGAGCGGCACCCACAGCGGCAGCGTGGAGCGGCGGAAGGCGAGAAGAAGGATTCCGGCGGCGCCCGCTGCCACGAACAGGACGTCGACCGCTTCCAGGACGTAGTAGCCGCTGGTGCGGTCCCCACTCCGGGCGTCGTTCAGGCCCGCCGTCGCCCCGCAGGCCCACAGCAGGTGGAGGGCGCCGGGCACCACGGCGAGCAGCGACGCGGCGACCGCTCCGGCCCGTAGCGCCGGAGCGGTGGGGCTGCCGGGCAGCTCGCGCAGTGTGCCCCGCCAGAGGTGGCCCCAGCGATCTCCGGCGTACAGCGCGAAGAGGGTGCCCAGGGCCAGGCCCTGGAGGATGAAGCCCGTGTAGACGACGCCGAAGACCCACTCGTGCAGGAAGGGCCGGCCCGCCTCGCCCTTGCTGACGGATTCCCCGCCCAGGGCCTGGACCAGCAGTTGCAGCGGGTACCCGGTCATGATCGGCAGCAGCAGCCCGGTCGCCACCCACACCGGCAGCGCGAGCAGCCACGCGGGCACCCGCAGTCCCCAGGGCCGGGTGAGCAGCAGGGCCAGGCCCACCACCGCGCCGTCCATCAGCACCGAGCCGCCGTTGGCGACGGCCATCGGGGCGCGGTGGTCCAGCAGCACGCTGCCGTCCGGAATCCCGACGCGGCTGCCCGACAGCCACGCGATCTTGAGCGTGATGTACGGCAGGCAGGAGACGATGGCGACGGTGCGCAGCACGGTGCGCGCGGAGACGGATGTCATGGCCTCCACGCTGCCGGGCGGCGCGCCCCCGCACGTCCTGCCCGGCGACGATCCGCCTCCGCCGCGCGGGGGAGACGGACCGCCGTGTCAGAGCCTTCGGGTGGCGAGCGTCAGCCGGTCGCGTGCGTCGAACAGCGCGTCCTTGACCATCTGTTCGTGCGCGGGCGTGAGCCGGGCGACCGGCACCGAGCAGCTGATGGCGTCCCGGGCCGGGGTGCGGTACGGGACGGCGACGCCGAAGCAGCGCAGCCCCAGCGTGTTCTCCTCGCGGTCCACCGCGTAGCCCTGCTCGCGGATCTGGTGCAGCTCCTCGATGAGCTTCTCGCGGTCGGTCAGGGTGTGCTCGGTGAGCGCGGGCAGCGTCTCGGGCAGCATCTTGCGGACCTGCTCGTCGCTGTAGGTGGCGAGGAGCGCCTTGCCGAGCGAGGTGGAGTGGGCGGGCAGCCGGCGGCCGACGCGGGTGAAGGGGCGCAGATAGTGCTGGGACTGGCGGGTGGCGAGGTAGACCACGTTGGTGCCGTCGAGCCGGGCCAGGTGGATGGTCTCCGTGGTGTCGTCGGAGAGCCGGTCGAGCGTGGGGCGGGCCGCGGCGACGACCTCGTCGCCGTCGATGTACGAGGTGCCGACCAGCAGGGCCCGGACGCCGATCCCGTAGCGCGTGCCCGTCGCGTCGGTCTCCACCCAGCCCAGCTCGACCAGGGTGCGCAGCAGCATGTAGAGGCTCGACTTCGGGTAGCCGACCGCCTCCTGGACCGCGGCGAGCGAGTGCATGCCGGGCCGCCCCGCGAAGTACTCCAGCAGCTCGACCGTCCGTACCGCGGACTTGACCTGTGCCCCACCCGATTCGGGAACCGACATCGCCCTGTGCCCCTTTCACCCCGCCGACGAAACCCTGCGACTTCTTGCCAACACCGAACGCCCGGAAATAGAGTCGCTTCACATTCACGTTCAGGAACGCTGTTCAGAATACCGAACAGCTTATACCGGACGACTTCTGATGTGCGGCAGTGGAGCGGAAGGAAACACGGTGGCAGCAACACCAGTCTGGAGCGTCGACCCCCGCACCGGGAACCCGCGCGAGCAGGTTGCGGTGGAGGCCACAGGGGAGGAGGTGGACCGCGCGGTCCGAGCCGCTCACGCGGTACGCGGCTCCCTCGCCGACCGCACCACGCGCGCCGCGTTCCTGCGTACGGCCGCCGAACTGCTCACCGAGGCCGGGGAGCACGTCATCGAGGCCGCCGACGCCGAGACGGCCCTCGGCCCGGCCCGGCTGACCGGCGAACTCGCGCGCACCGCAGCCCAGTTGCGGGCCTTCGCGGAGGTCGTCGACGAGGGCGCCTACCTCGACATCCACATCGACCACGCGGACGCCACCCGCACCCCGCCCTGGCCCGACCTGCGCCGCTACAAGATCCCGCTCGGCGTCGTCGCCGTCTACGCCGCCAGCAACTTCCCGCTCGCCTTCTCCGTCCCCGGCGGCGACACCGCCAGCGCCCTCGCGGCCGGCTGCCCCGTCGTCGTCAAGGCCCACCCGGACCACCCGGCGACCTCCGAGCTGTGCGCATCGATCCTGCGCCGGGCCGCCGCGCGCAGCGGTCTGCCCGAGGACGTCGTCACCCTCGTCCACGGCTTCGAGGCCGGCATCGCCCTCGTCCGCCACCCGCTCGTCGCCGCCGCCGGCTTCACCGGCTCGGTGCGCGGCGGGCGCGCCCTGTTCGACGCGGCCGCCGCCCGCCCCGCCCCCATCCCCTTCCACGGCGAGCTGGGCTCCCTCAACCCCGTCGTCGTCACCGAGGACGCGGCCGCCGAGCGCGGCGAGGAAATCGGCGCGGGCCTGGCCGGCTCGATGACCATGGGCGCGGGCCAGTTCTGCACCAAGCCCGGATTCGTCCTGGTCCCCGAGGGCGAGGGCGGCGACCGCCTCCTCAAGGCGCTCACCGAGGCCGTCAGCGACACCGAGGCCGGCGTCCTGCTTGACCACCGCATGCGCGACGCCTTCCTCGCCGGGGTCACCGAGCGGGCCGAGCTCCCCGGGGTCGAAGCCCCCGTCACCCCCGGCGCGGGCGGCGAGCACACCGTCGCGGCCGGCTTCCTGACCGTCCCGGCCCGCACGCTCGCCGCCGAGGGCCCGCACGACGCGCTCCTGGAGGAGTGCTTCGGCCCCGTCACCGTCGTCGCCCGGTACGCCTCCGAGGACGAGATCACCGCCGTCCTGACCCGCCTCCCCGGCAACCTCACCGCCACCCTCCACATCGCCACCGAGGAGGCCGGAGGCGGCGCGGCGGACCTCCTCGCCGCCCTCATCCCGCTCGCCGGACGCGTCCTCGTCAACGGCTGGCCGACCGGCGTCGCCGTCGCCCCCGCCCAGCACCACGGCGGCCCCTACCCGGCCACCACCTCCACCTCCACCTCGGTCGGCGCCACCGCCATCGAACGCTGGCTGCGCCCGGTCAGCTACCAGACCACCCCGGACGCGCTCCTCCCACCCGAACTGCGCGACACCAACCCGCTGGGCCTGCCCCGCCGCGTGAACGGAACCCCCGCGTGAACCTCCCCGAACTCCCCTTCGCGCTCCAGCCGTACGGCCCCGACGGCGGCTGGGCGTACGAGAACGGCGTACTCACCGCCCGCGCCGGTGCCCGACAGGACCGCTTCGTCCCGCCGGGCGGCGAGAGCCTGGAACCGGCGAGCGACGCGCCCCGGCTGCTGGGCGCCGCCCCGGCGGGCGACTTCCAGCTGACCGCCCGGGTGAAGGTGGGCTTCGCCGCCGCCTTCGACGCGGGCGTGCTCTACCTCCATGCCGGCGACCGGGAATGGGCCAAGCTCTGCCTGGAGCTCTCCCCGGAGCGCCCGACCATCTGCACGGTGGTCACCCGGGGCCACTCGGACGACGTCAACTCCTCCGTCGTGGACGGCGACACCCACTGGCTGCGCCTGAGCCGTACGGGCCGTGCCTTTGCGTTCCACGCCTCGGCCGACGGCGAGAAGTGGACCTTCGTCCGCGTCTTCACCCTCGGCGCCCCGGAACAGGCGGCCACCGTCTCCGTCGGCTTCCTCGCCCAGTCGCCCACGGGCGAGGGCTGCGAGGTGGCCTTCGACCGGATCGCCTTCCGGCCGGAGGGCCTGACCGACCTCCGCGACGGCAGCTAGGGCGCGTCCGGGGCGGCGGAACCGGCGCCCCGGACCGTACGTCCTCCCCACCATGATCCGTACAGCGAAGCGGGACGACCTCGACGCGATAGTCACCCTGCACACCGAGGCCAGGGCCACCTACTACAGCGGCCATCTCGCCGAGGAGGAGTACGCGGGTCCGGCCGAGGTGGGCCGGAGCCGGGACGGCTGGGCCCGCGCGGTGGACCGGGAGGACGCCACCGTGCTCGTCGCGGAGGAGGACGGCGCCCTCGTCGGCGTCGCCGCCCACTCCGTGCGCGACGGGTGGACGTACCTCACCCAGCTCCACGTGTCCCCGGCCCACTGGCGCGAGGGGGTCGGCAGCGCCCTGCACCTCGCGTGCGTCGCCGACTGGCGGCGGCGCGGTGTGACGCGGGCCCGCCTGGAGGTCTTCGGGCCCAACAGGCGCGCCCAGGCGTTCTACTCCGCGTGCGGCTGGGTCCCCGACCCGGAAACGCCCCGGCACGGCGACCACCTGGTGCTGCGCCTCGCGGTGCCGGAAGCGGTGCCGGAAGCGCCCGGGAGAGGCTGAGCACACGGGGTCCGGCCCGGGAATGGCACGGGCCCGTCATGCGTTGGGGCCGGGAGCGGAGGGTGGCCTCCGCGCCCTGCCGCAGCCGTCGATGAGTCCGGAGAGAAGAAGAGTCATGCGCGTCGAGATCTGGAGCGACATCGCCTGCCCCTGGTGTTATGTCGGAAAGGCCCGTTTCGAGAAGGGTCTCGCGGGCTTCGCCCACCGCGACGACGTCGAGGTGGTGCACCGCTCCTTCGAGCTCGACCCCGGCCGCGCCAAGGGCGACACCGAGCTGGTCACCGACATGCTGGCCCGGAAGTACGGGCGCACCCCCGACGAGGTCCGCTCGATGGAGGCCAACGTCGCGGCCAACGCGCAGGCCGAAGGGCTCGGCTACCTCACCGAGGGACGCGACCACGGCAGCACCTTCGACATCCACCGCCTGCTCCACCTGGCCAAGGCCCGCGGCCGCCAGGACGCGCTGCTCGCCCTCGCCTACCGGGCCAACTTCGCCGAGGAGCGGTCCGTCTTCGACGACGCCGTCCTGCTGGACCTGGCCGTCGAGGCGGGACTCGACGCCGACGAGGCGCGCGCGGTGCTCGCCGACCCGCAGGCGTACGCCGACGAGGTGCGCGCCGACGAGCAGGAGGCGGCCGAGCTGGGCGCCAACGCGGTGCCCTTCTTCGTGTTCGACCGGCGCTACGGCATCTCCGGCGGCCAGCCCGCCGAGGTCTTCGCCCAGGCGCTGGAACAGGCGTGGAAGGACCGCCCGGTGGCCGCCGCCGCCGACGCGGCGGCCTGCGACGCCGACGGGGCCTGCGAGGTCCCCGGAGCGGCCGCCCGGAACGCCTGACCCCGCCGCGCGGGCCGTCCCCGGCGGCCCGCACCCCCGGTTCCGGACACATAAGCATCGCTTGGGGCCGACCGTGAATTTTTGTCAATTGACCCCAGGTCGGCGAAGGTCCACGCTGAACGCATGACGATCTCTCCGCTCAGCCGTGCCGTAGCCGCCGAGTTCGCCCCCGAGACCACCTACCTCAACACCTCCACCTGCGGGCTGCTGCCCCGCCGCACCGTCGACGCGGTGAAGACCCTCGCCGAGGAGAGCGCGACCGGCCGTCGCGCCGGTTCGGGCGATGTCGAGGCGGTGGACCGGGCCCGCGAGGGCTTCGCGCGGCTCGTCGGCCTCGCGCCCGGCCGGGTGGCCGTCGGCAGCTCGGTCGTCGCCCACGTCGGGCTGATCGCCGCCTCCCTCCCGCCCGGGGCCGAAGTGCTCGTCCCCGAGGGTGAGTTCAGCTCGGTCGTCAGCCCCTTCGCGGTCCGCGGCGACCTCGACGTGCGGTACGTGCCGCTCGCCGGGCTGGCCGGGGCCGTGCGCCCCTCCACCGCACTTGTCGCCTTCTCCTCGGTGCAGTCGGCGGACGGCCGGCGCGCCGACCTGGACGCGGTCCGGGCCGCCGCGGCCGCCCACGGCGCCCGCACCCTGCTGGACGCCACTCAGTCCGCGGGCTGGCTGCCGCTGGACGCGGGGTCCTACGACTACACGGTCACCGGCGGCTTCAAGTACCTGCTCTGCCCGCGCGGCACCTCGTTCCTCACCGTCACCGAGGACGCGCAGGAGGGCCTGAAGCCGGTCGATGTGGGGATGGCCGCGTCCGAGGACCCGTGGGGCAGCGTGTACGGACCGGTCACCAAGCTGGCCTCCGACGCCCGCCGCTACGACGAGCCGCCCGTCTACCTCGCGTACCACGGCGCCGAGCACTCCCTCGCCCTGCTCCACGAGATCGGCGTCGACGCCCTGCACGACCACGCCCTGAAGCTCGCGGACCGCTTCCGTTCCGGGGTGACGGCCCTCGGGCACACCCCGGTGGACGCGGACACCGTCGTCGTCGCCGTGCCCGGGCTCGGCGACCGGGCACCGGAGCTCCAGCGGGCCGGGGTGCTGGTCGCCGGCCGGGCCGGCAATCTGCGCGCTTCCTTCCACCTTTACAACACCGAGGAGGACGTGGACCGCGCGCTCGACGTGCTCGCTTCCTAGCCCCGCGTCTCCAGCGGGGCGCTGTGCCACTTCCAGGACGTCACGCGCTCGCGGCCGGGCAGCGCGGCGCGACCGGTGGACCAGAGCAGCACGGCCCACCGGTCCTTGTCGTCCGGAGCCCCGGGGAAGAGCCGGGCCAGCGCCCGGTCGCACAGTTCGGCGGGCGGCTCCCAGGAGAGGCCCAGGGCCGAGGTGACGTCATGGGCGTGCACCAGGGTCTCCACGACGCCCATCGCCGCGAAGCCCTCGGGGTCGGAGACCCCGTAGCTGTGGAAGGAGCGGGTGGCCGGCGAGGCCGTGCGGACCATCGCGGCCAGCAGCGCGCCGCTCGCCTCCAGGGTCTGGAGCAGCCCCGCCACATCCGCCTCCGGGTCCGCGAAGACCGCGTTCCACGGGCCGCCCTCGCGCCGGGGGCCCCAGTGGTACGGCACGTCGGTCTCCACCGACGGCGTACGCGGGCCCAGCTGGACGGCGTAAGCGAAGAGGTCGTCGCTCAGGTGCTCCGCGGTCTCCCAGCAGTCCCAGGTCAGCGTTCCGGCCGGGACGCGCCAGTCGGCCTCCGCCGCGCCGGCGAGGGCGTCGACCGCCAGCCGTACCGCCCGCGTCACGTCGTCCGCGGTGACCGGCAGCCGCGTCCCGGTGAGCGCGGCCCGCTCGGCCGCGCCGCACTCCACGCAGAACTCGTTGCCCTCGGGGTCGGCCAGGGTCGCCCAGCCGCGTCCGTTCGGCTTGCGGTGGTCGGCGACCAGGGTGGCGCCGAGGGCCAGCAGCCGTTCGACCTCCTCGTCCCGGGTGCGGTCCTCGGGCCGGATGTCCAGATGGACGCGGTTCTTGGTCTGCTTCCGGTCCGGCACGGTGACGAACAGGAGGGCGGCGCCGGGCGCTTCGACGAGGGCCTCGGGGTCGCCGGGGTGGTCCTCGTCGGAGAGCGGGGCGCCGAGCACGGCCGCCCAGAAGGTGCCCAGGGTGTAGGCGTCGGCGCAGTCGATGGTGATGTGCTGTACGTGGGATGTCATGCGCCCACTGTTCCCGTCGTCCCCTCCCCGGTCCACCGGGATATGCCGGAGGGGGCGGCACGTGAATCCGTACCGCCCCCTCCGAAGGCCCTACTTCACCGGGGTGAAGTCGCGCGCCCCGATGAACTCCGGGCGGCGGACCGGCGCCGCGAACGGCTCCTGCGCGGTGTTCTCCACGCTGTTGAACACGATGAACACGTTGCTGCGCGGGTACGGCGTGATGTTGTCGCCCGAGCCGTGCATCGCGTTGCAGTCGAACCAGGTCGCCGAACCGGGCTTGCCCGTGAAGAGCCGGATGCCGTGCCGGTCGGCCATCTTCGTCAGCGCCTCGTCGGACGGGGTGCCCGCGTCCTGCATCTGGAGCGACTTCTTGTAGTTGTCCTTCGGCGTCTCACCCGCACAGCCGAGGAACGACTTGTGCGAGCCGGGCATGATCATCAGCCCGCCGTTGGTGTCGTGGTTCTCGGTCAGCGCGATCGACACGGACACCGTCCGCATGTTCGGCAGGCCGTCCTCCGCGTGCCAGGTCTCGAAGTCCGAGTGCCAGTAGAACCCCGAAGCCCCGAACCCGGGCTTGACGTTGATCCGCGACTGGTGGACGTAGACGTCCGAACCGAGGATCTGGCGGGCCCGGCCCACCACCCGCTCGTCGGCGACCAGCCGGGCGAAGACCTCGCTGATCCGGTGTACCTCGAAGACCGACCGAACGGACTGCGACGTGGGTTCGATGATGGAGCGCTCGTCGGCGCGGACGGCCGGGTCGGTGATCAGCCGTTCCAGTTCGGCGTGGTAGCCGGCCACCTCGTCCGGGGTGATCAGCTGCTCGACGGTCAGGAAGCCGTCGTGCTCGTAGCCCTGGAGTTCCTTGGCGCTGATCGGACCCGGTGCGCCCGGCGCGGACCAGATGACCGGGTCCTGGCGGGGAGTGGTCATCTCGGCGGCGCCGCGCGAGGGGTACAGGTCGGTGCGTACGTCGGTGGTCATGGTTCAGCCCTCCTCGGTCAGCAGTGGGTAGACACCGTTCTCGTCGTGCTCCTCCCGTCCGGTGACCGGCGGGTTGAAGACGCAGACGCAGCGGAAGTCGGACTTGGGCCGCATCGTGTGGCGCTCGTGGCCGTCGAGCAGATACATGGTCCCCGGCGTGATCCAGTGCTTCTCACCGGTCTCGTCGTTGGTCAGCTCGGCCTCGCCCTCGACGCACAGGACCGCCTCGATGTGGTTGGCGTACCACATCGACGTCTCGGTATCCGCGTACATGATGGTTTCGTGGAGCGAGAAGCCGACCTTCTCCTCGGCGAGCACGATGCGCTTGCTCTCCCAGGTGCCGGAGGCGGCCTTGATGTGCCGGTCGGTGTTCTCGACGTCGGCGAACGATCGGACGATCACGGTGGTTCGATGCCTTTCTCTCTACGAAGGTGAGGTGTGCGGTCCGGACCGTCAGGCGGTCTCGCGGACGGCACGGGCCAGCGTGCGCAGCCCTTCGTCCAGCACCTCGGGCGTGATGGTGAGCGGCGGCAGCAGCTTCACGACCTCGCTCTGCGGGCCGGAGGTCTCCAGCAGCAGCCCCAGCCGGAAGGCACGGGCGCAGACCGCGGAGGCGCGCGCCGGGTCCTCGAACTCCAGGCCCCAGACCAGGCCGCGGCCCCGGAACCGGGCGCTCTCGTGCTCGCCGCAGATGGCCAGCATCGTCTGCTCGACCTGCTCGCCGCGGGCGAGCGTCTGCTTCTCCATCTGGCCGTCGGCCCAGTAGGCGTCCAGCGCGGCGGCGGCGGTGACGAACGCGGGGTTGTTGCCGCGGAAGGTGCCGTTGTGCTCGCCCGGCTCCCAGACGTCCAGCTCCGGCTTGAACAGGCAGAGCGACATGGGCAGTCCGTAGCCGCTGATGGACTTCGACAGCGTCACGATGTCCGGCGTGATGCCGGCCTCCTCGAAGGAGAAGAAGCCGCCGGTACGGCCGCAGCCCATCTGGATGTCGTCGACGATCAGCAGCATGTCCTGGCGGTGGCACAGCTCCTGGAGCGCGCGCAGCCACTCGGCGCGGGCCACGTTGATGCCGCCCTCGCCCTGGACGGTCTCCACGATCACGGCGGCCGGGTGGTTGAGCCCGGAGCCCTGGTCCTCCAGCAGCCGCTCGAACCAGAGGAAGTCGGGGACCTGACCGTCGAAGTAGTTGTCGAACGGCATCGGCGTGCCGTGCACCAGGGGGATGCCGGCACCGGCCCGCTTGAACGCGTTGCCGGTCACGGCCAGCGAGCCGAGCGACATGCCGTGGAAGGCGTTGGTGAACGAGACGACGGACTCGCGCCCCTTGACCTTACGGGCCAGCTTCAGCGCCGCCTCGACGGCGTTGGTGCCCGTCGGGCCGGGGAACATCACCTTGTACGGAAGGTCGCGGGGGCGCAGCACGACGTTCTGGAAGGTGTCCAGGAAGGCCCGTTTGGCGGTGGTCGCCATGTCGAGGCCGTGCGTGATGCCGTCGCGTTCGATGTAGTCGATCAGCGCGCGCTTGAGCACCGGGTTGTTGTGGCCGTAGTTGAGCGAGCCCGCGCCGGCGAAGAAGTCCAGGTACGAGTGGCCGTCCTCGTCGGTCAGCCGGGCGCCCTGGGCGCGGTCGAACACGGCGGGCCAGCCGCGGCAGTAGCTCCGGACCTCGGACTCGAGGGTCTCGAAGACACTGAGGGCGGGCGGGGTGATGGTCACAGCGGGTCTCCTGCGTGAGGTGGTGTGACGGGCGGCGTTGAAGGAAGCTGCGGCGGGCCGTCGGCCCGGCGGGGGAGTGCGTGCTCAGGCGTGGAACGGGCCGATGCGGTACAGCACTTCCGGCAGATGGGTGCCTTCGGGGAACAGTCCGCCGTCGAAGAGCACCTCGCGCTCCAGGGCCACGTCGTGGCGCTGCGCGTAGGAGGTGAACAGGCGGTCCGATGCGGTGTTGTCGGGGGTCACGGTCGTCTCGACCGAGGCGAGGCCCTGTTCGGCGGCGACCCGCGCGGTCAGGGAGTCCAGCAGCTTCGCCGCCAGGCCCGTACCGCGGTGGCTGTGGTCGACGGCCACCTGCCAGACGACGAGCGTCTCGGGACGGTCCGGCCTGATGTACCCCGTCACGAAGGCGACCGGGGAGCCGGTCTCGTCACGGGCGACCACGGAGGTCGCCGCGAAGTCACGACACCACAGCAGGTAGCTGTACGAGGAGTTGAGGTCCAGGACCTCGGAGTCGCGGGCGATGCGCCAGATCGCGGCCCCGTCCTCCACTCGTGGCGTGTCGATCGTAAGGAATTCGCTTCGGGCACTTGCAAAATCTGCTGGTGCGGCGGTCATGGCATTTGAATTTACCCAGCAACTTTCTAAATTGCATCGACGGAAGGGGTTGGGTGAGGCAGGCGTCTGTGTTATCAGGCGGGTGCGCGCACCAGCGCGAGTCGCCTTCGTTTTCTGTCGTTCTGTCCGGTATTTATCGGGCAAATCTCCGACTGTGTGGAGTCGGTCACAAGGCCATAACTCTCTCCACACACAAGCGAAATGGGCTCTCGATACAGCTTGATAACTGGGGCGTTTAACCCAGGGAGAAGCGGGCATAAGAATGCGGGGAGCTGCTCTGATTCAGGCAGCTCCCCGCATTGTTGCCGGACGCGCTTTTATGCGCTGGGCCAGGTTTCCGAAACGGCCTTCCGGGCAGCCTCCAGATCGACCTGCCGGCCGGTTTCGGCCAGCGCCGACCCCAGAGCCGCGAGCGAGGAGAGCACCGCGCCCCGCGTCGCATCCACCCCGTAGTGATTGACCCGGATCATTTCCTCGGCCAGCGCGCCCCCGCCCGCGATCAGCGGCAGCGAGGGCTCGCCCGCGAGCGCCCGCGCCACCAGCTCGGAGGCGTCCACACCCTCGGGCGTGCGCAGCGTGGTCGCCACCGGCGCCGCGTCCCGTGCCTCGTGGACGTACGGGGTCAGGCCGCCGCCCAGCGCCACCGCACCGGCCCGGGTGGCGGCCGCGGCCGCCGCGTGACGGGCCATCACCGCGTCAGGGCCCTCCGCCTCGATCCGCTCCACGCACGCTTCCAGGGCCAGCATCTCCAGCTGGGCCGGGGCGTGCAGCAGCGCCTTGCGGCCTCCGTCGATCCAGCGCTCCTTCCAGTCGAGGAGCGACAGGTAGGACCGGCGCGGCGCCTGCGGGTTGGCGGCGATCCGCTCCCAGGCCCGCGCGCTCACCGACACCGCCGAGACCCCGGCGGGCCCGCCCATCGCCTTCTGCGCCCCGATCACGCACAGGTCCACGCCCCAGGCGTCCGGCAGCAGCGGCTCGGCGCCCACCGAGGCGACCGCGTCCAGCATGAACAGCGCGCCGTGCGCCCGCACCACCTCGCCGATCTCCGCGACCGGGTTGGTGTTCCCGGTCGCCGCCTCGGCATGGACCAGGGAGACGAAGTCGATCTCCGGGTGCGCGGCCAGCGCCTCGGCGACCTGCTCCGCGGTGACGGCCGTGTGGAACGGCACCTCCAGGTCCACGACCTCGGCCCCGCAGTCGCGCAGCCAGTTCCCGAAGGTCTGCCCGTAGGGGCCGGTCACGACGTTCAGCGCCGTCGAACCGGGCCGGGCGCCGCCCCGGATGCAGCCCTCCAGGGGCAGCAGCGCCTCGCCCTGCATGATGACGACGTCCTGCTCGGTGGCCAGCAGACCGGCCACCCGCCGCTCGATCGCCGCGAAGTGCGCGGCGGTCAGCGGAGCGAGGTCGAGGAAGGGGTGCGTCACGGCGGTGCTCTCTTCGGTTTCGGTCGGCGGGCTCCGGCCTGCTGACCGGGCGCCTCCGAGAGTACCCAGCACCCTCCGGACGGGCCGGGACAGGGCATGTCGCACGCGGTGGGCCCCTCGTACAGTGCTGTGCATGAGTGATCACGAGGCATCGCGGGTGCTGCATGTGAAGGGGCGGGTGCTCGCCGGACCCGAGGAGGTCAGGGACGAGCTCTGGGCGGTCGGCGGCCGGATCACCTACGAGCGGCCGCCCGGCGCGGACGACGCCGTCACCGTCACCGGCTGGGCCCTGCCCGGCCTGGTCGACGCCCACTGCCACGTCGGGCTCGACCACCACGGCGCCGTCGACGCCGCGACCAGCGAGAAGCAGGCCCTGGACGACCGGGGGGCCGGGGCGCTGCTCCTGCGCGACGCGGGCTCGCCCGCCGACACCCGGTGGATCGACGACCGCGAGGACCTGCCGAAGATCATCCGGGCCGGCCGCCACATCGCCCGGCCGCGCCGCTACACCCGTAACTACGCCTGGGAGATCGAGCCCGACGAGCTCGTCGCCTACGTCGCCCGGGAGGCGCGCCGGGGCGACGGCTGGGTGAAGCTCGTCGGCGACTGGATCGACCGCGAGGTGGGCGACCTGACGGCGCTCTGGCCGCGCGAGGCGGTCGAGGCGGCCATCGCGGAGGCGCACCGGCTGGGCGCCCGCGTCACCGCGCACTGCTTCGCGGAGGACTCGCTGCGCGACTTGGTGGAGGCCGGGATCGACTGCGTCGAGCACGCCACGGGCCTGACCGAGGACACCATCCCGCTCTTCGCGGAGCGCGGTGTGGCGATCGTCCCCACGCTGGTCAACATCGCCACCTTCCCCTCGCTCGCGCAGAGCGGCGAGGCGAAGTTCCCGCGCTGGTCCGCCCATATGCGCCGGCTCCACGAACGCCGTTACGACACCGTGCGCGCCGCCTACGACGCCGGGGTGCCGGTCTTCGTCGGCACCGACGCGGGCGGGGTCCTGGCGCACGGCCTGGTGGCCGACGAGGTCGCGGAGCTGGTCAAGGCGGGCATCCCGGCCCTGGAGGCGCTGTCCGCGACGACCTGGGGGGCGAGGGCCTGGCTCGGCAGGCCCGGCCTGGAGGAGGGGGCGCCGGCCGACCTCGTGGTGTACGACGAGGACCCACGGGCGGACGTGCGGGTGCTGGCCGGGCCGCGCCGGGTCGTCCTGAACGGGCGCGTGATCGGCTGACACACCGCGTTGACCAGCAGTGACCGGAGGGCGGCCCGCTCGTTGAACCTCCTTCGCGCATGCGGAGAGCGGACGTTACGGGCCGCCCTCGCGCGGTCCGAAACGCCCTGGCGCTCATTGAAACGGGTGAACCCGAGGAACGCGCGTGCCGGAATATTCGAATACAGGCACGGAAACCCCCCTTTGGAGTGAACTGGCGTCAGGTGTCCGCCAGTTCACCCTCTGTGCGTAAAGATTCACGGAGTCGAGGCCACCGGTGCCCGCGATGTCCCCCATTGGACGGCGCGCCGGTGGCTCCATGTCTCCTGTGGGGGTTCCACCATCTTGAACAGCAACACCTTCCGCCTCGCCGCCCTGGCGGTCGCCGCCGCTCCCGTCGCCCTGCTGGTCGCGGTCCCGGCCCATGCCGCCCCGGCGACGACCACCACGGCAGGCGGCGACGGGAAGGCGAGCGCGGTCGTGCTCCGTACCGCACTCGACGTCTCCCTCCTCAACAAGACGGTCGACGTGCCGTTGAAGGTCACCCTCAACGAGGTGCGGGCACCGCGCAGCGCCGAGGAGACCGCGCTCAGCGTGCGGCTCGACGGCGTGGACCACGGAAAGCCGCTCAGTGTCCTGAAGGCGGACGTGGCCACCGCGAAGGCCACCGCCGACAAGCACCGGGCGGCCGGCTACAGCAACCTCGCCAGGGCGCGGGTGGGCCTCCCCGGGCTCACGGTGTTCCCGCTGATCGAGGTGGAGAAGGTCACCTCCAAGGCGGTCTGCGCGGTGGGCAGCCGGCCGGTCGCCGAGTCCCACGTGCTCGGGCACGTGTCGGTCCTCGGCAAGCGCGTCACGCTCACCGCCGGCGGCACCACGCGGGTGGCGGTGCCGCATGTCGGCGAGGTGACGCTCGACCTCTCCAAGACGGAGACCACCTCGCGCACGGCCGCGGCGGTGGCGCTGCGCCTGAAGGTGTCGGTCAATCCGGGCGCGCTGAACGTCGCGGACGTCAAGGGCGAGGTCACGCTCGCGGAGGCGACCTGCGAAACCCCGAAGGGCCACGGCGGCCACTCGGGCGGCGGCGACAACGGGGGCGGCGACAACGGGGGCAACGGCAACGGGGGCAACGGCAACGGCGGCGCGACCGGGGGCGGTTCGACGGACGGCGGCTCCGGGAGCGGCGGTGCGACCGACGGCGGCTCCGGGAACGGCGGCTCCACGGGCGGCGGCGACAAGGCCGGCACCACCGGGGGCGGCGGCGACGTGAAGACCCAGACGGGCACGGACCAGGCGCCGGCCGCCACCGGCGCGGACCTGGCCGAGACGGGCAGCAGCTCCAGCGCCCCGTACATCGCGGGCGGCGCGGCCCTGCTGCTGGCGGCCGGCGCGGGCGCCATGGTCCTGACCCGGCGCCGCGCCCGAGGCGCCCGAGGCTGACGGCCCGAGGGGAGGAACCCCGGGGGAGGGGGTGGTGAGCGGTGCTCCGAGGGGGGAGCACCGCTCACCCATGGGATCGGCGCCCCGACTTGTGAGCGCCGCTCGCTTACTGGGCTGGTGCCCCGAGTGGTACCCCAAGGCTGCGAGCGCCGCTCTCCTGTCGGAACGGCGCTCGCAGACCAGAGCACCGATCACGAACCGGAGCGCCGCCCGCTTCCCGCAGCACCGCCCCCAGTCCGGAGCGCCGGTCTACCGCCCCGCGACCGTCAACGCCTGGAGCGCCAGGTCCAGCGCCTGGAGGAAGCGGTTGGTCGTCGTCCGGTCGCGTACCGCCAGCCGCAGCCAGCCGTCCCCGAGCCCCGGAAACGTATCTCCTCGCCGCGCCGCGAACCCCAGCATCCGCAGCCGCTCCCTTATCTCGGCGGCCCCGTCGAGGCGGATGAGCACGAAGGGCCCCTCGGCCGGCTCCACCACCCGGACCTCCGAGAACTCCCGCAGCCCGGCCACCAGATGGGCCCGGTCCACCACGACCCGGTCCGCCGCGCCGGCGGCCTCCGCCAGCGCCCGGGGTTCCACGCACGCCTCCGCCGCCGCGAGTGCGGGCGACGACACCGGCCACAGTGGCTGAGCCTCCTCCAGGGTGCGGATCGTCTCCGGGGCGGCCGCCACGTAGCCGATGCGCAGCCCGGCGAGCCCCCAGGTCTTGGTGAGGCTGCGCAGGACGACGAGCCCGGGGATGTCCGTACGCCCGCACAGGGCCTCGCGTTCGCCCGGCACCGCGTCCATGAACGCTTCGTCCACCACCAGGGTCCGCCCGGGACGCGCCAGGCGTTCGAGGGCGGCTGCGGGGTGGAGGACGGACGTCGGATTGGTCGGGTTGCCGACGACCACCAGGTCGGCGTCGTCGGGCACGTCCGCCGGGTCGAGCCGGAAGTCGTCCTCGGCCCGCAGCAGCACCCGCCCCACCTCGTGCCCGGCCGCGCGCAGCGCCGCCTCCGGCTCGGTGAACTGAGGGTGCACCACGTACGGCCGCCGGGCGGGCAGCGCACGGGCGATCAGGACGAACGCCTCCGCCGCGCCCGCCGTCAACAGGACGCGCTCGGGCGGAAGTCCGTGCCGCGCGGCGACGGCCTCGCGGGCCTCACGGCCGTCCGGATACGCGGCGAGCGTGCCCAGGGAGCCGGCTATGCGCTCCTTCAGCCAGGCCGGTGGGGTGCCGGCCCGTACGTTGACGGCGAGATCGGTCAGATCCCGGCCCCGTCCGCGTACTTCCGCGTCTCCGTGGTGACGCAGATCGTGGGTGCCCGAGCCTGTCGCGTCGGGACTCTCAGTGGGAGTGTGCATGACCGCCGTGGTGGGGGTGTGATGTGGGGGTGTGCGCCGTGGCCTGGGTGGACTCCGGCAGGATGACTATGCGCCCCGCACCCTGTTTCACGCAACGGTCCCGACGTTTCACGCAACGCTCCCGACGGGCCGGCGCGCGACCGCGCAGGTGGCCATCGACGGGCGTCCGCCGTGCGGCCGTGACTTCCTTTTGGGTACGAGGAGTTGACCCCCGCCGGCGAGGGCGGCGGCCTCGGCCACCGAGGGGGTGCCGAGGGCTGCGAGCGCCGCGCCGGAGGGGTGCGGGACGAGGACCCGGGCGAGCACGTCCGCCGGGTACGCGCGCAGCGGGACCCCGAGCCGGGCGGCGGCGGCCAGCAGCCCCGGCTCACGGGCCTTCGCCGTCACGGTGACCAACTCCGCGATCTCCGTGAGCCCCGCGTCCCGCAGCACCTCCAGAACGAGCCCGGCCACCTCGTCGGCGGAGACGCCCCGGGAGGCACCGACGCCGACGACGAGCGCGCCGAGATGCGCGGAGCGGGGTGCATCGGCTAGCAAGAGGCCATGGCGGTGTTCGTCGCGCTCGGCGCGTTCCTGATGACCCTGGCGGGCGGCTGGGTCGCCCAGCGCGTCAGCGACCGCCGCCACCTGGTCCTCGGTCTGGCCGGCGGGCTGATGCTCGGCGTGGTCGGCCTGGACCTGCTGCCCGAGGCGGTGGAGGCGGCGGGCGGCCTGGTCTTCGGCGTTCCGGCGGCGCTGCTGCTGTTCGTCGGCGGCTTCCTCGTCGCCCACCTGGTGGAGCGGCTGCTCGCGGTGCGCCAGGCGGCGCACGGGGCGGCCGAGGAGCGGGTCCCGCAGGTCGGGCTCACGGCGGCGGCCGCGATGGTCGGCCACAGCCTGATGGACGGGGTGGCGCTCGGCGCGGCCTTCCAGGTCGGCGGCGGGATGGGTACGGCCGTCGCGCTCGCCGTGATCACGCACGACTTCGCGGACGGCTTCAACACGTACACGATCACCAGCCTGTACGGGAACGCCCGCCGCAGGGCCCTCACGATGCTCTTCGCGGACGCGGCGGCGCCCGTGGTCGGGGCGGCGACGACGCTGCTGTTCACCCTGCCGGAGGAACTGCTCGGCTGCTATCTCGGCTTCTTCGGCGGCGCGCTCCTCTACCTCGCCGCCGCCGAGATCCTGCCCGAGGCCCACCACGACCACCCGGCCCGTTCCACGCTGCTGTGCACGGTGGCCGGAGTGTGCTTCATCTGGCTGGTGGTGGGCCTCGCGCAGTGACCCCGCCGCCGCGTTCACCCCCGGCACCGCTCGACGAACCGTGCGGCGGTGCCGGGCGACGCGGCCCAGTGCGTGTGCAGGTAACTCGCGTGTACGTTCCCCCTGACGAACCCCTCCACGCGCCGCTCGGGCCGGTGCATGCCCCAGGCGGGCTCGTCGCCCGCGCCGGGCTCGATGACGGTCCGGTGGAACTCGTGCCCCCGCATCCGCGCCCCGGCGGGTGCCAGCACGTTGTCGCTGAGCGCCACGGCGTCCCGGTACCCGAGCGTCAGCCGCTTGGTCATCCGCGCGTCGGCGTCGAGCACCCCGCACATCGGCAGCCCGTCCAGGGACCGCGCCAGATACAGCAGCCCGGCACACTCGGCAGCCACCGGCGCCCCCGAGAGCGCCAACTCGGCCACGGCCTTCCGCAAGGCTTCATTGGCCGACAACTCGGGGGCGTACACCTCGGGGAACCCACCCCCGATGACGACGCCCCGAGTCCCGAGCGGCAACGCCTCATCCCGCAAGGGATCAAACGAAACGACGTCGGCCCCGGCAGCGGCAAGAAGCTCGGTGTTCTCGGCGTACGAAAACGTAAAAGCGGCCCCACCAGCAACGGCAACAACAGGCCTCACACCGGCCGCCCCAACCAGCTCCCGCGGCGCTCCACCCAGACCTGCCGCCCCACCCAGCCCCTCCGGCGCTTGAGGAGCGGAGCCCCGGTTACGGGAAGGGGCGGGGTGGGGAACGCTCCCGGCAACAGCAACCCCCGCATCCCATACCCCCCCACCCGGCAACGCGGGCGCCGACCGCGCCAAAGCCAACAACCCCTCCAGGTCACACCCAGCCGCAACCTGCCCCCCCATGGCCGCGACAGCGGCCACCGCATCGCCCCGCCGCTCGGCCACCGGCACCAGCCCAAGATGCCGCGACGGCACGGAAACCCCCTCCGCCCGCCGCAGGGCACCGAGCACCGGCACCCCCGACTCCTCCAACGCCTCCCGCAACAACGCCTCGTGCCGGTCGGACCCCACCTTGTTGAGGATCACCCCGCCGATCCGCACCTCCGCGTCCCAGGACGCGAACCCGTGCACCAGCGCCGCCACCGACCGCGACTGCGAGGACGCGTCCACGACGAGCACCACCGGCGCCCGCAGCAGCTTCGCCACATGCGCGGTGGACGCCAGCTCACCGAGCCCCGATGCCCCGTCGTACAGGCCCATCACGCCCTCGACGACGGCCAGCCCGCACCCCCGCGCGCCGTGCGCGAACAGCGGAGCGATCAGCTCGGGCCCGCACATGTACGCGTCGAGATTGCGCCCGGGGCGCCCGGTCGCGAGCGTGTGGAAGCCGGGGTCGATGTAGTCGGGGCCCACCTTGTGCCCGGACACGGCGAGCCCGCGCGCGGCGAACGCGGCCATCAGCCCCGTGGCGACGGTGGTCTTGCCGCTCCCGGACGAGGGCGCGGCGACGACGAGGCGGGGGACATTCACCACTCGATGCCCCTCTGGCCCTTCTGCCCGGCGTCCATCGGGTGCTTGACCTTCGACATGTCCGTGACCAGATCCGCCGCGTCCAGCAGGGCGGCGGGCGCGTTGCGGCCGGTGATCACCACGTGCTGCGTACCGGGGCGGTCGCGCAGCACCGAGACGACCTCGTCGGTGTCGATCCACCCCCAGTGCAGGGGATAGGCGAACTCGTCCAGCACGTACAGCCGGTACGTCTCGGCGGCCAGGTCGCGCTTGACCTGCTCCCAGCCCTCGCGGGCCTTCGCCTCGTTGTCCGTCTGGTCGTCGCGCTGGACCCAGGACCAGCCCTCGCCCATCTTGTGCCAGGCGACGGACCCGCCCTCGCCGCTCGCGCCGAGGACCTTCAGCGCGTTCTCCTCGCCGACCTTCCACTTCGCCGACTTGACGAACTGGAAGACCCCGATGGGCCACCCCTGGTTCCAGGCGCGCAGCGCGAGCCCGAAGGCCGCGGTCGACTTCCCCTTGCCGACGCCGGTGTGCACCATCAGCAGCGGCCGGTTGCGCCGCTGCCGGGTGGTGAGTCCGTCGTCCGGCACGCTCTCCGGCTGTCCCTGCGGCATTACGCGACCCTCCTGTCGGTGTGCCCGAGGCCCGCGCCCCGGACGTCCTTGACCAGCCCGGCGATCGATTCGGCGCGCAGCTCGTCCAGCGTGACGGCCTTGCCGCCCAGATCGGCGGCGAGGCCGGCCGCGAGCCCCAGGCGTACGGGACCCGCCTCGCAGTCCACGACGACCGACGCCGTGCCCTCGGCCGCGTGCAGCCGGGCGGCCCGCGCGGCCAGCGCCACCGGGTCCGGGCCGCCGGTCGCCCGGCCGTCCGTCACCACGACCAGCAGGGCCCGCCGGGACGGGTCGCGCAGCCGCTCCACCCGCAGCACGTCGTGCGCCTTCAGCAGCCCGGCGGCCACCGGGGTCCGCCCGCCGGTCGGCAGCGATGCGAGCCGGGCCGCCGCCGCGTCCACCGACGAGGTCGGCGGCAGGGCCACCTCCGCGTCCCGGCCCCGGAAGGTGACGAGACCGACCTTGTCGCGCCGCTGGTAGGCGTCCATCAGCAGGGACAGCACCGCGCCCTTCACGGCGCCCATGCGCTGCCGGGCGGCCATCGACCCGGAGGCGTCCACGACGAACAGCACGAGGTTGCCCTCGCGCCCCTCCCGCGTCGCCTGCCGCAGATCGTCCCGCCGCACCACGAGGCCCCGCCCGGACCGGCCCCGCGCCCGCTGGTGCGGGGCGGCGGCCAGGACCGTCGCGGCCAGATGCAGCTTGGTCAGTGCCCCCTCGGGCCGCCGCGAACCCGTCGTCCGCCCGTGTTCGGTGCGCGCCCGGGACCGCCGCCCCGCCGCGCCCTCGCCGAGACCGGGCACGCTGAGCATCTTCGTGCGGAACGGCTCACCGGCCCGTACGGGCCGCTGCTCACCGCCCTGCCCGGGCACGGGCGCCCCCGGCTCCGGCTGCCCGGGCGTGTCGTCGGCCCCGCCCTCGGGCCGGGGCGGCGTGTCGGGCCCGTCCCCCTGCGGCGGCAGCCCGCCGCCGCCCCCGCCGTCACCTCCGCCACCGGGCCCGTCCGGTTCCGGCTCGTCGTCCCCGCCGCCGTTCCGCTCCAGCGTGTCGTCCAGCTTGTCCTCGTCGAGACCCGGCGCGTCGAAGGGGTTCCGCCGGCGCCGGTGGGGGAGCGCGAGCAGCGCCGCCTGACGGACGTCCTCGGCGAGTACGTCGGTGCGCCCCGCCCACGCGGCCAGCGCGGTCGCGGTCCTGGCCATCACGATGTCCGCGCGCATCCCGTCGACCTCGAACGCCGCGCAGGTCGCCGCGATCTGCCGCAACGCCTTGTCGCCGAGCACCACTTCGGGCAGCAGCGCCCGCGCGGCCGTGATCCGGTCCCGCAGCTCCGCCTCCTCACCGGCCCAGCGCGCGGCGAACCCGGCAGGGTCGTCCTCGTACGCGAGCCGCCGCCGCACCACCTCCACCCGCAGGTCGGTCTCCCGGGAGGCCGCGACCTCGACGGTGAGCCCGAACCGGTCGAGCAACTGGGGCCGCAGCTCGCCCTCTTCCGGGTTCATCGTCCCGACGAGCAGGAACCGCGCCGCGTGCCGTACGGAGACGCCCTCGCGCTCCACGTACGAGGCGCCCATGGCCGCGGCGTCCAACAAGAGGTCGACCAGGTGGTCGTGGAGGAGGTTGACCTCGTCCACGTACAGGATTCCGCGGTGCGCGTCCGCGAGCAGCCCCGGCTCGAAGGCTTTGACGCCCTCCGCGAGGGCCCGTTCGATGTCGAGCGCCCCGACGAGCCGGTCCTCGGAGGCGCCGACCGGCAGCTCCACGGTCCGCGCCGCCCGCGACACGCCGGAGGCGTCCTCGTGCGGGCCGTCCGGACACGCCGGATCGGGGGCGGCGGGGTCGCACGAGAAGCGGCATCCCGGCACGACGGAGACCTCCGGCATCAGCGCGGCCAGCGCGCGCACGGCGGTCGACTTGGCGGTGCCCTTCTCACCACGGACCAGGACCCCGCCCACGGCCGGGCTGACCGCGTTGAGCAGCAGCCCGAGCCGCAGGTCGTCCTGGCCGACGATGGCGGTGAAGGGGTAAGGCGTACTCACAGGGCCTCCTTGACGGGGGTGGCGGGCGCTCCCGGCGGGATGAACGGCAGACCGGACGGCGCGCCCGACTCGATGAGCCGCCACAGCGCGTCCGTGTCCGCGTGTTCCTCGATCAGGTCGCCGAGGCGGTCGAGCTGTTCCTCGCGCAGGCCGGCGAAGCAGGTGTCGGGCGCGGGCACGAAGCGGCGGCCGGTGAGCCGGGCGACCTCCGTCAGGAACCGGCGGCGGAACGCGTCGCTCTCCAGCGAACCGTGCCAGTGCGTCCCCCACACCGCCCCCGAGCGGCAGCCGTCCAGCGGGGCGCCGCGACCGTCGGTCAGGAACGGCTCCCCGCCGCCCACTTCGGCGACGCCATGATGGATCTCGTACCCCTCGACGGGCGCGCCGAGCGCCTCGCCGGACGGCCGGGCGAGCGTCTTCTCGCGGTCGAAGCGGACGCGCACGGGCAGCAGGCCGAGCGCGTCGACCCGCCCGGCGCGCGACTCGACGTCGTCCTCGATGTGCTCGCCGAGGATCTGGTAGCCGCCGCAGATCCCGAGCACCGGCCGGCCCTCGGCGGCGCGCCGCCGCAGCGCGTCGGCGAGCCCGCGTTCGCGCAGCCAGGCGAGTGCCTTCACGGTGCCCCGGGTGCCCGGCACGACGACGAGGTCGGCGTCGGCCAGCTCCTCGGCCCGGTCCACGAACCGCACGACGACGCCCGGTTCGGCGGCGAGCGCGTCCACATCGGTGAAGTTCGACATCAGCGGGACCGCGCAGACGGCGACGCGCAGGACGTCCTCGCCGTGCGGCGGGGCGACCGCCGACTCGCGTACGGTCCCGCGCAACGACACCCGCAGGCCGTCCTCCTCGTCGATGCCGAGCCCGTGCGCGAAGGGCAGCACCCCGTACGTAGGACGGCCCGTCAGATCGTGGAGCATGTCCAGGCCCGGCTCCAGCAGCGAGACGTCCCCCCGGAACTTGTTGACCAGGTACCCCGCGATCAGCTCCTGGTCCTCGGGCGCGAGCAGCGCGGTCGTGCCGAAGAACGAGGCGAAGACCCCGCCCCGGTCGATGTCCCCGACCACCACGACCGGGAAGCGCGCCGCCCGGGCGATGCCCATGTTCACGATGTCCGTGCGGCGCAGGTTGATCTCGGCGGGCGACCCCGCGCCCTCGCAGATCACCGCGTCGTACGTGCCGCGCAGCTGCTCCAGGCAGTCCGTGACGGTGGACAGCAGTTGTTCCTGCCGCCCGCCGTGGTAGCCGCGGGCGCTCATCTCGCCGACCGGCCGCCCCATCAGGACGACCTGGCTGGAGCGGTCGCCGCCGGGCTTGAGCAGCACCGGGTTCATCAGGGCGGTCGGCTCGACGCGGGCGGCCTGGGCCTGCATCGCCTGGGCCCGGCCGATCTCGGCGCCCTCGCGGGTGACGAAGGAGTTCAGCGACATGTTCTGCGCCTTGAACGGGGCGGCCTTCACGCCCCGGCGCACCAGCCAGCGGCAGATGCCCGCCGTGACGACGCTCTTGCCCGCGTCCGATGTGGTCCCGGCGACCAGCAGTCCGCCGCTCATATCGCTCTCCGTCCAGAGGTACGAGGTCCTTGAGGTCCCCCGGTCCGTCCCGGGATCCGGCGCGCGACCGCTCCCGCGCCCAGCCGGGCGGCCACGCCGACGCCGAGGGCGAGCACGCCCACCCGGCGTGAGAGCCGCACGGCACGCGCGATGTCCCCGGTCTCCACGGCACGGCCCGCCTCCCCGTTGAGCACGGGCCGGTGCTCGACGCGCCCCCCGTACGCGAGGGTCCCGCCCAGCCGTACGCCGAGCGCCCCGGCGAACGCGGCCTCCACGGGCCCCGCGTTGGGGCTCGGGTGCTTCGCGGCGTCGGCCCGCCAGGCCCGTACCGCCTCCCGGGGGCGGCCGCCGGAGGCCACGGCGAGCAGGGCGGTGAGCCGGGCGCCGGGCCAGCCCGCGAGGTCGTCCAGCCGGGCCGACGCCCAGCCGTACCGCAGGTAGCGGGGCGACTTGTGGCCGACCATCGCGTCGAGCGTGTTGGCGGCGCGGAAGCCGACGAGCCCGGGGACACCGGCGAGGGCGCCCCAGACGAGGGCGCCGACCACGGCGTCCGAGGTGTTCTCGGCGACGGACTCCACGACGGCGCGTGCGATCCCGGGGCCGTCCAGCGCCTGCGGGTCGCGCCCGCACAGGTGCGGCAGCCGCTCCCGGGCGCGCTCGATGTCACCGGCGGCGAGCGCCCCGCCGATGGCCCGGGCCTCGCGCCCCAGCGACGTACCGCCGACGACGGACCAGGTGGCGGCGGCGGTCAGGGCCACGGAGGCGGCGGGACGGCGGCGCAGGGCGTGGGCGGCGAGCGCGGCGCTCCCGGCGGCGCCCCCGGCGCAGATCAGGGTGTGCAGGGCGCCCCGGCCGCGGTGGTCGCGCCAGAGCCGGTCCTCGACGGCCGCGGCGGCCCGCCCGAAGGCGGCGACCGGGTGCCCCCTGCGGGGGTCACCGAGCAGCAGGTCGGCGATCAGGCCGGCGGTGGCGCCGTACGCGAAGATGCGATCGGCACGCACGGTTCAGCCGGCCGTACCAGAGGCTGCCGACAGGGGCTGTGGGGAGGTCGCACGGCAGCCGGGCATGGCGATATGTCCTCACTCAGGGTCCGCGCCCTGGTTCGACGTGACGGCGACAAGAGTCTCCTGGCTTCCGGATCGGCGGATTCCCCGGTCTTCCAGCCCGCTCGCGCGGGCCGTGACGTGCGGTGGGGACCGCTCCCCGGTGACAGTGGCGGGACCGCGCCGGATTCGCACCGGCTTCCTCTGCTGTCGCCGTAATGGCTCCGGCAGTCCACCACGCCCCGCGAACGCCCGTCAACTCGCCGTTGACCTGCGGCGGCACGGTGTGGGCGGACACACAGCGGGCCGGACGCGCACGAGGTGCGTCCGGCCCGGGGGAGAGGTGGTGCGTCAGGCGACGATCAGATAGATGCCGTACGCGACCGCCGCCGCGCACAGCCCGAAGCAGACGTACGCCCCGGCGCGCGCCAGCAGGAGCGAGGAGCCCGCCTGACCGCCCCCGGCGGCCGGCTCCGGCTGCTTGGAGAGGCCGGCGATCCCCAGGGTGAAGAGGCCCACCAGGGCGACGGTGGTGATGAGGGAGACGCCGAAGACGGTGCCCAGAGCTGCCCAGTCGATGTTCATACGGGGTGTCCTTACCGGAGTACCGGGGTCTGTCAGACCGTGGCGGGTCGGGCCGGATCGGCGGCGACGGGACCGGCGGGCGCCGGAATGGTGGCGGCGAGGTCGTGCGCCTGGGCCACGGTGGGCGGCGGGCTCACGGCCGCGATGGCCTGGGTGACGACACCGGCGGGCTCGGCGGGGGCCGCGTCCTCGGTGCCGGGCGCGACATCGCCGTGGCCGACGGGTTTGCGGCGCGAGAGCACCCAGATCGCCCCGGACCCGGCGATCAGGAGGGCCGCGACGACCACGACACCCCAGGTGCCCTGCTTCGTCAGGAACTCGGCACCCGCGCCGACCAGACCGGCGGCCGGCAGGGTCAGGCCCCAGGCGACGAACATCCGGGTGGCGGTGGACCAGCGGACCACGCCCCCGGCACGGCCGAGGCCCGCGCCCATCACGGCCCCGGAGCAGGACTGCGTGGTGGAGAGGGAGAAGCCGAGGTGCGAGGAGGCCAGGATGACGGTGGCCGCGCTGGTCTGGGCGGCGAAGCCCTGCGGGGGCTTCAGCTCGGTCAGGCCGCTGCCCATGGTGCGGATGATGCGCCAGCCGCCGAGGTACGTGCCGAGCGCGATGGCCAGGCCGGCGCTGACGATGACCCAGACCGGCGGGTTGGAGCCGGGGGAGAGGACGCCGCCGGTGACCAGGGCGAGGGTGATGATGCCCATGGTCTTCTGCGCGTCGTTGGTGCCGTGGGCGAGCGAGACGAGTCCGGCCGAGGCGATCTGCCCCGCCCGGTAGCCCTTGGCGGTCGCCTTCTCCTGGGCGTCGTTCCGGATCTTCCCGCCGATCCGGTACGTGAGCCGGGTGGCCAGGAGCGCGGCCACACCGGCCACGATCGGGGCGGCGACGGCGGGCAGCAGCACCTTGGTGACGACGGTGCCGCCGTCGACCGACGACCAGCCGGCGGACATCACCGCGGCGCCGATGAGGCCGCCGAACAGTGCGTGGGAGGAGCTGGACGGGAGCCCGACCAGCCAGGTCAGAAGATTCCACAGGATGGCGCCGACGAGCGCCGCGAAGATGACCTCGGTTCTGAGGCCGTCCTCGTTGACGATCCCGCCGGAGATCGTCTTGGCGACCTCCACGGACAGGAACGCGCCGACCAGATTGAGAACGGCGGACATCGCGACCGCCGTCTTGGGTTTGAGTGCGCCGGTCGAGATGGTCGTGGCCATCGCGTTGGCGGTGTCGTGGAAACCGTTCGTGAAATCGAACACTAGAGCTGTCACGATCACTATCGCGAGCAGCAGCGTGATGTGTTCCATTTACCCAGGCAATCGTTCGACGTCATTGGCACGTGGAACGTAGGCAACTTGAGTGAACGGAAGATGAACTGAACAGGGCGCTGCGGTGACCCCCGGCGCGGTGGCCGGGCGGCGCCCGGGGCGGGGCCGGAAAGGATCTTCGTATGAGTGACCGAGAGCACGAGGCGATCGCCCGGGGATGGGAGGACGTCGTCGCCGCGGCGCGCCGCACGGCGGCCGAGGGACTGGTCGTCGGAACCTCCGGAAACGTCTCGCTGCGGGTCGGCGACACGGTGCTGGTCACCCCCAGCGGAGTGCCGTACGACCGGCTGGGTCCCGGGGACCTGACCGGCGTCGATCCGGAAGGCAACCAGACCTTCGGGACACTCACCCCCACCAGCGAACTTCCCCTCCATCTCGCCGTCTACCGGAATACCGACGCGAGGGCCGTCGTGCACACCCACGCGGTCCACGCCACGGCCGTCTCCACCCTCGTCACGGAGGTCCCCCCGGTCCACTACGCCGCCGCGATGCTCGGCGGCACGGTCCGCGTCGCCCCCTACGCCCGGTACGGCACCCCCGAACTGGCCGCGCACATGCTCACCGCCCTCCGCGACCGCACCGGCTGCCTGCTCGCCAACCACGGCACCGTCACCTACGGCGCCACCCTCGACGAGGCGTACGACCGCACCGCCCAGCTCGAATGGCTCTGCCACGTCTGGCTCACCGCGAGCGCCGTACCCGGCCGCACCCCGGCCCTGCTGTCGGAGGACCGGCTCGGGGAGGTCCTGGAAGCGCTGAAGGGGTACGGGCAGCAAGGCTGAGTCGGCACCGGACGGCCCTGCCCACTGGCATCGCGCCGCCCCGGCCCCGACACTGTGGGGGTGCGCCCGGTTACCGCGACGGCAGCAGCCGTCACCACACTCATCGGCGCCGGCGCGGCAGCGGTCGCGGCCGGCCGGTTCGCGGGCGACGTCGCCCTCAGGACGCCGCCCGGACGACCGCTCCCCGCCGACCGCGAACTCACCGTCCACGCGACGGCCGCCGGGCAGGTCACCCTGACCCGGTCCCTCACCTCGCTGCGCCCCGGCACGTACGGGCTGACCGGCAAGGACGTCCACGCCGTCGTCGGCCCCGTGCTCGACCGCGCCCACCAGGCCGCCGACACCGTCGTGCGCCGGCTGGAACGCGTCGACCTCGGCGTCCTCGCCCCCGGCGACAAGGTCCGCCTCACGCCCCAGGTGTACAGCGGCGACCCCGGCAGCGCGCTCGGCCTGGCCTTCCGCGAGGTGCGGATCCCCGGCGAGCTGGGCGAACTGCCCGCCTGGTACGTCCCGGCTCCCCGCCGCACCTGGGTCATCACCGTCCACGGCATCGGCGCCACCCGCGAGCATCCCCTCAACCTCCTGGACTTCCTGCACGGCCGGCAGCTCCCCGTGCTCGACCTCGCCTACCGCGGCGACCCGGGCGCCCCCCGCTCCCCGGACGGGCTCGGCCACCTCGGCGAGTCCGAGTGGCGCGACCTGGACGCCGCTATCCGCTTCGCCGTCCGCAACGGCGCCGAGCAGGTCATCCTGTACGGCTGGTCCACCGGCGCGTCCATGGCGCTGCACGCCTGCGCGGGCTCCGCGCTCCGCGACCGGATCTCCGGCCTCGTCCTCGACTCGCCCGTGCTGGACTGGACCGACACCCTGCGCGGCCTCGCCGCCGCACGCGGGGTCCCCGCCGCGCTGCTGCCGCTGGCGGTACGCGCCGCCCAGGGGCAGACCGGACTCCACGGCACCGGGCTCCTGGACACCTCGGTCCCCCTGACCCTGCACGTCCCGACGCTCGTCCTCCACGGCCCCGACGACACCCTGGCCCCCTGGATCCACTCCCGCCGGCTCGCCGCCGCCCGCCCCGACCTCGTCTCCCTGCACACCGTGGACCACGCTCCGCATGCGGCGATGTGGAACGCCGACCCGGCCCACTACGAGGAGACCCTGCGCCGCTTCCTCACGCCCCTGATGTGAGGTGATGCGCCGGTTCGGCCGATTGGTCCCCGCCGGTGCGCGGGCCCGTCAACGCCGGTGACCCAGGTTCCGTTTGGGCTTTCGGGCCGTCAGGGGCAAGACTGCTCCCGTGACGTCCCGTACCCCGCGCGACTCCAGGCTGCGTCTTGTCCGCCCGCGACCCCTCACCACCGCCCGAAGGGCCGTGACCACCCGGCGCACCAGGCCCGCGCCGCGCCCGCCCGAGGGCACCCCACCCCGGGCGGAGCTGGCCCGTCAGGCCAGGACGGTCCTCGCCGACGCCGTACGGATCGCCCGCTGGGCGGCCGACGGGGCGGCCCCCGGCACCACGCCGCCGGCCGCCCTCGAACACGCCGCCGCCGCGCTGGACATCTCCCCGGAGCAGGTGCGCTCCGGCTGGGACCGCGCCCGGCTCGCCGGACTGGTCGAACTCCACGGCGACACCGCACGGCCCGGCTGGCGGCTGCGCGCCTGGGACCGGGACGACTCCGCGGTGCTGCGCGGCTGGGTCGCCCTCTTCGACGCCTGGTCGCTCGTCCACCCCGCGCCCCGGGGTGTCGAGTCCACCGCCGTCGCCGAGGCCGTCGAGGCCGTGCCCCAGGTCCTCTCGCTGCTCCAGCTCTCGGCCGGGCCGGTCACCGTGCCCGCCCTCCTCGACCTCCTCGGCCAGCGCGTCGCGGAGCTCCACGAGGAGCGCTGCGAGGTGCCGTACGGCCCCGAGCCGCTGCCGGCCCCCGCCGAACCGGCCCCCACCGCCCACCCGCCGGCCCTCGTCGCCCGCCTGCTCGACTGGGCCCTGGAGGGCCTGGCCGACGTCGGGGCGCTCACCCTCGGCCCGGGCCAGGCCACGCTGACCCCGCTCGGCAACTGGGCGGTCTGGGTCAAGCTGGAACAGATCTGCGTCGCCGCCCAGAGCCCCGCCGGCAACATCGAGCAGGCCGCCGCCGACATGCTCCTCGGCTGCGCCCGCCTCACCCCCGGCCCCGCCCGCGCCGAATACCGCGCCTGGCTGGCCGCCCGCCCCGTCGGCAGCGCCGTCGCCGAACTCCTCGACGTCGCCCGCGGCGAGGACGCCCTCCTGCGCGGCCTGGCCTTCGAGGCCCTGCGCGTCGTCGGCGCCCCCGCCGAGCCCGAGGTCCGGGCCGTCGTGACCGACCCGTCGCTGCGCCCGTACGCGCTGCTCTGGCTCGCCGAGTACGACGGTACGGACCCCGAGGACGCTCAGGAGGTCCTCAGCCGCGAGGAAGCCACGTGGCTCTGGGTCGACACGGCGGCGGCGGTCGCGGACCACGGTGAGACGGGCCTCCTGGTCCGCCACCTCGACTCGGCGGTCCAGGGCACGGTCCCGGCCCTCCTGGACGAGGTCCGGGCCGTCGGCCACCCCCGCACGGTCCAGGTCCTGGTGGCCCTGGCCGCAGCCCACCCGGACCCGGCCCTGGCCAAGGCGGTCCGCAAGGCGGCCTTCCAGGTCCA
This sequence comes from Streptomyces sp. NPDC016469, assembly GCF_040632905.1. Taxonomy (NCBI): domain Bacteria; kingdom Bacillati; phylum Actinomycetota; class Actinomycetes; order Kitasatosporales; family Streptomycetaceae; genus Streptomyces; species Streptomyces sp. NPDC016469. The sequence continues at coordinate 74,734 of NZ_JBEYCQ010000023.1, forward strand.
CACGGGCGGCTCGTAACGCGGGGGCGCTGCCCCCGTACCCCCGCTCCTCACTTCCAGCCCCGCCGGCGTTTGGGGCGCGGGGTCCGGGGCGGAGCCCCGGTTTCGGGAAGGGGCGGGTAGGGGGCAAGGCCCGACGCAGGCGCCCCCGGCCTCAGCCCGCCGCCCCCGGCGCATACGTGCCGAAGCTCCACACGTTGCCCTCCCCGTCCCGCGCCATGTAGTCCCGCGATCCGTAGTCCTGGTCCGTAGGCGGCATCAGGATCTCCACCCCGTGCTCAACCGCCCGCGCATAGTGCGCGTCCACCTCGTCCACCACCACATAGACCCCCGCAGGACCGGCCCCCGCCATCGCCCGCGCGAACACCCCCTCCCGCCCACGGGACCCCAGCATCACCCTGCCGTTCCCGCACGACAGCTCCGCATGCACCACCGACCCGTCGTCCCCCTCGTGCACCGCCTCCGCGACGAACCCCAGCCCCTCCGTCAGCAACCGGATCGCGCCCTTCGCGTCGTCGTAGAGGAGCGTCGGATACACCGTCGCCACACCCGTCCCCGCCATCGCACTCAGCCCCTTCCGTACAGCTGTCGCACAGCTTCCGTGCATGTGATTCACGTCACGGACCAGTCTCGCACCGACCACTGACAACGCCTCGGCGACAACGTCTCAGCGGAACGTGTCGCAGTCCCCCATGTCCCCGCTCCGGAACCCCGTGGTGAACCACTCCTGCCGCTGCGCGGCGGACCCGTGCGTCCAGGACTCGGGTGTGACCCGGCCCTGGAACCGCTCCTGGATCCGGTCGTCCCCGACCGACGCCGCCGCGTCCAGGCCGTCCCGGATGTCCGCCCGGGTGACCTCGGTGATCAGGGGTCGCCCGGTCGACTCGTCGGGCGTGGTCGTCGCGTGGTGCGCCCAGACCCCCGCGTAGCAGTCGGCCTGGAGCTCGACCCCGACCGCATTGCTGTTCTCGCCGGTCCGCCCGTCCTGGGCCCGGCCCAGCGTCCCCATCTGGTTCTGCACGTGGTGCCCGTACTCGTGGGCGACGACGTACGCCTGGGCGAACGGCCCGCCGCTCGACCCGAACTTCGTCCGCAGCTCGTCGAAGAACCCCAGGTCGAGGTAGACCTGCCGGTCACCGGGGCAGTAGAACGGCCCCACGGCGGAGGTCGCGGAGCCGCAGGCCGTGCCGACCCGGTCGGTGAACAGGACGGTCCGCGCCGTGGCGTACTCCGCGTCGCGCCGGGTGAACTCCTGTCCCCAGTAGTCCTGCACGCTGTTGACCACCGCGACGATCCGGCAGTCGTCCTTGGTGTTGGCGTCCCGCCCGGTCCGGCACTCCCGCGCCACCTGCCCCGCCGAGGACGCGGTCGCCGTCGGCGAGTCGCCCGACGAGAGCCCGAGCTGATCGGGGCCCACCCCGAAGAACAGCCCCAGGATCAGCGCGATCACCCCGGCGATGCCACCGCCCACGGTGGCCCGGCCACCCGGGACGCGGCTGCCGCGTACGTCCCTGACCTCCGAGGTGTCCAGACCGGCGTCGTCGTCGAACTGCATCGCTCACCCTCCGCCACGGATCACGGTCCCTGCGCCGAGTATCCGGCCATACGCCCCGTAATGCCCTGTTCACATCCCGTACCCGTGCGGGCCCACCGGCGCGGGAGCATGCGGAAAAGTCGTTGGACACCGCCAGTAGACTGGTTTCCATGGCAGTTCTCCTTGTGCGTGTGCGTGAGTAACGGCGTCGATCCGTCACCACCCGTCGTTCCTCCGCCCTTCCTTCCGCCCTGGAGTACCTCCCCGTGATCACCGCCTCCGGCATCGAGCTGCGCGCCGGCGCCCGTCTGCTCATCGAATCCGCCAGCTTCCGCATCGCCAAGGGCGACCGCATCGGCCTCGTCGGCCGCAACGGAGCGGGCAAGACCACCCTCACCAAGTGCCTCGCGGGCGAGGGAACCCCCGCCGCCGGCACCATCACCCGCTCCGGTGAGGTGGGCTACCTCCCGCAGGACCCGCGCACCGGTGACCTCGACGTCCTGGCCAGGGACCGGGTCCTGTCCGCCCGCGGGCTGGACGAGATCCTGCGCAAGATGCGGGAGAACGAGGACCGGATGGCGAACGGCAAGGGCGCCACCCGCGAGAAGGCGATGAAGAAGTACGAGCGCCTGGAGACGGAGTTCCTCACCAAGGGCGGTTACGCCGCCGAGGCCGAGGCCGCCACCATCGCCGCCGCGCTCAGCCTGCCCGACCGGGTGCTCGGCCAGCCGCTGCACACACTCTCCGGCGGTCAGCGCCGCCGCGTCGAGCTGGCCCGCATCCTCTTCTCGGACGCCGATACGCTGCTCCTGGACGAGCCGACCAACCACCTCGACGCGGACTCGATCGTCTGGCTGCGCGACTACCTCAAGTCCTACCGCGGCGGCTTCGTCGTGATCTCCCACGACGTCGAGCTGGTCGAGACGGTCGTCAACAAGGTCTTCTACCTCGACGCCAACCGCTCGCAGATCGACGTCTACAACATGGGCTGGAAGCTCTACCAGCAGCAGCGCGAGGCCGACGAGAAGCGCCGCAAGCGCGAGCGCCAGAACGCCGAGAAGAAGGCCGCCGCCCTCAACGCGCAGGCGGACAAGATGCGCGCCAAGGCGACCAAGACGGTCGCCGCGCAGAACATGGCCAAGCGCGCCGACCGGCTGCTGTCCGGCCTCGACGAGGTCCGCGTCGCCGACAAGGTCGCCAAGCTGCGCTTCCCCGACCCGTCGCCGTGCGGCAAGACGCCCCTGATGGCGGAAGGGCTCTCCAAGTCCTACGGCTCGCTGGAGATCTTCACCGACGTCGACCTGGCCATCGACAAGGGCTCCCGCGTCGTCATCCTCGGCCTCAACGGCGCCGGCAAGACCACGCTGCTGCGGCTCCTCGGCGGCGCCGAGAAGCCCGACACCGGCCGCGTCGTGGAGGGCCACGGCCTCAAGCTGGGCTACTACGCCCAGGAGCACGAGACCCTGGACCCGGACCGTACGGTCCTGGAGAACATGCGCTCCGCCGCGCCCGACCTGGACCTCGTCGCCGTCCGCAAGACGCTCGGCTCGTTCCTGTTCTCCGGGGACGACGTGGACAAGCCGGCCGGGGTGCTCTCCGGCGGCGAGAAGACCCGCCTGGCCCTGGCGACGCTGGTCGTCTCCTCAGCCAATGTGCTCCTGCTCGACGAGCCCACCAACAACCTGGACCCGGCCAGCCGCGAGGAGATCCTCGGCGCGCTGCGCACGTACAAGGGAGCGGTCGTTCTCGTCACGCACGACGAGGGCGCGGTCGAGGCCCTTCAGCCCGAGCGGATCATCCTGCTCCCGGACGGGATCGAAGACCTGTGGGGCGCGGACTACCGCGACCTGGTCGCGCTGGCCTGATCCCCGGCCCGGATCATTCGGCCTACTCGTGATCCGTCATCTGTGTGAGTACGTCTCATACCTCGGCGCGGCGCCCGGCAGATAGCTGCCGGGCGCACCCATGTCCGCCCCCCGGCCCGCGTGGGCCCTGACCTGGACGTTCCTTCCCGGGCGCCCGCACGACACCTCGCGCGACCTGTTGGAATGAGGCATTCCGGTCGCACCGGCGCACTCGCGGGGCGCGAATCCGGTCGCAGAGACCTTGCCGAATGGGTGGCCAGGAAGCGCCCGAGGGGTGATCATGAGAGTCCAGAGCGCACTTCCCATGAGGAGGCACGGGTGGCCGAGACTCTGAAGAAGGGCAGCCGGGTGACCGGCGCCGCGCGCGACAAGCTCGCGGCAGACCTGAAGAAGAAGTACGACTCCGGTGCGAGCATCCGGGCGCTGGCCGAGGAAACGGGCCGCTCCTATGGATTCGTCCACCGGATGCTCAGCGAATCCGGAGTGACGCTCCGCGGACGCGGCGGCGCCACACGAGGCAAGAAGGCCGCGGCGGCCTGACGGCCGGCCGTGGATCGGGGCACGTCACGGGACGGCCCCGGGAGTCCCCTGGTTCCGGGTGCGCCCACCCGGTCGGCCGCACGGCCGATCTGGTGGTTACTGTTCAGTCACTTAGCTCGATGTGCTGACTGCACCCGAACCGGAGGCCCCGTATGACCTCGCTCGACTCCGTGCTCGACCAGGACGGCGTACGACTCACCGTCGACGACGCGGCTGCCACGGTGACCCTCACCAACCCGGCGAAGCGCAACGCCCAGTCTCCCGCTCTGTGGCGGGCGTTGACCGAGGCCGGACGGGCTCTGCCCGGCAGTGTGCGGGTCGTCGTGCTGCGCGCCGAAGGCGTGTCGTTCTCCGCCGGACTCGACCGCCAGGCGTTCACCCCCGAGGGATTCGACGGCGAGCCGTCCTTCCTCGACATGGGGCGCGGCCCGGAGGCCGAACTCGACGCGCTGATCGCCGAGTACCAGGAGGCGTTCACCTGGTGGCGCCGCAACGACATCGTGTCGATCGCGGCCGTCCAGGGCCACGCCATCGGTGCCGGCTTCCAGCTCGCGCTCGCCTGTGACCTGCGCATCGTCGCCGAGGACGTCCAGTTCGCCATGCGCGAGACCAGCCTCGGCCTGGTGCCCGACCTCACCGGCACGCACCCCCTGGTGCACCTCGTCGGGTACGCCCGCGCGCTGGAGATCTGCGCCACCGGCCGCTACGTCCACGCCGAGGAGGCGGAGCGCACCGGCCTGGCCAACCTCGTCGTGCCCGCCGCCGAGCTCGAAGGCGCCGCGCGCGACCTGGCGGGTGCCCTGCTGGCCGCCCCGCGCGACGCCGTCATCGAGACCAAGGCCCTGCTGGGCGGCGCCGTCTCGCGTACGTACGAGGAGCAGCGCGCCGCCGAACGGGCCGCGCAGGGCCGCCGCCTCCGCGACCTGGCGGGAGCCCTCGGCTGACGTACGGGCGGGCCGGAGCCGCAAGGCGCTCTCCGGCCCGCATCCGCGCCGGGGGTTCAGCCCGCCGTGCCGTCCTCCGAGACCGCCGTGACCAGCACCGCGACCGGCGGCCGCCCCTCGGCCGCCTCCGTCACCGCCTTCCGCACGGCACGGGCGACGTCCAGCGCGCGGTGACCGCTCTCCGTCGCCAGCTCGACGCGCACATGGTCCTCGCCCGTCCGCACCGCCGGGCCCAGCACCCCGGTCAGCGCCGCCACCCCGGCCACCGCGGCGGCCGCCCGCCCCGCGGCGTTCTCCGCTTCCACCGGGCGCACCTCCACCGGCTCCGGCTCCACCCGTTCGGGCGAGCCGTCGAGCAGTCCCGTCACCCGCAGGTCCACCTCGGACACCACCAGGCCGAGCCGGCGCGCGGCGGCCGACAGCAGGGCCGCGCGCAACGCCTCGGCGGCTGCGGGCAGGGGCCGGTCGGCCGTCGCGGTCATCGTCGCCTCGATTCTCAGGGGTCCCGGCGGCAGCGCGCTCGGGGGCGGGGGCACCTGCGCGGAAGGGGCCGCGTCCGGGTCGGCCACGGCGATCCGCAGCTCACCGAGGACCGGACCGGGGTCCGGACCCGTCACGGCCCGGCGCAGCACCGCGACCGCGGCCCGCTCCGCGATCCAGGCGCCGTCCGCCGGGCCGCCCAAAGGGAGCAGTCGGCCCAGCGAGAGCCGTAGCCGTACCGCAGCCGTCCACGCATGGGCCCTGTGCGGGCCGTCAGCCGTCGTCATGACCACCAGACTGCCGTATCCACGGCGCGAGTCGGGGCAAGCGCCCTTAATGTGGGCAAAGTAGTCACATCTGCCCCGAAGGGAAGAGCGGCGATGACCGAGACCCCACAGCGGAACCGGCCCGAGAACCCCGACAGCAACGCCTCGGGCGGCAGCAGCCTGACCAAGCGCGGCGGAGGCGACCCCGGCGCCCGCGGCCGTACGACCATCGCGGACGGCGTGGTCGAGAAGATCGCCGGAATGGCGGCACGCGACGTCGTCGGGGTGCACGCCATGGGCAGCGGCCTCTCCCGGACGTTCGGAGCGGTCCGCGACCGGGTCCCCGGCGGGTCCAAGTCCGTCACCCGGGGCGTCAAGGCCGAGGTCGGCGAGACCCAGACCGCGCTGGATCTGGAGATCGTCGTGGACTACGGCGTGTCGATCTCCGACGTCGCCCGCGATGTACGGGAGAACGTCATCGCGGCCGTCGAGCGCATGACGGGCCTGGAAGTGGTCGAGGTCAACATCGCCGTCAGCGACGTGAAGCTGCCCGACGAGGACGACGATGACGACGAATCAGAGTCCCGCGTCCAGTAGTCCCGGCGTCACCGAGCGGTTGAGGAGCACACGATGAGCATGGCTGTGGCCGGTCTGTTGGCCGGCATGGCGCTCGGATTCGCCGGATACTTCGGCGGGTTCGGAGCCTTTGTGCTGGTGGCCGCCCTCGGAGCGGTCGGCTTCGTCGCCGGCCGCTTCGTCGACGGCGACCTGGAACCCGGCGACTTCTTCCGCAGTCGCGAGCGCGGCGACCGACGGCGGTGACGGCGGTGTCGGGGGCGAGCGGCCCGGTCTCGGCCGGGGAACGGGGAGAGACGCGGATCGCCGACCGGGTGGTCGCGAAGATCGCCGCGCAGGCGGCCAAGGAGGCGGTCGACGCACTGCCGAAGGAGGCGGCGTCGCCGCGTGCCACGGTCACCGTGCACCGCGACACCGCCCGCGTACGGGTGAGCCTGGAGCTGGGATATCCCGCTGACATCGGCCACCAGTGCGGTGCCGTGCGTCGGCGGGTCGCCGAGCGGGTAAAGGCGTTGGCGGGGATGGAGGTGCCCGAAGTGGCCGTCCAGGTCGAACGCCTGCATCCCACCGGAGCGAGCCTGGCGGCACAGGGGAGGATTCGATGACCGAGCCCCACGACCCGGACGACGGCACGCGGCGACCGCCCGAGGCCGGGGCGACGGAACACGGCAGTGTCCTCGCGCTCGACCAGTCGGCCTCCTCCGCGGCCTACGACCCCGCACCCGAGAAGGAACGGCCCGAAGGCCGCGCGGGGCGCTTCTGGGCCGCCCGCCGCATCCCCGCCGGCATCGTCGCCGCCGTGGTCCTCGGCGCGAGCGGCCTGCTCCTCTACGACGTGGCGGCGGTCCGCGCCGGACACTCCGCGATGCAGTGGCGCCGCTCCCTGGCGGACGAGCTCGCGACGCGGAAGCTCGACGACGTCTGGGTGCTGACCGGCGCGTCCGTCGCGGCCGCCCTCGGACTCTGGCTGCTGCTCCTCGCGCTCACGCCCGGGATGCGCGACCTGTTGCCGATGCGCCGCGAACACGCCGATGTGCGCGCCGGACTCGACCGGACGGCGGCGGCCATGGTGCTGCGCGACCGGGCCGTCGAGGTGGCCGGCGTCCAGTCGGTCCGGGTCCGCATGGGCCGGAGCAAGGTGGGGGTGCGTGCCGTTTCGCACTTCCGGGAACTCGATGACGTACGGGCCGACCTGGACACCGTGCTCTCCACAGGCATCCGGGAACTGGGACTCGCCAGGCAGCCGAGCCTGTCGGTCCATGTCCGCCGGCCGGCGAAGAAGGGGTGAGCGGCGTGCTCAGGACCGTGAACCGGGTACTGCTGGGCCTGGCCGGACTGGTGCTGCTCTGCGTGGGCGGCGGGGTGCTCGCCGCGGCGGCGGGCCTGTCCGTGCCGTCCTGGTGGCCCTGGTACGGCAAGAACGACGTCCTGCTCAGCGAGGCGGACCGGGACCGCTGGCGCTCCGAGGGCTGGTGGTGGCCGACGGTGATCGCGGTCCTCGCCGTCCTCGTGGTCCTCGCCCTGTGGTGGCTGCTGGCCCAGTTCCGCCGCTCCCGCCTCAACGAGGTGCTGGTGGACAGCGGAGACGGCGAGGGCGCCCTGCTGCGCGGCCGCGCCCTGGAGGGGGTGCTCGCCGAGGAGGCGGGAGCCCTGGACGGGGTCGCCCGCGCCCAGGCCACCCTGACCGGCAAGCGCTCCGCCCCGGCCGCCCGGGTCCGGCTGCTGATGGAGCCGCACGCCGCGCCCGACGAGGCGCTGGGGAGGCTGAGCGACGAGGCGCTGGCCCATGCCCGGGACTCCGCGGGGCTGGCCCGGCTGCCCGCCGAGGTCCGGCTCAAGGCCGTCAAGCACCGGGCGTCGCGGGTGAGCTGAAGTGGTACGGGGCGGCGGCACGGACCCCCTGCCGCCGCCCCGTACCACCGTCTGCGGTTCAGAAGCCGTGCCGGTGGCCGCCGTCGACCGGCACCATGATGCCCGTCAGGTACGAGGCGGCGGGGGACAGCAGGAAGGCGGCCGTCCGGCCGAACTCCTCCGGGGTGCCGTAGCGGCGCAGCGGGATGTTCGCCTCGTTGGCGGTACGCGCGGCCTCCGCGTCGCCCGACAGCGCGTCCAGCTCCCGCACCCGGTCCGTGTCGATCCGGGCCGGCAGCAGGCCCACGACCCGGATGCCGCGCGGGCCGAGCTCGTCGGCCATCGACTTGGCGACGCCGGCCAGGCCGGGGCGCAGCCCGTTGGAGACGGTCAGCCCGGGGATCGGCTCGTGGACGGAGCCGGAGAGGACGAAGCCGATGACCCCGCCCTCGCCGAGCGCCGCGGCGGCCGCCCTGGCCAGGCGTACCGCGCCCAGGAACACCGACTCGAAGGCCGCCTGCCACTGCTCGTCGGTGTTGTCCGCGATCCCGCCCGGCGGCGGGCCGCCGACGCTGATGAGGATGCCGTCGAGCCGGCCCAGGCCCTCCTGGGCGGCCTCCACCAGCCGTTCGGCCGCCGCCGGGTCGGCGTTGTCGGCGGCGAGACCGACGGCGTCCCGGCCCAGGTCGGCGGCGGCCTGCTGGGCGCGCTTCTCGTCCCGGCCGGTGACGATCACCTTCGCGCCGTCCGCCACCAGGGCCCGCGCGGTGGCGTAGCCGAGCCCGCGCGTCGCTCCGGTGACGATGTACACACGGTCCTTCAGTCCAAGATCCATGGCTCTATCCTGCCGTGCCCCCGGGGTCCGTGTCCTCGGTGGCCTGATCCTCCACGGGCTGTGCCTCGGCCAGCGCGACCGCCGTGCCGACCAGGCCGATATGGCTGAACGCCTGCGGGAAGTTGCCGAGCTGGCGCCCCGCCACCGTGTCGTACTCCTCGGCCAGCAGGCCCACGTCGTTGCGCAGGGCGAGCAGCCGCTCGAAGAGCTCGGTGGCCTCCTCGGTGCGCCCGGTCAACCGCAGGGCGTCCGCCAGCCAGAACGAACAGGCCAGGAACGCGCCCTCGCCGCCCGGCAGCCCGTCGATCGAGGTGCCGTCCGTGCTGTAGCGGCGCACGAGGCCGCCGCTGTCCAGTTCCTCGCGCACCGCGTCCACCGTGCCGACCACCCGCGGGTCGTCCGGCGGCAGGAAGCCGGTCCGGGCGATCAGCAGCGTCGCGGCGTCCAGCTCCCGGGAGCCGTACGACTGGGTGAAGGTGTTGCGGACCGGGTCGTAGCCCTTCTCGCAGACCTCCCGGTGCACGGCGTCCCGCATCGCCCGCCAGCGGTCCGCGTCCCCGGCCAGCGAGGGGTCGTCCTCCAGGCTGCGCACCGCCCGGTCGGCCGCGACCCAGGCCATCACCTTGGAGTGCACGAAGTGGCGCCGCTGCCCGCGGATCTCCCACAGGCCCTCGTCCGGTTCGCGCCAGGTCGACTCCAGGAACCCGAGCAGGCTGAGCTGGAGGCTCCAGGCGTGCGGTTTGTCGTCCAGTCCCGCGTCCCGGGCCAGCCGGAGCGAGTCGATGACCTCCCCGTACACGTCCAGCTGGCGCTGGCGCACCGCCGCGTTGCCGATCCGGACCGGGGCGGAGTTCTCGTAACCGCGCAGCCACGGCAGCTCGGACTCGGGGAGCCTGCGCTCGCCGGCCAGCCCGTACATGATCTGGAGGTCGGCCGGGTCCCCGGCGACCGCGCGCAGCAGCCAGTCCCGCCAGGCGCCCGCCTCCTCCAGATAGCCGGCCGAGATCAGCGCGCCGAGGGTGAGCGTGGAGTCCCGCAGCCAGCAGAAGCGGTAGTCCCAGTTCCGTACGCCGCCGATCTCCTCCGGGAGCGAGGTGGTCGGGGCCGCCACGATGCCGCCGGTCGGGCCGAAGGTCAGCGCCTTGAGGGTGATCAGCGAACGGATCACGGCATCCCGGTACGGCCCCTGGTACTTGCAGCGGGCGGACCACTCGGCCCAGTCGGTCAGGGTGTTCTTCAGCGCCTCGTACGGGTCGACGCGCTTGGGCCGGGGCGAGTGCGAGGGGTGCCAGGTCAGGACGAAGGCCACCTTCTCGCCCTCGGAGACCGTGAAGGACGAACAGGTGGAGAACTGCTGGCCCCACGTCTTGACCGGTGGTTCGCTGCGCAGCCAGGCGGAGTCCGGCCCGGCGACGGCGACCCGGTGGCCGTCCGAGCGGCGCATCCACGGCACGATGGACCCGAAGTCGAAGCGCAGCCGGATCACCGACGACATCTCGACGGTGCCGCTGACCCCCTCGACGATCCGCATCACGTCCGGCTCCTTGTCGCGCTGCGGCATGAAGTCGATCACCTTGACGGTGCCGGTGCGTGTCTCCCAGTACGTCTCCAGGACGAGGGAGTCGCCCGCGTAGCCGCGCCGCGTGCAGGTGTCCGCGCCCTTGGGTGCGATCCGCCAGTGGCCGTTGTCCTCGTCGCCGAGCAGGGCGGCGAAGCAGGCGCCCGAGTCGAAGCGGGGCAGGCACAACCAGTCGACAGAACCGTTTCTGCCGACCAGGGCCGCGGTCTGGAGATCGCCGATGAGGGCGTAGTCCTCGATGCGTGGGGTCACGTTCAGGCGTCTTCCCGAACCCGGCCACCGTTAAGCAGGCTGTGTACCAGGAGAGGTGGGAGTCACCGTTGGGCCGGCTCGGGTTCGGGCTCGGGCTCCGGCTCCGCGCTCTCGGCGGCGGCCGCCTCCGACGCCGCCACCCGGTCGCGCTTCTCGCGCCGGGCCAGCACCACGAAGCCCACCGGGACCCCGGCGGCGAACAGCCACCACTGCACGGCGTACGCCATGTGCGGGCCGATGGAGCTGTCGTCGGGGGCCTCGATCGGCTCGGGGGAGTTGTTCTTCGGCGCCGGGGCGGTCAGCTCGATGTACCCGCCGAGAACCGGCCGGTCGAGCAGCCGGGCCTGCTGGGCGCTGTTGATCAGCATCACCTGACGGTCCGGAAGGTCCGAGATGTCCTTGATGCCGCTCGCGCCGGTCGTCTCGTCGGCCTTGAGCCGCCCGGTGACGGTCACCTCGCCCTTCGGGGCGGCCGGTACGTCGGGAAAGGCGTGCTGGTCGTCGGCGGAGGGGACCCAGCCCCGGTTGATCAGGACCGTACCGCCGCCCTTGAGGTCGAACGGGACCAGCACGTGGACGCCGATGGAGCCGTCGGTGGCGGTCCTGCGGCGGACGACGACCTCGTGCTTCTCGTCGAACGTCCCGGTGGCCCTCACGGTGCGCCAGTAGTCCGAGCGCGGAACGGTGTGGCCGGGGGAGGTGAGCGCGGACACCGCGACCGGGTCCGCCTTCAGATTGCGCGAGATCAGGGCGTTCTGCGCGACCTTGTGCTCGTGCCGGTGCAGCTGCCAGAAACCCAGCTCGATCATCGTGGGGATGAGGACGAGCGAGAGGAGGGCGAGGATCAGCCACTGCCGGGTCATCAGGAAGCGGTACACCCCACGACGGTACAACCGGCCGTGGGGTGCCTCGCGCACGGGGTGGCCGAAGGGGTGGCCACCCCATGTCCTCAGGCGCGGTCCACGATGCCCACCTTCCCCTCCGCGCGGGCGCAGTGCCCGCCGCAGAACCAGTGCCCGTCGACCTCGACGCCCTGGCCGATGACCTGGACCCGGCAGTGCTCGCAGATGGGCGCCATGCGGTGGATGGCGCAGGCGAAGCAGTCGAAGACGTGCACCGCGCCCTGCGCGTGCACCTCGAAGGACATCCCGTAGTCGTTTCCGCAGACCTCACAACGTGCCATGCGCCACAGGGTGGGACGCGGAAGCGGCGACGGGCGGCCGATGGGCGGCGAGTCGTCCCCGGTTCACTCCGATGACGGCGTGGGCGCCGGCACCTTCGCGACGGCCGGGGCGACATCGCGCAGGAGATGGGTGAAGGCGCTCTCGTCCAGGATCGGCGTGCCGTACGCCTTCGCCTTCACCGTCTTCGACGTCGCCGCGTCCGGGTCGTTGGTGACGAGCAGGCTGGTCAGCCGGGAGACACTGGTCGCCACGTGCAGCCCTGCCTCCACCGCGCGGTCCTCCAGCAGTTCGCGATCGATCGAGGTGTCCCCGGAGAACGCGACCCGCATGCCCTGCTTGAGCGGTTTGTCCTTCTCGTACCGTCCCGGATTCGGATACGGGCACGCCGGACGCTTCCGCGAGGCGCGCCAGGTGGTGTGTCCCCCGTACGAGGGAGCTGAGCCGGACCGCGGGGTCACCGGCGAGTGGGACCACTCGGTCAGCGGCCGGCACTCCAGCAGCGGCAGCCGCACCCCGTCCCGCGCCGCGGCGTGCAGGCTCGGGCGGAACGCCTCGGCCAGCACCCGCGCGTCGTCCAGCGCGTGGTGAGCGTGCTGCTGGACCACGCCGAAGTGCTCCGCGAGGGACGCCAGCTTGTGGTTGGCCAGCGGCAGCCGGAGCTCCTTGGCGAGCGCGATGGTGCACAGCCGCTGCCGGACCGGCGCGGTGACCGAGGCGCGCGCGTACTCCCTCGCCAGCATCGACCAGTCGAACGCGGCGTTGTGCGCCACGAGCACCCGGTCCGCGAGCCGTTCGGACAGCTCGGCGGCGATCTCCGGGAAGAGCGGCGCCCCCTCCAGCACGTCGCTCGTCAGCCCGTGGATCCAGACCGGGCCCGGGTCGCGCTCCGGGTTGACCAGCGTGTACCAGTGGTCCTCGACGTCGCCCCGTGCGTCCAGGCGGTAGACGGCAGCGGACACTATCCGGTCGTCCCGGGCGAGGCCGGTGGTCTCCACGTCGACGACCGCGTACCCCTGCGGGTAGGCGGCCGGCCATGGTGCTGCGGTCTGCGGGTCGTCGAGCATGGTCACAGAGAATACGGGCCGACTCGGACAGTCCCCTATTCGGTGCGCGTGCGTGCCCGGTGGCGCCGAGAGGTGAGACCATCCCGGGATGACACGAGCGCCGGAGCACGACGAACCGCACGGCAACGGCCTGGGCGCCCGGCTCAACTGGCTGCGGGCCGCCGTGCTCGGGGCGAACGACGGTGTGGTGTCCACCGCCGGGCTCGTCGTCGGGGTCGCCGGAGCCACCGACGACCGGGGCGCCCTCCTGACGGCCGGGCTGGCCGGGCTGCTCGCCGGGTCGCTGTCGATGGCGGCCGGCGAGTACGTCTCGGTGTCCACCCAGCGCGATTCGGAGAAGGCCGCGCTGGCCACGGAGAAGCGGGAGCTCCAGGAGACCCCGGAGGCGGAACTCGCCGAGCTGACCGGTCTGTTGGAGGGCAAGGGGCTGAGCCGCGAGGTCGCCCGGGAGGCCGCCGTCCAGCTCACCGAACGCGATGCGCTGCGCGCCCACGCGGAGGTGGAGCTCGGCATCGACCCGGACGACCTGACGAACCCCTGGCACGCGGCGGGCGCCAGCTTCCTCGCGTTCACCGTCGGCGCCCTGCTGCCGCTGCTCGCGATCGTGCTGCCCCCGGTCACCGCCCGGGTCCCGGTGACCGTGCTCTCCGTCCTCGCGGTGCTGGCCGTGACGGGCTGGTGGAGCGCCCGGCTGGGAGCGGCGGCGGCGGGCCCGGCGGTGCTGCGCAACATGGGCGGGGGAGCGGTGGCCATGGCGGTGACGTACGGGGCGGGGCATTTGCTGGGGGCGGCGGGGGTTTAGGGGGTGCTCACTCGCCTGATTCGTTCGGGAGGGAAGTGCTCCTCCCCGATGGCGGGGGTAGCGGTGCCGAGGGTGATGGTGAGCCCGTCGAGGCCGGCCAGCGGGGTCAGGTCGTACGCGTCGTCGCCACCTAGATCGTTCGGCCAGGAGAAGAGAAAGAGAGTCCGCAGCCCGGGCAGATCGGCCAGAGGCTCCAGTCCTCCGAGTAGTTGGCAGCGGTAGAGTCCAAGTGAGGCGAGGGACGATGCGCCGCCCAGTGGGACCAGGTCGAGATTGTCCAGGCTTTGGATGGTGAGCCGTCGGAGCTTTCGAAGGGCCTCGGAGGTGTACAAATACCGGACCTGTGGCCGCCCGTCGACCCTGAGCTCCTCCAGGTCGGTCCACTGCTCGATTCCCTCCAAGCTCAGCTCATTGGCCTCTCCGGACACGGACAGGAAGGTGAGACGGCGGCTCAGTGGCAGCTCGCCGATGCTTCCGACAGGGAAGCGATGACCCAGATGGACGCTGGACAACTCCATGAACGGCTCCAGCTGTGCGGCTGGCAGGTCCGGATGCAGTCGGACCAGTGAGAGCCAGGTGAGGGGGAGAGTGTGCAGAGGACGTAGGTCGCGGACCTCGGGACACAAGCTGATCCCCACCTCTGTGAGGGACCTCAATGAGGCCAGCGGGGAGAGGTCGGTCAGCTCCTTGTTGTCGAAGACGAAGAGCCGCGCCACGTCGGGGCGGGAGGCCAGCGCGGACAGGTTCGGGTGGTGCCCCTGCACTCGAATCGCGCGAGCGTCGGGAACATGGCTGAGAGCCACCAACTGCTCGTCCGTGTAGACGGAAAGGTAGGGGCCGTCCGCGTCCCACGACCGCGCCGCCAGGATTTCTCGCATGTACGTGAAGGTGTCGAAGGAGCCCCAGGTTTCGCAGAGCTGGGAGCCCACAGAGACCCGCTCGTCCTCGCGATACCGCCTGATGACCTCATAAGCCGCATCCCCACCCACCAGCCCGGCCGTCATCACCACATATGCCGCTGCATAGTCGTCCTCCACCTCCTCCGGCCCCGGCAGCAGCTCCAGCACCAGCTCCCCCACCGCCGCCAGCGCCTCCGCCTCCTCGCGGCTGCGCGGCGGCAGCAGCGCCTCGGTCCGGTCGCGGATGTCGGCCCGCAACGCGGGCCCCAGCTCCGGCGCGTGCGCCGCGCTCGCCGCCGCCAGGAGCACCAGCCGGTGGCGGTGCCGGGGTGCCCGGTCCGCGCGCCGCAGCAACTGCCGCAGCAGCCGCTCCCGTTCGTCCGGCCGGGCGTGGCCCACCGCCATCTGGATCACGTCGTGCCACTGGTCGTCGTGCGCGTTCTTCACCAGGACGCCCAGGTCGCGGGCCTCCACCGCGGCCTTGGCGCCCAGGTAGTCCTGGAAGGTGCGGTGCACGAACCCCACCGCCCCCGGCGCGGGTTCGCGGAGCAGGCCGCTCCTGATGAGGAGGTGGGAGAAGACGTCCTCCGGGGTCGCCCGGATCTGGGACATCGCCGTCAGCCACTCGGTCACCATCTCCAGGGCCTCGGCCCGGTCCGCCTCCGCCAGGCCGTTGCGGATCAGCCAGTACGCCAGCCGTTGGAGCAGTGCCGTCTGCTCCTCCCGGGTCAGGTCGACGCCCTCGACCCCCGTGATCTCGCGCTCCGTGTCGCGGCGTACGAGGAGCATGTCCAGCGCGGCGTCGTACAGCTCCTTCCGGGCCCTCGGCAGCTGCATGCGCCGGTCGCGGTTGAGGGCGCACAGGAGGGCGCACATCAGCGGGTTGGTGGCCAGCCTGCCCAGGTCGCGCCGGGTGACCACCGCCTGCCGCAGCGCCTCCTCGTACGTGTCCAGCCGGCGGCGCTCCTCGTCGGACGCGCACTCCAGGCGGGCGGCCCGGTGCCAGTGCTCGATGAAGGTGCGGATGTCCTTACCGCGCATCGGCAGCAGCGAGTGCGCTTCGAAGCCGGAGCCGGACAGCCAGCTCTCCGGGACCGCGGACGGCCGCGTCGTCACCACGTACCGGGAGCGGGGGTACGCGGTGATCAGGTCCTTCAGCCACCGTTCCGTGCGTTGCCGCAGCCGTGCCGGGACCTCGTCCACCCCGTCGACCAGGACCAGGCCGCGCCCCTCCGACAGCAGCCGGTCCGCCCAGCCGGCGGGCGCCGCGCCGTGCAGGGGGACGCCCGCGGCGCGCAGGAAGTCCTCCGGGCCCGGCGGCTTCCCGTCCGAGGTGAACGCGCGCAGGCGCAGGACGAACGGCACGCAGCGGTTCCAGTCCGCCAGCTCGCCGCCGAACGACTGCCGGGCGGCGTTCACCGCGAGCCACTGCACCAGGGTGCTCTTGCCGGACCCGGCCGGCCCCCGCAGCAGCAGCCGCTCGCTCCCCGCGAGGCACTGCTCCACCTTGACCGTCACCCGCTCCGGCCCGCCGGCCTCCCACCACTCCGGCCCGCTGTCCTGGGAGCTGACCGCCAGGCTGATGTAGGCCGTCTCCAGCGGCCAGTCACCGGCCGAGCGGCCCAGCGTCAGCCCGAACAGCTCCATCCGGCTGTGCGCCTGGGCCACGAACCGGGCGTACCGCTCCTCGAAGTCCAGGGCGGCGGCCTCCGGGGCCGGACCGAGCCGTCGGCGCACGTCCTCCACCAGCTCCCGGGTGCGCTCCGTGGCGCGGGTCTGCTCGACCGCCGCGCGCGCCATGAACGACGGCTCGGCGGTCAACTGCTCCACCACATGCGCGCAGCACCGGCCCAGCAGCTCCCCGTACAGGTCCCCCGCCCGCTCCGAGAGCCCCGGGTCCGGAGCCGGGAGCGCCGCCGCGAGCCGTCCCGGATCGAGGCCCACGGCGAACAGCCGGTCCGCCGTCACCTCGTCCCCGGCCGCGAAGGCGTCCCGCACCGCGTCCACGGCGGCCAGGCGCTCGTGCGCGGGCACATCGGCGTACGACTCCGCCAGCCGCCCGCCCAGCACCTTCGCCAGCCGGTCCGGCTTCGCGGGGCGGGGGAGCGGGCGCACCGGGGCGGGGACGAGACCGGCGCCGGGCTTCGGCGCCAGCAGCGACCTGGCCACCGTGCCGATCACCGTCGTCGCCAGCCTGAGCAGCGCAACTTCCAGTCCCTGCACGGTAGTTCCTCCCCCAAGTCGGCCCCGGTGCAGCGATCGTACGACGCGCACCCTGTCGGAAGTCACCAAAGACTGCTGACAGGAGGTCTCACATACTTGTTGGTAACAACATCTGGCCCCCGGCCGGCCCCGGCCCTACCGTGCAGGCATGCCGACGAACCTGCCCGATGTAGTGCTCTGGTCCATACCGGCCTTCGTCCTGCTCACCGTCCTGGAGATGGCGCTGCACCACTTCCATCCCGACGAGGACGCCGCCGGCTACGAGGCGAAGGACGCCGCCACCAGCATCACCATGGGGCTGGGCAGCCTGGTCTTCGACCTGCTGTGGAAAGTGCCCATCGTCGCCCTGTACACCGCGGTGTACGAGCTGACGCCGCTGCGCGTCCCGGTCCTGTGGTGGACGGTCCTGCTGACGCTGCTCGCCCAGGACTTCTTCTACTACTGGTCCCACCGGGGCCACCACGTCATCCGCATCCTGTGGGCCTGCCACGTGGTCCACCACTCCAGCGAGAAGTTCAACCTCTCCACCGCGCTGCGCCAGCCCTGGACCTCGCTGACCTCCTGGCCGTTCTATCTGCCGCTCATCGCGTGCGGGGTGCACCCGGCGGCGCTCGCGTTCTGCTCCTCGGCCAATCTCGTCTACCAGTTCTGGGTGCACACCGAGCGGATCGACAAGCTGCCCCGGCCCTTCGAGTACGTGCTCAACACGCCCTCCCACCACCGGGTGCACCACGCCTCGCAGGGCGGCTACCTCGACCGCAACTTCGGCGGCATCCTCATCGTGTGGGACCGCTGGTTCGGCTCGTTCGCCGAGGAGACGGTGCGGCCGGTCTACGGGCTCACCAAGAACATCCACACCTACAACCCGCTGCGGGTCGCCACCCACGAGTACGCCGCCATCGCCCGGGACGTGCGCGCGGCGAGCGGCTGGGGCGAGCGGGCCGGGCGGATCTTCCGCGGCCCGGGCTGGCGTCCGGCCGGAGCCGCGCCCCGCACCGGGGCCGCCCCCGTCGCCGCGCCCGCCCCGGAGGGCACCGCATGAGCGGGCGGTACGCGCGGCCCCTGCTCATCGCCTTCCTCGTCGCGTGCGCCGTCGACCTCGCCGGCGTACTCACCGGCCCCGAGTGGCTCCACCTCGGCGCCAAGCCGCTCCTGATGCCGCTGCTCGCCGGGTACGCGTCCGCCCGGCGCGGGCAGAGGATGCTGATCGCGGCGCTGCTGTGCGGCTGGGCGGGTGATGTGTTCCTGCTGGCCGACTCCGACCCGGCGTTCCTCGTCGGGATGGCCGGGTTCGCAGCCGGGCACGTCTGCTACCTGGTGCTGTTCGGCCGGGCGCGCGGGGCGCTGCTCCCGGCGCTCGTGTACGCCGTCGTGCTCGTCGTCTTCGTCGTCCTGATCTGGGACGGGCTGCCGGGCGTGCTGCGGATCCCGATGGCCGGCTACAGCCTGCTGCTGACCGCCATGGCGTACCGCTCCGGCGTCCTCGGCCGGTACGCCGCGACCGGCGGGGCCCTCTTCCTGCTCTCCGACGCGCTCATCGCCACCGGCATCGCGGACTGGCCGCAGCTCCCGGCCCCCGGCTTCTGGGTGATGCTCACCTATGTCGCCGCGCAGCTCCTGCTCACCCTGGGGGCGCTGGGCCCTGTCCGAGAGGAACCCGGCCCGGGGGCGTACCGTGAAAGGAGTATCAGCATCTGAGACCGGCAAGGATTCCCACGCATGCGCGCCACCGTTATTCACGCCCCCCACGACATCCGCGTGGAGGAGGTGCCCGACCCGGTGATCCAGCAGCCCACCGACGTGGTGCTGAGGGTCCTGCGGGCCTGCATCTGCGGCAGCGACCTGTGGGCCTACCGGGGCGAGTCCGCGCGGCAGCCGGGTCAGCGCATCGGCCACGAGTTCCTGGGGATCGTCGAGGAGGCCGGGTCCGAGGTGCGCGGCTTCTCGGCCGGGGACCTGGTCGTCGCGCCCTTCGTCTGGTCCGACGGCAGCTGCGCGTACTGCGCCGAGGGGCTCACCACCTCCTGCCCGCAGGGCGGCTTCTGGGGCTCGGTGGGCTCCGACGGCGGGCAGGGCGAGGCCGTCCGCGTCCCCTTCGCCGACGGCACCCTGGTCGCCCTGCCCGCCGCGGCGGCCTCCGACGACCGGCTGCTCACCGCGCTGCTGGCCCTCTCCGACGTGCTCGGCACCGGCCACCACGCGGCGGTCGGCGCGGGCGTACGGGCCGGCTCGACCGTCGCCGTCGTCGGGGACGGGGCCGTCGGGCTGTGCGGCGTGATGGCCGCCAAGCGGCTCGGCGCGGAGCGGATCATCGCGCTCGGCCGGCACGCGGCGCGCACGGACATCGCCCGGGACTTCGGCGCCACCGACGTCGTCGCCGAGCGCGGCGACGCGGCGGTCGCGGCCGTACGGGAGCTGCTCGGCGGCGAGGGCGCGCACTGCGTGATCGAGGCCGTGGGCACCGAGCAGTCGATGCGCACCGCCGTCGGCATCACCCGGGACGGCGGGGCGATCGGGTACGTCGGCGTCCCGCACGGCAGCGGCACCGGGCTCGACCTCGGCGACATGTTCAACCGGAACATCGCCCTGCGCGGCGGCGTCGCCCCCGTGCGCACGTACATCCCGGAGCTGCTGCCCGACGTGCTGGACGGCACCATCGACCCCTCGCCCGTCTTCGACCTGGCCGTCGGCCTCGACGACGTACCGGCCGGCTACAAGGCGATGGACGAGCGGACGGCGCTCAAGGTCCTGATCACGCCGTGAATCACCCGTGACCCGGCGGTCCGGGGGCCGTGACGCACCGGCCCCCGGACCCCGGTGTCACCAGCGCACGGCGTCCAGCGCGTCCACCACTCCGGCCCCGTAGAAGCCGTTGCGGTTCTTGCCGCCCTCGCAGACCGCGTCGGCCGTGCCGTCACCGTCGATGTCGTACGGCGCGTCGCACGCCTTCGCGTCCGCCTCCAGAGTCAGCAGCGCCTTGACCGCGGCGGGCGGGGCGTACGGGTGCTTCGACTTGATCAGGGCCACGACGCCGGCGACGTGCGGGGACGCCATCGACGTACCCGCCTTGTAGCCGTACCTGCCGCCCGGCAGCGTCGAGAGGATCAGTCCGCTCGTCGCCGGGGGCTCGGGGGTCTGGTAGACCGTCGAGTCCCCGCCGGGCGCGGCCACGTCGATGACCCCGTTCCCGTAGTTCGAATACGACGCCTTCAGGCCCTTCGCACCCGTCGCCGAGACCGTGACGACGCCCGGGAGCATCGTCGGGATGTCCAGGCACTGGCGCGGGTCGACGGTCCGGCCGCCCGGGGTGGTGTCGTTCGGGCTGGTGGTGTCCTCGATGGAGTCCGCCGCCAGGTCCTCGGCGGAGTTCCCGGCGGCCGCCACGTTGACCGCGCCCTTCAGCTCGGCGTACCGGGTGGCCCGGTACACGGCCTCGACCAGGGCGCCCTGGTCCGGGTCGTCCTTGCAGTTGTAGAGCCACGGGTCGGTGTAATAGCTGTTGTTGGTGACGTCCACGCCGTGCTCCGCCGCCCAGACGAAGCCGCAGACCACGGCCTCCGTGTAGAAGAAGCCGTCCGGGTTGGCGACCTTGATGCCGGACACCTTCACGCCCGGCGCCACACCCGTCACGCCGACGCCGTTCTTGGCCGCCGCGATGGTGCCGGCGACATGGGTGCCGTGGTCGCTCTCGCCGGGCTTCGGACGCCAGGCGCCCTCGGTGGTGTCCGGGGCGCCCGACACGCAGTTCGCGGAGGCCGCGCGGTCGAAGTTGGGCGCGAGGTCCGGGTGGGTGTCGTCCACCCCGGTGTCGATGACCGCGACCGTCACCTTGGAGCTGCCCAGGGACTTCTGGTGGGCCTTGTCCGCCTTGATGGCCGGCAGGTCCCACTGCAACGGCTCCATCGGGTCCTGGTCCGCCGTCGCCGCGGCGGCCGCCGCCCGCTCCTGGGAGGCCGTCAGCGGCTGCTCGACCCCGATGTCCTTGGTGGCCTGCGGCACGATCGGGTTGGTGCGCGTGGCGCCCGCCGACCGGACGCCCCTGACCTCGCGGACCGTCTTCGCGAAGTCCGGGTTCTTCGAGTGGACGACGATGACGCCGATCCGGTCGTAGGCGATCACCACCGTGCCGCCGGCCCGTTCTATCGCCTTGCGCACCTGCTTGACGGTCCCGGGACCGCCCTCGGTGTTCACCACGTACGACAGTTCGGGTCCGTCCGCCGGCACCGCCGCCGCGGGGGCACCGTGCCCCGCCGGGGCGGCGGAGGCGACCCCCGCCGGCAGGAAGACGAGCGAGGCGGTGAGGGCCAATCCGACGGGCAGCGTCAGTGCGCGCGTCCGTCCGGATCCCAGATGAGCCATGGGGTCTCCACTTCATCCGTGTCAGCCGACCGGACACGAGGCGTGTCCGGTCGCGTACATGACCAGTGAAGCTAGCGCCGATCATCCCGGCACATCAATCGATTCGCACGAACACGTGCACACCGGACCGCCCGAAGGGGTGACGGAGAGAAGGAGTGAACCCAAGTGAACCGCTTCGCCGCGCGTTGCGTGCCGTTGTCAGGGGAAGCGCACCACCACCCCCGAACACGAGGTCACCCGTGCAACCGATCGTCCCCACCACCGCACCCGCGTCGCGAGGAGAATCCGTGGCTACCGATGCACCGCCGCCCGAGGGCAGTACGGAGAAGAGCCCTGCCCAGCCCACGACCGAGGCGTTCCTCGCGGAGCAAGCCGGCGCGGAGTTCGGCGAACTGCGCCGCTCCTACCGCTCGTTCGCCTTCCCGCTGACGGTCGCCTTCGTCCTCTGGTACCTGCTGTACGTGCTGCTCTCCAACTACGCGGGCGGCTTCATGGGCACCAAGGTCTTCAGCAACATCAACGTGGCCTTCGTCTTCGGCCTCGCCCAGTTCGTCACCACCTTCCTCATCGCCTGGTTCTACTCGCGCCACGCCAACGCGAAGCTGGACCCGAAGGCCGAGGCCATCAAGGACCGCATGGAGGCCGACGCATGAGCGCCGCGTACCACTCCCACACCGCCGTGACCCTCGCCGCCTCGTCCACCAGCGAGCACCGGCCGCTCATCATCACGCTGTTCGCGGTCTTCGTCGCCGCCACCCTCGGCATCACCGTCTGGGCCGGCCGCCAGACCCGCAGCGCCTCCGACTTCTACGCGGGCGGGCGCCAGTTCACCGCCTTCCAGAACGGACTCGCGGTCTCCGGCGACTACATGTCCGCCGCGTCCTTCCTCGGCATCGCCGGCGCCATCGCCCTCTTCGGCTACGACGGGTTCCTCTACTCCATCGGCTTCCTCGTCGCCTGGCTGGTGGCGCTCCTGCTCGTCGCCGAACCCCTGCGCAACTCGGGCCGTTACACCATGGGCGACGTCCTCGCCTACCGGATGCGGCAGCGCCCGGTGCGCACCGCGGCCGGCGTCTCCACCATCATCGTGTCGATCTTCTACCTGCTGGCACAGATGGCGGGCGCCGGAGCACTGGTCACCCTGCTCCTCGGCATCAGCAGCGACGGCGGAAAGATCCTCATCGTTGCGCTGGTCGGCGTACTGATGATCGTCTACGTCACCATCGGCGGCATGAAGGGCACCACCTGGGTCCAGATGATCAAGGCCGTCCTGCTCATCGCCGGCGCCCTCCTGATGACCCTCATGGTGCTGTGGAAGTTCGACTTCAACGTCTCCGACCTGCTGGGCACCGCCGCCGAGAAGAGCGGCCACGGCTCCGCGTTCCTGGAACCCGGACTGAAGTACGGCGCCACCGGCACCTCGAAGCTGGACTTCCTCTCCCTCGGCCTGGCCCTGGTCCTCGGCACCGCGGGCCTGCCGCACATCCTGATCCGCTTCTACACGGTGCCCACCGCCAAGGCCGCCCGTAAGTCCGTCAACTGGGCCATCGGCATCATCGGCGCCTTCTACCTGATGACCATCGCCCTGGGCTTCGGCGCCGCCGCGCTGATCGGTCCGAAGAACATCGCCGCGCCGGGCAACACCGCCGCCCCGCAGCTCGCCGAATACCTCGGCGGGACCGGCACCACCGGCGGCGCCGTCATGCTCGCCGTCATCTCCGCCGTCGCCTTCGCCACCATCCTCGCCGTCGTCGCCGGACTGACCCTCGCCTCCTCGTCCTCCTTCGCGCACGACATCTACGCCAACGTCATCCGCAAGGGCCAGGCCACCGAGAAGGAGGAGATGAAGGCCGCCCGCTGGTCCACCGTCTTCATCGGCGCCGCCGCGATCGTCCTCGGCGTCTTCGCCCGCGACATGAACGTCGCCGGCCTCGTCGCCCTCGCCTTCGCCGTCGCCGCCTCCGCCAACCTGCCGACGATCCTCTACAGCCTCTTCTGGAAGCGCTTCACCACCCGGGGCGCGCTCTGGTCGATCTACGGCGGCCTGGCCTCCTCCGTGATCCTCGTGCTGTTCTCGCCGGTCGTCTCCGGCAACGAGAAGAGCTCGATGTTCAAGGGCGTCGACTTCTCCTGGTTCCCGCTGGAGAACCCCGGCCTGATCTCCATCCCGCTCGGCTTCCTGCTCGGCTGGATCGGCTCGCTCCTGTCCAAGGAGGAGCCGGACAAGGGCAAGTACGCCGAACTGGAGGTCAAGTCCCTCACCGGCATCGGAGCGCACTGACGCCACGCCCGTACGAGGCCGCGTCGTAGGGTCCTACGACGCGGCCTCGCCGCACCTCGTGCCAAACGCGCCCCTCCGCCGTCACCGGTCTCGCGTAGGCTCGAAAGAGTCAGATACCGCGACCGGGAAGTCACCGGGGGAGGGGGCCCACCATGCTCATCGACACCTACGGCCGGGTCGCCACCGACCTGCGCGTCTCGCTCACCGACCGGTGCAACCTGCGCTGCACGTACTGCATGCCCGAGGAGGGCCTGCAGTGGCTGGCCAAGCCCGATCTCCTCAGCGACGACGAGATCGTCCGGCTCGTCCGCATCGCCGTCACCACGCTCGGCGTCACCGAGGTCCGCTTCACCGGTGGCGAACCGCTGCTGCGCCCCGGCCTCGTCTCCATCGTCCAGCGGTGCGCCGAGCTGGCCCCCCGGCCCAGGATGTCCCTCACCACCAACGGCATCGGGCTGAAGCGGACCGCCGCCGCCCTCAAGGCCGCCGGCCTCGACCGGGTCAACGTCTCGCTCGACACCCTGCGGCCCGAGGTGTTCAAGACCCTCACCCGCCGCGACCGCCACCACGACGTGCTGGCCGGCCTGGAAGCCGCCCGGGACGCCGGGCTCACCCCCGTCAAGGTCAACACCGTCCTGATGCCGGGGCTCAACGACGACGAGGCCCCCGACCTCCTCGCCTGGGCCGTCGAGCACGGTTACGAGCTCCGCTTCATCGAGCAGATGCCGCTGGACGCCCAGCACGGCTGGAAGCGCGACGGCATGATCACCGCGGGCGACATCCTCGCCTCCCTGCGCACCCGCTTCGACCTCACCCCCGAGGACGACGGCGAGCGCGGCTCCGCCCCCGCCGAGCGCTGGACCGTCGACGGCGGACCGCACCGGGTCGGCGTCATCGCCTCCGTCACCCGCCCCTTCTGCCGGGCCTGCGACCGCACCCGGCTCACCGCCGACGGACAGGTCCGCACCTGCCTGTTCGCCCGCGAGGAGACCGACCTGCGCGGGGCGCTGCGCTCGGAGGCGCCCGACGAGGAGATCGCCCGCATCTGGAAGCAGGCGATGTGGGGCAAGAAGGCCGGATCCGGCCTTGACGACCCGAGCTTCCTCCAGCCCGACCGCCCGATGTCCGCGATCGGCGGCTGACCCCGTCCCGTTACGGGGACGCGGGGCGCGACTCCCACTCCGCCAGCGTCACCACGTCCTTGAGGAAGCCCCGCACCCCGAGGAACGAGGACAGGTGCTCGCGGTGCTCCTCGCAGGCCAGCCACGTCTTGCGGCGCTCCGGTGTGTGCAGCTTCGGGTTGTTCCAGGCCAGCACCCAGACGGCGTCGGCCCGGCAGCCCTTGGCCGAACACACGGGGGCGGGATTCTCGGCGGATTCCGGGGAGTTCACGGACTCAACCCTAGAGGGTGCCGGACGCGCGCCCCGACGCGGGAATGGCGACGCCGGGCAGCCACGGGGGGAGCTGCCCGGCGTCGGTCCGTCGCTCCGACGGGGGATGCGGAGCGCCTACAAAGTATGTCACGCACACCCTGCCGCGGGGCACCGGAACTTCATGATTGATCTGAGCTTTTCTTGAGCTTGGCCCCGTCGGGGGCTCAGTCGTGCACCGGCCCATCCGAAGACCGGAAACCGCGTCCGGACTGCGGTGCGGGCGTCGCCGCACCGGCTTCGAGGGCCGGGTGCGACTGGGGCGGCAGGACGAACGTGGACGGCAGCGCGGGGCTGGTCTCGCGGCCCGCGTTGGCGAGGACGACGGCCACGTACGGCAGCAGCACCCCGAGACCGAGCGCCACGAACGCGATGTGCCGCTCCACGTTCCACAGGAGCGCGGCGGCCACCACCGACACCGTGCGCACGCTCATCGAGATCACATAGCGGCGCTGTCTGCCGCGCACGTCCTCGGCGAGCCCCTGCCGGGCCCCCGTGATCCGGAAGACCTCCGCACCACCCTGTTTGCGCACCACGTCCCCACCAACCTTCCCCGGACCCGGACCGGCCGCTCCTACGCTACGCCCGGCCTCCGCCACGTACGAGACCGGGGCGCGCCGTATGCGCACATACCACCCCTCGCCCGCACGGACCCGCACGACGTGCGGCGGGCCGCCGCAGCGCCGAGACTGGGCGGGACATGCGCGACACCGCGTCGCTCAAGGAGGCAGTATGGGCTGGTTGTGGGCAATCATCGTGGGCCTGGTGCTCGGACTGATCGCCAAGGCGATCCTGCCGGGCAAGCAGCAGATCCCGCTCTGGCTGACGGTCATCTTCGGCATGATCGGCAGCGTCCTCGGAAACGCTGTCGCCACGTGGATCGGGGTCAACGACACCAAGGGCATCGACTGGACGCGCCATGTGCTCCAGCTCATCGGCGCGGTGGTGGTGGTCGGTGTCGGCGACATGCTGTGGGCCTCGCTGCGGGGCAACAGACAGCGCACCTGAACCTTCCGGACCATCCCCGGAACGGACGGAGCGGCCGGGCACGCGTCATGCGTGCCCGGCCGCTCCGTCGCCGGTTCGGGTACGGCTCAGCCGGCCGTGACCTCGATCGCCGCCAGGTTCTTCTTGCCCCGGCGCAGCACCAGCCAGCGCCCGTGCAGCAGCTCCTCGCGGGCCGGGGCGGCCTCGCCGTCGACGGCCTTCACGTTGTTCACGTAGGCGCCGCCCTCCTTGACCGTGCGCCGCGCCCCCGACTTGCTCGGCGCCAGACCGGCCTCCACCAGCAGGTCCACCAACGGGCCCAGCTCGGTGACCCGGGCGTGCGGCACCTCGGACAGGGCGGCGCCCAGCGTCGCCTCGTCCAGCTCGCCCAGCTCACCCTGACCGAACAGGGCCTTCGACGCGGCGACGACCGCGGCGCACTGGTCCGCCCCGTGGACGAGCGTCGTCAGCTCCTCGGCCAGCGCGCGCTGCGCCGTCCGCGCCTGCGGGCGCTCCTCCGTGACCTTCTCCAGCTCCTCCAGCTCGGCCGGGGTCCGGAAGCTGAGGATGCGCATGTAGCGCGAGATGTCCCGGTCGTCCACGTTCAGCCAGAACTGGTAGAACGCGTACGGGGTCGTCATGCCGGCGTCGAGCCAGACGGCCCCGCCCTCCGACTTGCCGAACTTGGTGCCGTCCGCCTTCGTCATCAGCGGCGTCGCCAGCGCGTGCACCTCGGCGCCCGGCTCCAGGCGGTGGATCAGGTCCAGGCCGGCCGTGAGGTTGCCCCACTGGTCGCTGCCGCCCTGCTGGAGGGTGCAGCCGTAGCGGCGGTACAGCTCCAGGAAGTCCATGCTCTGGAGCAGCTGGTAGCTGAACTCCGTGTAACTGATGCCCTCGTCGGACTCCAGCCGGCGGGCGATGGACTCCTTGGCCAGCATCTTGTTGACCCGGAAGTGCTTGCCGATGTCCCGCAGGAACTCGATCGCGGACAGGCCCGCGGTCCAGTCCAGGTTGTTCACCATGACCGCGGCGTTCTCGCCCTCGAAGGACAGGAACGGCTCGATCTGCGCACGCAGCCGGGTCACCCACTGGGCGACCGTCTCCGGGTCGTTCAGCGTGCGCTCGGCGGTCGGCCGGGGGTCGCCGATCTGGCCGGTGGCCCCGCCCACCAGGGCGAGCGGCCGCAGCCCGGCCTGCTGGAGCCGGCGCATCGTGAGCACCTGCACCAGGTGGCCGACGTGCAGGCTGGCCGCGGTCGGGTCGTAGCCGCAATAGAACGTGACGGGACCGTCCGCGAGAGCCTTGCGCAATGCGTCCTCGTCGGTGGACTGGGCGAACAGCCCGCGCCACTTCAGCTCGTCGACGATGTCCGTCACGGTTCCTGTGCTCCTTACGGCAGTGAGTTGTACGAGTCAGTCTAGGCGGGTCAGACGCCCCGGCTGACCGAGCTCATGTTGAAGTCCGGGACACGCAGCGCGGGCATCGCGGCCCGGGTGAACCAGTCGCCCCACTCGCGCGGCAGCGTCTTCTCGGTGCGGCCCGCCTCGGTGGCCCGGGACAGCAGGTCGACGGGGGACTCGTTGAACCGGAAGTTGTTCACCTCGCCCACCACCTCGCCCTCCTCCACCAGGTAGACCCCGTCCCGGGTCAGCCCGGTCAGCAGCAGCGTGGCCGGGTCCACCTCGCGGATGTACCAGAGGCAGGTCAGCAGCAGCGCGCGGCCGGTCGTGGCGGCGACCATCTCCTCCAGCGACCGTTCGCCCCCGCCCTCCAGGAGGAGGTTGTCGACCGCCGGGGCGAGCGGGAGCCCGGTCAGGGCCGCGGTGTGCCGGGTCGTCGTCAGCTGCTCCAGGCGGCCGCCGGCGATCCAGTCGGTCCGGGCCAGCGGCAGCCCGTTGTCGAAGACCGAGGCACCGTCCCCGGAGGAGTGCGCGATGACGAAGGGCGCCGACTCCAGGCCCGGCGCGTGCGGGTCGCTGCGCAGGGTCAGGGGCAGCGGGGACAGCGTCTCGCCGAGCCGGGTACCGCCGCCCGGCTTGGAGAACACCGTCCGGCCCTCCGCCGCGTCCCGTGCCGTGGAGGACCAGAGCTGGTAGATCAGCAGATCCGCCACCGCGGTCGGCGGCAGCAGCGTCTCGTACCGCCCGGCGGGCAGCTCGATCCGGCGCTCCGCCCAGCCGAGCCGGCGCGCGAGCTCCGCGTCCATCTCGGCCGGGTCGACGTCCTTGAAGTCCCGCGTGGAGCGGCCCGCCCAGGCGGAACGGGTGCGGTCGGGCGACTTGGCGTTCAGCTCCAGCGTGCCGTTCGGCTGGTCGTGGCGCAGCCGCAGCCCCGTGGAGGTGCCCAGGTACGTGGAGGTCATCTGGTGGTGGGCAAAGCCGTACAGCTCGCGCCCCCCGGCCCGGGCCCGGGCGAAGGCGTCCCCGAGGGCCGGCGCGAACGCGGCGAACACATCGGAGTCCGTCTCGGCCGGCGCGTCCGTGAAGTCGGGCGACGCGGAGACGCCGGTGACCAGCGGCTGGGCGTCCTCCGCCGGTCCGGCGGCGCGGGCGGCGGCCTCGGCGGCCCGGACCAGCGGCTCCAGATCGTCCGCGGTGACGGCGGCCCGGGACACCACCCCGGAGGCGCTGCCCTCGGCGCCGTCGACGGTGGCGACGACGGTCAGGGTCCGGCCCCGGGTGACCCCGTTGGTGGTCAGCGCGTTGCCGGCCCAGCGCAGATTGGCCGACGACTCCTCGTCCGCGATGACCACACAGCCGTCGGCGGTGGACAGGTCGAGCGCCCGCTCGACGATCTCGTACGGCTTGCTGACGCGGCTCATCGCCCGGCCTCCTGCGTCGTGTTCAGAATGTTCACGCCCCGGAACAGGGCGGAGGGGCAGCCGTGGGAGACGGCGGCGACCTGGCCCGGCTGGGCCTTGCCGCAGTTGAAGGCGCCGCCCAGCACATACGTCTGCGGGCCGCCGACCTTCTCCATCGAGCCCCAGAAGTCCGTCGTCGTCGCCTGGTACGCGACATCGCGCAGCTGCCCGGCCAGCCGGCCGTTCTCGATCCGGAAGAACCGCTGCCCGGTGAACTGGAAGTTGTACCGCTGCATGTCGATGGACCACGACCGGTCCCCGACCACGTAGATCCCGCGCTCCACCCCGCCGATCAGGTCCTCCGTGGAGAGCCCGCCCGGATCCGGCCGCAACGACACATTCGCCATGCGCTGTACGGGGACATGGCCGGGGGAGTCCGCGTAGGCGCACCCGTTGGACCGGCCCAGGCCCGTGAGCTTCGCGATCCGGCGGTCCGTCTGGTAGCCCACCAGCGTCCCGTCCTTCACCAGGTCCCAGGACTGCGCCTCGACGCCCTCGTCGTCGTAGCCGATCGTCGCGAGCCCGTGCTCGGCGGTGCGGTCACCGGTCACGTTCATCACGGGCGAGCCGTACGCCAGCTTCCCCAGCTGGTCGAACGTGGCGAACGACGTTCCCGCGTAAGCCGCCTCGTAACCCAGCGCCCGGTCCAGCTCCGTGGCGTGGCCGATCGACTCGTGGATCGTCAGCCACAGGTTGGACGGGTCCACGACCAGGTCGTACGTCCCCGCCTCCACGCTCGGCGCCCGCATCTTCTCGGCCAGCAGGCCGGGGATGCGCTCCAGCTCGTCGGCCCAGTCCCAGCCGGTCCCGGTCAGGTACTCCCAGCCGCGCCCCACCGGCGGCGCGACGGTGCGCATCGAGTCGAACTCGCCGGTCGCGGAGTCCACCGCCACGGCCGTGAACTCCGGGTGCAGCCGGACCCGCTGCTGCGTGGTCACCGTGCCCGACGTGTCCGCGTAGAACTTGTTCTCGTGCACGGCCATCAGCGAGGCGTCCACATGCGCCACGCCCTCGGCCGCCAGCAGCCGCGCGCTCCACTCGGCGAGCAGTCCGGCCTTCTCCTCGGCGGGCACATCGAAGGGGTCGACCTCGTACGCCGAGACCCAGGTGCGCTCCCCGTGCGAGGGCTCGTCCGCCAGCTCCACCCTCTCGTCGGAGCCCGCCGCCGCGATCACCTTCGCCGACAGCTTGGCCATCGCGACGGCCTGCGAGGCCACCCGCGCCGCCGCGTCCATCGTCAGGTCGACGCCCGACGCGAACCCCCAGGCCCCGCCGTGCACGACGCGGACCGCGTAACCGAGGTCGGTGGTGTCGGAGCCCCCGGCGGGCCGGGCGTCCCGCAGCCGCCAGGTGGCACTGCGGACCCGCTCGAAGCGGAAGTCGGCATGCGCCGCCCCGAGCGCCCGCGCCCGGGCGAGCGCCGCGTCGGCGAGGGCCCGTAGCGGAAGCGCCGTGAAGGACGGATCGATCTCGTTGGCCATGTGCAGCCTCCCCATAGAGTCATGGCGCGGTCCGGGTGAGTGAATCATGCGCCGACAGGTGTGGTGCGGCTTTTCGGCGGTGGTGGGAACCGAAACACGGCGCCTCCGTCCTGGCGAGAGGCCCGGCGCCAAGGTCGGGCCGCCGGTCAGGCTCGCCGGGTGATCACACCGTACGAGCGGAGGCGGCCCTCGTACGCCCGGAAAGGCGGTCCCAACCCATGAGCAGCGCAGACGGGATGTCGCAGACGCCGGACCCCCGACTCGTACGTCTGGCCCGACAGTCTCGCGACTTCGGCTTCCTGCTGCCGCACCTTCCGCTGCTCGTCGCCTACGGAACCGCTGCCGAGAGCCATGTCTTCGGCGACCCGAACACCTCCCTGACCAAATCGCGCCAGTTCGCGGAGGCCATGGCGGCCGACCTGGTCAGCCGGGGGCGGGTCCGCGTGGAGGGCACCACCCAGTCCGACCGGCTGCGAGCCCTGGACCGGGATGGCTAGTTCCCGCGAACAGTTGCCGTTCGCGCCGCCCAGCCCCGACCGCAGAGAGCCGGAAGAATTCCGGATCGTCCGTCAGCCGGCGGTGCATCGCTGGCGCCAGCGGCTCGGAGTGGGGGTCTCCGTGCTTACCGCGGCAGGCTGACCTCGTGGACTCAGTTGGACAATGGCCTTGAGTCTCCAGTGACTGGAGACAGCAGAGTGGGGGCATGGACGTTACGACCCTCTACTCGATCGGGGAGCTTTCCCGGCGGACCGGCTTGTCTGTGAGGACCATCCGGTTCTATTCCGATTCGGGGGTGGTAGCGCCGACCACCCGTAGTCCCGCCGGCTATCGGCTCTACGACCTCGACGCACTGCTTCGTCTGGAACTCCTCCGCACATTGCGTGAGCTGGGCATGGACCTGCCCACGATTCGACGGGTACTGGACCGAGAACTCTCGGTGGCGGAAGTCGCCGCGACGCACGCCGACGCCATGGACGTCCAGATCCGGATACTGCAACTGCGTCGGAGTGTTCTGCGAGTCGTGGCCAGACGCGGGTCCAGTCCCGAGGAGACCAAGCTCATGCACAGGCTCACGCAGTTGTCCGGCGAGGAACGCCGACGTCTGATCGACGATTTCGTGGAGGGCACCTTCGGCGCAGTGGATGCCGACCCAGCCGAAGCGGCCATGGTTCGCGCTGCCACTCCCGACCTCCCCGATGATCCGACCGGCGACCAGGTCGCCGCGTGGGTGGAGCTCGCCGAGCTGGTCGGCGACGAGGATTTTCGTGCCCGCATGCGCCGGACGGCCGTACTCCAGGCCACCGGGCGCCCGCTCGATATCGAGCGCGACGCCGGCGAGGAACTGATGGAATTCACCCGCCAGAAGGTGACCGAGGCCCGGAAGTCGGGCATCGACCCGCTCAGCGACAGGGCCGCACCCGTCATCGACGACCTCGTGCACCGCTTCGCCGACGTGTTCGCGCGCACCCCTGACACGGAATTCCGGGATTGGATGGCGCAGCGATTCGAAGAGGCGCACGAGCCCAGGGTCGACCGGTACTGGAGGCTGGTCTGGATCGTCAACGGCTGGCAGGTAGTACCGAACATGATCCCGGTATACCCCTGGCTCATCCAGGCCCTGCGAAATGACCGCGCCGTATAGTCACCGCAGTGGACACCGCCCCGGATCCCTGGACGAGTCCAAGGGATCGTCTGCGGATATGAGACGAGGGCGTCCGACGTCGTGTGAGTGAGCCGCCCGGCAGGCTGGTGGAACCGCCACCGCTTGCGAGCGGCGGTTCCCCCGGTTCAACCGGTCAAAGCGCCTGGTGGAAGTACGGGCGCTCGGTGACAGTGGCCCAGCGGGGTGGATCTGCTCCGGACCCTGTCGAAGTGCGATGCTGGTTCCGGTCCAGTCGGCCCACGCGCCCGGCCTGGCGGACTGACGAGGCGGGCGGACTGTAGGAACCCGACAGTGCCCGGCCGAAGGCCCTGTCAGGGGCCGATTCCCCGCCGCGCGGACGGTACCGATAGGTTTCCGAGGTACCAGACCGCTAACGAAAGGGTGATCCGTTGAGCCGCTCGGTTCTCGTCACCGGAGGAAACCGGGGCATCGGCCTCGCCATCGCCCGCGCTTTCGCCGACAACGGCGACAAGGTCGCGATCACCTATCGTTCCGGCGAGCCGCCCGCCGAGCTCACCGAAGCCGGTGTTCTCGCGGTCCGTTGCGACATCACGGACCCCGAGCAGGTGGAGCAGGGCTACAAGGAGATCGAGGAGAAGCACGGCAACGTGGAGGTGCTGGTCGCCAACGCCGGTATCACCAAGGACCAGTTGCTGATGCGGATGTCCGAGGAGGACTTCACTTCCGTCCTCGACACCAACCTCACCGGCACCTTCCGGGTCGTCAAGCGCGCCAACCGCGGCATGCTGCGCGCCAAGAAGGGCCGCGTCGTCCTGATCTCCTCCGTCGTCGGCCTCCTCGGCTCGGCGGGCCAGGCCAACTACGCGGCCTCCAAGGCCGGTCTGGTCGGATTCGCCCGGTCCCTGGCGCGCGAGCTGGGCTCGCGGAACATCACTTTCAACGTCGTCGCGCCCGGCTTCGTCGACACCGACATGACGCAGGTGCTCACCGAGGAGCAGCGCAAGGGCATCGTGGCCCAGGTGCCGCTCGCGCGTTACGCGCAGCCCGAGGAGATCGCCGCCGCGGTGCGCTTCCTCGCCTCCGACGACGCGTCGTACATCACTGGAGCCGTCATCCCCGTTGACGGCGGATTGGGCATGGGTCACTGATCACCATGAGCGGAATTCTCGACGGCAAGCGCATCCTCATCACGGGTGTGCTGATGGAGTCGTCCATCGCGTTCCACGCCGCCAAGGTGGCGCAGGAGCAGGGCGCGGAGGTCATCCTGACCGCGTTCCCGCGGCCCACGCTGACCGAGCGCATCGCCAAGAAGCTCCCCAAGCCCGCCAAGGTCATCGAGCTGGACGTGACCAACCAGGAGCACCTGGACCGCCTCGCCGGCCTGGTCCGCGACGAGCTGGGCTCGCTGGACGGCGTGGTGCACTCCATCGGCTTCGCGCCGCAGGACGCGCTCGGCGGCAACTTCCTCAACACGCCGTTCGAGTCGGTCTCCACGGCG
This sequence comes from Streptomyces sp. NPDC016469, assembly GCF_040632905.1. Taxonomy (NCBI): domain Bacteria; kingdom Bacillati; phylum Actinomycetota; class Actinomycetes; order Kitasatosporales; family Streptomycetaceae; genus Streptomyces; species Streptomyces sp. NPDC016469. The sequence continues at coordinate 108,146 of NZ_JBEYCQ010000023.1, forward strand.
ATGCACGTCTCGGCGTTCTCGCTGAAGTCGCTCGCCATGGCCTGCAAGCCGCTGATGAGCGAGGGCGGCTCGATCGTCGGACTCACCTTCGACGCCCAGTTCGCCTGGCCGCAGTACGACTGGATGGGCCCGGCCAAGGCCGCCCTGGAGGCCACCTCCCGCTACCTGGCCCGCGACCTGGGCCCGGACGGCATCCGCTGCAACCTGATCTCGGCCGGACCGCTCGGCTCCATGGCCGCCAAGTCCATCCCGGGCTTCGACGGGCTCGCCGACGTGTGGAACACCCGCGCGCCGCTGGCCTGGGACATGAAGGACCCGGAGCCGGCCGGCCGCGGCATCGTCGCGCTGCTCTCGGACTTCTTCCCGAGGACCACCGGCGAGATCATCCACGTCGACAGCGGCGTGCACATGATGGGCGCCTGACCCCAGGCCGTACGCTCCACCCGCGCACCGTCCCCGGACCCCGGAGGCGGTGCGCGGGCGTTTCCTCCCCCGGGTGCGCCCGGCGGCGCTCAGGTCGAAAAGCCGGACGATCCACCGCAGAATGTGGAGAAACCGGACTTCCGGTCAGGCGTGGGGAGGAGATCGCTGTGCGTCGCACACCCCACCGAACCCGTTCCCTGCTGGCCTCCGGCGCGGTCGTCGCCGCGCTGCTCGTCCCGGCCGGCCTGTACGCGGCCGGGCACGTCGGAGCCGCCGGCGCGGCCGCGCCGCCCGCGCTCAGCCCCGAACCCGCCGGCTCCGAGTGCCGTACGTCCATCGAGGGCTCCCGGGTCGTCGCCTACTGCCACAACCCGTACCCCTCGGCCGACCGCGTCCAGCTGCACACCGAGTGCGCCCGCTGGTGGGACGTGGACGCGGACGCCAAGCCGGTCACGGTCGCGCCGGGGCGCACGGTGCGCCTGGCCGACCGCTGCTGGAAGGAAGTCGCCTCCGCCTGGGTCACCCACAGCGCGGCGCCCAAGGCCTAGAGGCCAGGCCTAGACCCGGTCCGCCAGGCAGTTGAACGCGTGGCTCGCGGCCTCCGTCGCCGCCGTCGCCGCGTCGCCCGCCCGGATCGCCTCGACCAGGCGGCCGTGGTCCATGTGGTTCTCCGGTCGCAGCTCCTGGCCGACGTCGCCGCGCAGGTAGTCCCGCAGCAGGTCGCCCAGGTCCGCGTAGAGCCCCGTCAGCACGTCGTTGTGGGAAGCGGCCACCACGGCCAGGTGCAGCGTCGCGTCGGCGGCCACGAACGCCTCGGCGTCACCGGCCGCCCAGGTCTCCTCGCGCCGCCGCATCAGCGCGTCCAGCTGCTTCAGGTCCCGGTCGGTGCGCCGGACCGCCGCAAGGCGTGCCGCCGAGGACTCCAGGGTCGACCGGAGCTCCGCGATGTGGCGCGGGTCCGCCGAGGCGAACCGGCGGTGCATCACCCCGGCCAGCTCACTGGTGGCGGCCACATAGGTGCCCGAGCCCTGCCGGATGTCCAGCAGCCCGTTGTGCGCGAGCGCCCGGACCGCCTCACGGACCGTGTTACGGGCAACCCCCAGCTGCTCGACCAGCTCGGGTTCGGTCGGGATGCGGGAACCCACCGGCCACTCGCCCGTGGTGATCTGGTTCCTCAGCTGGGCAATCACCTGGTCGGCGAGTGCCGAACGCCTCGGGGACGTCAGCGCCATGGTGCTCCTCGGTCGCAACGGCTCATGGGCCCGATCTTCTCAGGGTCCGGTGGGCGGACGGAATGGACAATCAATCATCCCATGATTCTATGATGGCCCCATGCGTGACGAAGAGACGACTCCCCAGACCGCGACCGGGACCCTGAACCCCGCCGCCCCGGCAGCCACCCGCGCCGACACCGCAGCGCGGTCCGGCCCCGCGCCGTGGGCGCTGCGCCTGGTCGCCATCGGGCTCGTCCTCACCGCGCTCAACCTCCGCCCCGCCATCACCAGCCTCGGCGCCCTCCTCGAAGAGGTCCGGGACGGGCTGCACATGAGCGGCAGCGTCGCCGGGGTCCTCACCTCCGTGCCCCCGCTCTGCTTCGCGGTCTTCGGCGTCATGGCACCGCGCCTCGCCCGCCGCTTCGGCCCCGGTGCGGTGGTCTGCGCGGGCATGGTCGCCATCACGGCGGGCCTGGTGATCCGGCCCCTGGTCGGTGGCACCGCCGGCTTCCTCGCCGCCAGCGCCCTGGCCCTCATGGGCATCGCCGTCAGCAACGTCCTGATGCCGGTGATCGTCAAGCGCTGGTTCCCCGACCGCGTCGGCTCCATGACCGGGCTCTACTCCATGGCCCTGGCCCTCGGCACCTCGCTCGCCGCCGCCGTGACCGTGCCCCTGACCGACGCCATGGGCGGCAGCTGGAAGGCCGGCCTCGGCGTCTGGGCCGTCCTGGCCGCCGCCGCGATCCTGCCCTGGATCCCGCTCGTACGGGACCGGGCCACCGCCCACGAGCCGGTCTCCGCCGCCGCGCAGCCGCGGGCCCAGGATCTCCGGATCACCCGCAGCCGGACCGCCTGGGCCCTCGCCTGCTTCTTCGGCCTCCAGGCCACCGCCGCGTACATCACCATGGGCTGGATGCCGCAGATCTTCCGGGACGCCGGGGTCTCCGCCGGCACCGCGGGCGTCCTGCTCGCGGTCACCATGGCCATGGGCGTCCCGCTCGCCTTCGTCATCCCGCGCGTGGCCGCCCGGATGCGCACCCAGGGCCCGATCGTCGTCTTCCTCGGCGCCTGCGGCCTCACCGGCTACGCGGGCCTCTACCTGGCCCCCTCCGGCGGCGCCTGGGTCTGGGCGCTGCTCCTGGGCATCTCGAACTGCGCGTTCCCGCTCGCCCTCACGATGATCGGCATGCGGGCCCGCAGCGGCGCCGGAGTGGTCCGGCTGTCGGCGTTCGCCCAGTCCACCGGCTACCTGATCTCGATCCCCGGCCCGCTCCTGGTCGGCGTGCTCTACCAGCACAGCGGCGGCTGGGGCGTGCCGATCGCACTGATGGCCGCCCTGATGGTGCCGCAGATGGCCATGGGCATCCTGGCCGGCCGGGACCGGACGATCGAGGACGAATCCTGAGGTGCGAGACTGGGGCCATGTCACCTGTGCTCGATCCGAATCCCCAGAACGGTCAGAAGAAGCTGCTCCTCGTCTTCGGGGCCATGCTGCTGATCACGGTCGTCGTCGGCGTCATCGCCTCCATCGCCTCCCCGTGACGCCCCCGCCCCGGCCGGGGTGGGGCTAGCACCACCTCCCCCTAGGGGGCCAGGGTCAGGGTGAAGTGGGTGGATCACCGGATGGGAGGGGCGCCCCCGGCTCCGTAGGTTCTGAGTAACAGAACCGACCACCCACGGAGGCGGACATGCCGGCCCGTACGCACACCACCCGCCCGGAGCCGAGCGGCGTCGACGTACGGCTCCCGTGGTGGGCCGTCGTGCTGCCCGCCGTCGCCTTCGCCGCGCTCCTGCTGCTGGTCGCCGGGCCGGGCCAGGCGCAGGCCGCCACCGGCGGATCGGCGGCCGGCCAGTTGCTGCGGCACCTCGTGGAGCTGCTGACCCGCTGACCTCCGCGCCCGGGGGCACGAAGCCTCCAACCCCCTGCGCCAGCTGGCGCGTTTCATGCGAAGCTGAGGTGTATGAGCGCCGATACATCTCGCAGGATCGTCCTTCTCAGGCATGCCAAGGCGGAATGGTCGCAGGAGTCCGACCACGAGCGGCCGCTGGCCGAGCGCGGCCGCATGGAGGCCCCCACGGTGGGCCGCAAGCTGGCCGATTCCGGGATCGTCTTCGACCTGGCCCTCTGCTCGACCGCCGTCAGAACGCGTGAGACGTGGAAACTGGCCGTGCACGAGATGCCCGAGCGCCCGAGGACCGTGTACGAGGAGCGGCTCTACGAGGCATCGCTCGGCGAGCTGATCGCCCTGGTGAACGAGACCCCGGACGACATCGCCGACCTGCTGGTCATCGGCCACAACCCCGGCATGCACGCGCTCGCCGACGCCCTCTCCGGCAGCGGCGAGGGCGACGCGCTCGCCCGGATGTCGCGCGGCGGCTTCCCGACCGCCGCCTTCGCCGTGGTCGAGTTCACCGGCCCCTGGAAGACCGTCGAGCACGGCGTCGGCCGGCTCACCGAGTACTGGACCCCCAACGACTGACCCGCCGCCCGTACGGGAAGGGCCCCGGCACACACCGTGAGGTGCGCGCCGGGGCCCTTCCGCGTAGGAGCGGCGGTACCTACTCCACGAGGCCGTCGGCCGCCTCGACCTCCTCGCGGGTGACGCCGAGCAGATAGAGCACGGTGTCCAGGAACGGCACGTTCACCGCCGTGTGCGCGGCCTCGCGGACCACCGGCTTCGCGTTGAACGCGACCCCCAGCCCCGCCGTGTTCAGCATGTCCAAATCATTGGCCCCGTCACCGATCGCCACCGTCTGCGCCAGCGGCACCCCCGCCTCGGCGGCGAAGCTCCGCAGCAGCCGGGCCTTGCCCGCCCGGTCCACGATGTCCCCGGTCACCCGGCCCGTGAGCTTCCCGTCCACGACCTCCAGCGTGTTGGCGGAGGCGAAGTCGAGCCCCAGGCGCTCCTTCAGATCGTCGGTCACCTGCGTGAAACCGCCCGAGACCACGCCGACTTGGTAGCCGAGCCGCTTCAGCGTGCGGATCAGCGTCCGGGCCCCCGGCGTCAGCCGTACCTCGGAGCGGACCTTGTCCACCACGGACACGTCTAGCCCCGCGAGCAGCGCCACCCGGGCGTGCAGCGACTGCTCGAAGTCCAGCTCGCCCCGCATCGCCCGCTCGGTCACCTCGGCGACCTCGGCCTCGCAGCCCGCATGCGCCGCGAACAGCTCGATGACCTCGTCCTGGATCAGCGTCGAGTCGACGTCCATCACGACGAGCCGCTGCGCCCGGCGGCTCAGCCCCGCCGAGACGACCGCCACGTCCACGCCGATGCCCGCGGCCTCCGGCGCCAGCGCGGTGCGCAGTTCCTCGGTCCCCGTACCGGACACCGCGAACTCGACGGCCGTCACGGGGTACTTGGCCAGCCGGAAGATGCGGTCGATGTTCCCGCCGGTCGAGGTGATCCTGGCCGCTATGGCCGCCGTGGACTCCGCGGTCAGCGGGTGACCCAGCACCGTGACATGGGAACGGCCGACGCCGCGCGGCCGGTTGTCGCCGGTGCCGGAGATGATCTCGGCCTGGAGCTTCAGCGACTCCGCCCAGCTGTGCACGGTGGCCCGCAGCTCGCCCTCGGTGGTCCCGCCCGCGGTGGGGGCGGTGACCAGCGCGCACAGGACGATGCGGCCCCGGGTGACGACCTGCTCGATGTCGACCACGTCGACCGAGTAGGCGGCGAGGGTGTCGAACAGACCCGCGGTGATCCCGGGGCGGTCCTTCCCGAAGATCTTCACGAGAAGGGTCGGTACGTCCGGACCCTGCCGGGACGCGGCGGGCTCGGGAGACAGGGCGGGCTCAGGAGGCCGGGATACGCTCATGGTGCTCCCACCGTATCGGTCCGCACGCCGCCGCAGGCAGCCCGTCCCGAGTGCCGGACATCCCCGTCGCGCCTACCCGGTCCGTCCCCTTTCGCCTGGCCGCGCAGGTCTCGGTGAGGTCACCCTCGGCCGCCCGGCTTTCGTATCCGGGACTGGTCCTGGAATAGTTCCCCACGATGTTCAGCATCCCTAGACTCCCTGCGACGGGGGTAACACGGGGGACAACTAGTGGGGCGCGGAGTGCCGGAACTCGTACTGGAATTGAATGGCAGGACCTGGACGCTCGATCCGTCCAGGGCATACACCCTGGGGCGTGATCCGCAGGGGGACATGACGATCGACGACGCCAGAGTGTCGTGGCGGCACGCCACGATCAGCTGGAACGGGCGCAGTTGGTTCATCGAGGACCACGGCAGCACCAACGGCACGTACGTGCACGGCCAGCGGATCCACCAGATGGAGATCGCGGCCGGCTCCACCGTGAACCTGGGCAACGCCACCGACGGACCCCGCCTCAGCCTGAGCGCCGCGGACGTCTACAGCGGCCGGGCCGCCGGCCCCGCGCAGCCGCAGCAGACTCCGCCGCACCAGCCCCAGCAGGGCGGACCGGGCTGGCAGCAGCCGGCACCCCAGCAGCCCGTCCCGCCGCAGCAGCAGGGCTGGCAGCAGCCGGCGCCGCAGCAGCCGCATGTGCCGCAGCAGGGCGGGGCCCCGGCACCGCCCGGCCCCGGCACCGGCCCGGCGGGAGCGGCGCCGGTCTACGGGGACCGCAGCCCGACCACGTTCCACCAGCTGGCGCTCGGCCGGGTGATGCGGATCGGCCGTGCCCTGGAGAACGACCTCGTCGTTTCCGACCTCCAGGTCTCCCGGCACCACGCCGAGTTCCACGCGACGCCCGACGGCCGCTTCGAGATCCGCGACCTCGGCTCGCACAACGGCACGTACGTCAACGGCCAGCCGCTCTCCAAGTCCGGCTCGGCGCTCATCGGCCCGAACGACACCGTCGGCGTCGGTCACTCGACGTTCCGGCTCGTCGGCGACCGGCTGGAAGAGTTCGTCGACACCGGCGAGGTCTCCTTCGCGGCCCGCCACCTCACGGTCACGGTCGACGGCGGCAAGCAGATCCTCAAGGACGTCTCGTTCGGCGTCCCCGAGAAGTCGCTCATCGGCGTCATCGGCCCGTCCGGCTCCGGAAAGTCCACCCTGCTCAAGGCGCTCACCGGCTACCGGCCCGCCAACCAGGGCGACGTCCTCTACGACAACCGGAACCTGTACAAGCAGTTCGCCGAGCTCCGCCAGCGCATCGGCCTGGTCCCGCAGGACGACATCCTGCACAAGGAACTGACCGTCACCCGCGCCCTGAAGTACGCGGCCAAGCTCCGCTTCCCCGCGGACACCACCGAGGCCGAACGCCAGGCCCGGATACACGAGGTCCTGAGCGAGCTCAAGCTCGACGTCCACAAGGACAAGAAGGTCACCTCGCTCTCCGGCGGCCAGCGCAAGCGCGTCTCCGTGGCGCTGGAACTGCTCACCAAGCCGTCGCTGATCTTCCTGGACGAGCCGACCTCCGGCCTCGACCCGGGCATGGACCGCGACGTGATGCAGCTGCTGCGCGGACTGGCCGACGACGGCCGTACCGTCCTGGTCGTCACGCATTCGGTGGCCGAGCTGGCCATCTGCGACAAGCTCCTGGTGATGGCGCCGGGCGGCGCCGTGGCCTACTTCGGCCCGCCGGACGAGGCGCTGAACTTCTTCGGCTACACCACCTGGGCCGACGTCTTCTCCGCGTTCGAGAACTACCGGGACTACGACTGGGCGGGCCGCTGGCGCGGTTCGCAGCACTACCAGATGTACGCCGCCGACATCGACGCCGCCGCCGTCCAGTCCGTACACATGCCGCCGCCGCAGCAGATGCGCCCGCCGAAGCCGCAGGGCTGGGGCACGCAGCTGTGGACGCTGATGCGCCGCTACCTCTCGGTGATCGGCTCCGACAAGGGCTTCATGGGTCTGATGGTGATCCTGCCCGCGGTGCTCGGCATCGTCAGCGTGGTCATCCCGTCGGACTACGGCCTCGCCCCGCCGAAGCCGCCGCACAAGTTCAACGGCGACGCCGGAACGATCATGCTGATCCTGACGATCGGCATGTGCTTCTCCGGTGCGGCCAACTCCGTACGCGAACTGATCAAGGAACGCGTCATCTACGAACGGGAACGGGCCACCGGCCTGTCCCGCTCGGCGTACCTGATGTCCAAGGTGATCGTCCTCGGCCTGATCACGGCCCTCCAGGGCGTCATCATCTGCGGCATCGGCTTCGCCACCCGCGATCTGCCCGAAGAGGGCCTGATCATGCCGCCGGCCGTCGAGCTGTGCCTGACGGTCATCGCGCTCGGCTTCACCTCGATGATGTTCGGCCTGGTCATCTCCTCGCTGGTGAAGACCGCCGAGAAGACCATGCCGTTGCTGGTCATGTTCGCGATCATCCAGGTCGTCTTCACCGGCATCCTCTTCCAGGTGTACGGATCACCCGGCCTGGAGCAGTTCGCCTGGCTGATGCCGTCCCGCTGGGCCATCGCCGGCGCCGGCTCGACGCTGGATCTGGCCCACCTCATGCCGCCGTGGGACACGAACAACCCCACCGACCTGGACCCGCTCTGGGAGCACTCGGTGAGCCAGTGGGCGACCAACATCTCGGTCCTGCTGTTCATCGGCGTGGTGTGCGGCTTCGCGGTCGCGCGGCTGCTGCGCCGCCACGAGCCCGAGGTCATGCGCAAGTAACCGGCCCGGACACGCGCCGAAGGGCGGCACCCACACGGGGTGCCGCCCTTCGGCGTCTGTCGTCGGCGCTACGGATCGCGGCGGATCAGTACGCGCTGTTGACGTTGTCGATCGAGCCGTACTTGTCGGCGGCGTAGTTGGCCGACGCGGTGATGTTGGCGACCGGGTCGTACTGCGTGTGCGGGGTGCCGGACACGTGGTAGTAGTCGAAGGTCGGCTTGATGATCTGGAGCAGACCGATCGACGGCACGCCGTTCTGGGCGTTGATGTCCCAGTCGTTGATGGCGTTCGGGTTGCCGCTGGACTCACGGATGATGTTGCGGTGCAGGCCCTCGTACGTGCCCGGGATGCCCTTCTTGTGCATGATGTCGAGGGACTCCCGGATCCAGCCGTCCAGGTTGTTGGCGTACATGTGCGTACGCGCGGAGGAGCGGTTGGCGCGCGACTCGGACTTGTGGGACTTGTGGGACTTGTGGGACTTGTGCGCCTTGGCCTTGGTGTGCGCCTTGGCCTTCGCCTTCTTCTTCAGCTCGGCCTTCTCGGCCTTCGCCTCGGCCTTCTCCTTCACCGCGGCGGCCTTCTTGGCCTTGGCGGCGTCGGCGGCCTTGACCAGCTTCTCGGCGGTCGAGTGCTGCTGGATGACGCTGTCCTGGATCGCCCGGGCCTGCTTGGAGCTCGCGGAGTCGAAGATGACCGGGGCGCCGGAGACAGCCTGCGGTTCGGTCTCGGCCTCGGCGTGACCGGGCACCAGGGACAAGGAGATTGCAGCGGCGGCGACGGCGGAGACGCCGGCGGCGGAGAGCTTCTGGGTCTTGTTCAGGTTGCGGAGACGGCCGGTGAAGCGGGACGCGGACATACAGGCTTACCTCTTCGAATTCGGGGGGTCCTCACGGAGGACGAAGACGGGAGCGACTACGCATCTCCGTCGGGGACGAGCTCAATTCTTAGCGGCGGCAAAATGCCGTGGCAAAGGTGTGACGTACGAAGCCGGGTAGTGGAATGGAGGGCGGTTTGCCCGGTTCGCCCCCAGGCCATCACCGCCCAAATCGCCCTTTTCGCTCCACTAGGCGCCTTCGTAAGTGACGTGGACCCTATGCGCGGCCTCACATCGGACGACGAGCTGCCTCACCTTGTGTTGCTGAAGCAATGCGGAATGCGACGTTCTGAGAAGGTGTTCGGGGCCGTCCGGGACTCACACGCGGGCCACCCGCCGCAGGTCCTAGTCCCTCCGGCCCGGTCCCCGGCCGCCTCCGGTCCGATACGGGGCGCGGAACCCGCCGGTACGGTGAGGCGCATGAGCCACCGACCGCCCTCCGGACTCGCCGCCGTCAGCGCCGCGCTGCTCGCCATGAGCCGCCACCTGGAGGTACGGGACGTCCTGAAGACGATCGTCGCCTCGGCCCGCGAACTCCTGGACGCCGAGTACGCCGCCCTCGGGGTCCCCGACGACCACGGCGGCTTCGCCCAGTTCGTGGTGGACGGCGTCAGCGACGAACAGTGGAAGGCCATCGGCCCGCTGCCCCGGCAGCACGGCATCCTCGCCGCGATGCTCCACGGCGCGAAGACCGAGCGCCTCGCCGACGTCCGCAAGGACCCCCGCTTCGAGGGCTGGCCCAGCGCCCACCCCGACATGTCCGACTTCCTCGGCCTGCCCATCCAGGACGGCGACGAGACCATCGGCGCGCTCTTCCTCGCCAACAAGAGGTGCCCCAAGCCCGAGGGCGTCTGCGGATTCACCGCCGAGGACGAGGAACTGCTCTCGATCCTCGCCCAGCACGCGGCCATCGCCCTCACCAACGCCCGCCTCTACGAACGCAGCCGCGAGCTCACCATCGCCGAGGAGCGCTCCCGCCTCGCCCACGAGCTGCACGACGCGGTCAGCCAGAAGCTCTTCTCGCTCCGGCTCACCGCCCAGGCCGCCACCGCCCTGGTCGACCGCGACCCGGCCCGCGCCAAGGGCGAGCTCCAGCAGGTCGCCGCCCTCGCCGCCGAGGCCGTGGACGAACTGCGCGCCGCCGTCGTGGAGCTGCGCCCGGCCGCCCTGGACGAGGACGGCCTCGTCGCCACCCTCCGCACCCAGGTGCAGGTGCTCGACCGGGCCCACACCGCCCGGGTCACCTTCGCCGGCGCCGGTGTCCGGGCCCTGCCCGCGGCCCAGGAGGAAGCGCTGCTCCGGGTCACCCAGGAGGCCCTGCACAACGCCCTCCGCCACGCCGACGCGGACCACGTCGACGTCACCCTCGCCCGCCGCGACGGCGCCACCGTGCTGCGGATCACCGACGACGGCCGGGGCTTCGAACCCGCCGCCACCCGCCGGGCCGGGCGCCACCTGGGCCTGGTCTCGATGCGGGACCGCGCGAGCGGTGTCGGCGGCCGCCTCACCGTTGAGTCCGAGCCCGGCAAGGGCACCACGATCGAGATGGAGATCCCCGGTGGCTGACAGGATCATCAGGGTGCTGCTCGTCGACGACCACCAGGTCGTCCGCCGCGGCCTGCGCACGTTCCTGGAGATCCAGGACGACATCGAGGTGGTCGGCGAGGCGGCCGACGGCGCCGAGGGCGTGGCCAGGACGGAGGAGCTGCGGCCCGACGTCGTACTGATGGACATCAAGATGCCCGGCACCGACGGCATCGAGGCGCTGCGTCGCCTCCGTGAGCTGGAGAACCCGGCCAAGGTGCTGATCGTCACCAGCTTCACCGAGCAGCGCACGGTCGTCCCCGCCCTGCGCGCGGGCGCCTCCGGCTACGTATACAAGGACGTCGACCCCGACGCGCTGGCCGGAGCCATCCGCTCCGTGCACGCCGGACACGTCCTGCTCCAGCCCGAGGTGGCCGGGGCGCTGCTGGCCCAGGACGAGCCGGGCGCGGGCACCGGCCGGGGGAGCACCCTCACCGAACGCGAGCGGGAAGTGCTCGGCCTGATCGCGGACGGCCGGTCCAACCGCGAGATCGCGCGGGCCCTGGTCCTGTCCGAGAAGACGGTCAAGACCCACGTCTCGAACATCCTCATGAAGCTCGACCTGGCCGACCGCACCCAGGCGGCGCTCTGGGCGGTCCGCCACGGAGCCGCGGGCTGAGCGGGAGGCCCCACCCGGGCCGTGCGGCTCCCGCTACCGCACAGGCCGCGCCCGCGCCGGGCGCCGGCGCCCGCGTGATCCGGGCGCTTGCCCGCTGCCGCGCCCGAACCGGGCCATCGCGTGACCCGGGGCGCTCGGGCCCCTACCGCGCCCGCTCCTCCACATACGCGTTGTACGCCGCCACCTGCGCCCGCCGCGCCACCCGCTCCACCGGCCGCAGCGCCTCGCCCCGTGCCGCCATCTCCGACGCGCTCACCGCGCCGCCGTGCCCGTTCTCGTACGCCACCGAGATCAGCAGCCCGACCCGCTGGGCCAGCTCCAGCACCCGCACCGCCCTCGGCGGATAGCCCGGGGCCAGCACCTCGCGCCCCCGCTCCGCCCGCGCCCGGTACGCGTCCACCGCCGCCTCGGCCACCGGCCCCGAGCCGGCCACGTCGAGCCGGGACAGCACCGCCGTCGCGTCCCGCAGCGCCTCGGCCAGCTCCCGTTCCGCCTCGCCCAGCGAGGGCACATCGGCCGGCGGAGCCTCCCGTACGGCCAGGCAGTGCCACACCACGTCCACGTGCACATCGCCGGCCGGGCCCGCCTCGCGCACCTCGGGAACCAGCCCGTACGGCGCCCCGAACGTGACGACGGCCTCCTCCGCCTCCAGCGCCCGGGCGTTGAAATCGGCCGGACCGCTCAGTCCCAGCGGATGCCCCGGCACCGGCAGCGCGACCCGGAAGCCGCTCACCCCCAGCGACCGCAGCCGCCCCAGGGCGAACGTCAGCCCGACCGGACCGGCCTCACCCGGCAGCCCCTCGACGCGGTGCACCGCGTCCTCCCCGACGATGGCGAGCGCCGCGTCGTCCGGCGACACGAGCCCCGCCAGCAACGCGTTCCCCCAGGCTGCCAGCAGCCCTGAACGTGGTTCCGAAAGCATGCGGACAGCCTAGGGGGTGTGCGCACGACCACGGCCGGGTCCATGAGGGCGGGCCCAGCGCCGCCGGTACTCGCGCGGTGGCGTAGGTTTTCCCTGGGAGCTGTGCCCACAGGCACGCGACGATCTCGACACTGCATGGGGAGACAACGCGCTCATGAGCGATGTACTGGAGCTGGTGGACGTATCGGTGGTCCGCGACGGACGCGCTCTGGTGGACGACGTCTCCTGGTCGGTCAAGGAGGGTGAGCGCTGGGTCATCCTCGGCCCCAACGGCGCCGGCAAGACCACCCTGCTCAACATCGCGTCCAGCTACCTCTTCCCCACCAAGGGCAGCGCCAGCGTCCTCGGCGAGCGCCTCGGCGGCGTCGGCACCGACGTCTTCGACCTGCGCCCCCGCATCGGCATCGCGGGCGTCGCCCTGGCCGACAAGCTGCCCCGCCGCCAGACGGTCCTCCAGACGGTGCTCACCGCCGCCTACGGCATGACCGCCACCTGGAACGAGAACTACGACAAGGTGGACGAGGACCGCGCCCGCGCCTTCCTCGACCGGCTGGGCATGACCGAGTACCTCGACCGCAAGTTCGGCACCCTCTCCGAGGGCGAGCGCAAGCGCACCCTGATCGCCCGCGCCATGATGACCGACCCCGAACTCCTCCTCCTGGACGAGCCCGCCGCCGGTCTCGACCTCGGCGGCCGCGAGGACCTGGTCCGGCGCCTCGGCCGGCTGGCCCGCGACCCGTACGCGCCGTCCATGATCATGGTGACCCACCACGTCGAGGAGATCGCCCCCGGCTTCACCCACGTCCTGATGATCCGCCAGGGCAAGGTCCTCGCCGCCGGCCCCATGGAGACCGAGCTCACCTCCCGCAACCTCTCCCTCTGCTTCGGCCTCCCCCTCGTCGTCGAGCACCAGGGCGACCGCTACACCGCCCGCGGACTGCCGCTCGGCTAGGCGGGGTTGCCCGGTTGCGCCCTGTCCGTAAGGGTGCATCCGGTCCTACGATGACCACGTGGACATCGACGCGTGGGTGTGGTGGCTGATCGGCGCGGTGGGACTGGGCATTCCGCTCGTCCTGACCGCGATGCCCGAGTTCGGCATGTTCGCCGTGGGGGCCGTCGCCGCCGCGGTCGTCGCGGCCCTCGGCGGCGGAATCGTCGCCCAGGTCCTGGTCTTCGTCATCGTCTCGGTGGCGCTGACGGCCGTGGTACGCGTGATCGCGGGGCGCCAGCGCGCGGACCGGGCACCCCAGCACGCCACCGGCATCGACGCCCTGAAGGGCCGTCAGGCCATCGTCCTGGAACGGGTGACCGGCGGCGGTGGCCGCATCAAGCTGGCGGGCGAGATCTGGTCGGCGCGCTCATTCGACCACGGATTCAGTTACGAGCCCGGCGAGCAGGTCGACGTGGTGGACATCGACGGGGCGACAGCCGTCGTCATGTGACCGAACTGCCTCCACACCAAGGCACGTTCTGCCAGACTCGATGACGATCATCAACCGAAGGACACGAGGAAACGATGCAACCGATCATCATCGTCCTGATCATTCTGGTGGTGCTCGTCTTCATCGCCCTGATCAAGACGATCCAGGTCATTCCGCAGGCCAGCGCCGCCATCGTGGAGCGCTTCGGGCGGTACACCCGCACCCTCAACGCGGGCCTGAACATCGTCGTCCCGTTCATCGACTCGATCCGCAACCGGATCGACCTGCGCGAGCAGGTCGTGCCCTTCCCGCCGCAGCCCGTCATCACCCAGGACAACCTGGTCGTCAACATCGACACCGTCATCTACTACCAGGTGACCGACGCCCGGGCCGCGACGTACGAGGTGGCCAGCTACATCCAGGCCATCGAGCAGCTCACCGTCACCACCCTCCGCAACATCATCGGCGGCATGGACCTGGAGCGGACCCTCACCTCCCGCGAGGAGATCAACGCGGCCCTGCGCGGCGTCCTGGACGAGGCCACCGGCAAGTGGGGCATCCGCGTCAACCGCGTCGAGCTCAAGGCGATCGAGCCGCCCACCTCCATCCAGGACTCGATGGAGAAGCAGATGCGCGCCGACCGCGACAAGCGCGCCGCCATCCTCCAGGCGGAGGGCACCCGCCAGTCCGCGATCCTCACCGCCGAGGGCGAGAAGCAGTCCGCGATCCTGCGCGCCGAGGGTGAGGCCAAGGCCGCCGCCCTGCGCGCGGAGGGCGAGGCCCAGGCCATCCGTACGGTCTTCGAGTCCATCCACGCCGGCGACCCGGACCAGAAGCTGCTCTCGTACCAGTACCTCCAGATGCTGCCGAAGATCGCCGAGGGCGACGCCAACAAGCTCTGGATCGTGCCCAGCGAGATCGGCGACGCCCTCAAGGGCCTCAGCGGCGCCTTCGGCAACCTCGGCGGCGGCGCGCCCGGCTTCAACACCGGCAAGGAACGACGCGAGGAACCCCCGGTCGACTGACGTGTACACCCCCCGTGCATGATTCGGTGCAGCAAGCACAGATCACGCACGGGGGATATGCCATGTCCATCTGGGAGATGCTCGCGGTCTTCGCCGCGGGGATCAGCGCCGGCACGATCAACACGATCGTCGGCTCCGGCACGCTCATCACCTTCCCCGTCCTGCTCGCCACCGGCCTGCCCCCGGTCACCGCCACCGTCTCCAACGCGCTCGGCCTGATCCCCGGCTCCATCAGCGGCGCGATCGGCTACCGCAAGGAACTCGAGGGCCAGCGCTCCCGCGTCCTCAAACTCACCGTGGGCGCCCTCGTCGGCGGCCTCACCGGTGCCACCCTGCTCCTGGCCCTGCCCTCCACCGCCTTCGAGACCATCGTCCCGGTCCTGGTCGCCCTGGCCCTCGTCCTGGTCATCCTGCAACCGCGGATCAGCAAGGCCGTCCAGGAACGGCGCGCCCGCACCGGGGCACCCGCCCACCCCGACGGCGGCCCGCTGCTCTACATCGGCCTGACCCTCGCCAGCGTCTACGGCGGCTACTTCACGGCCGCCCAGGGGATCATCTACCTCTCCCTCATGGGCATGCTGGTGGACGACACCATGCAACGCCTCAACGCGGTCAAGAACGTCCTCGCCGCCGTCGTCAACAGCATCGCCGCGCTGTTCTTCCTCTTCGTCGCCGACTTCGACTGGACCGCCGTGGTCCTGATCGCGGTGGGCTCCGCCATCGGCGGCCAGATCGGCGCCAAGGTCGGCCGCCGCCTCAGCCCCGCCCTGCTGCGCGCCCTCATCGTCACCGTCGGCACGGTCGCCATCGTCCAGCTGCTGCTCCGCTGAACGACCGAGGCCCGCCTCCCCCGGGGAGACGGGCCGCGCTCAGATCGTCGGGTGTACGGCGGCTACGCCGCGCTCCGCGCCAGCCACTCCGGCAGCGCCGACCGGTCACCGGCCCCCAGCGCCAGCAGCATCGCCTCCGCGGGGGACGGCACGAAGGGCTTCCGCAGCAGCGGCATCCCCGCCTGCTCCGGCGTACGGTCCGCCTTGCGGTGGTTGTCCTCCGCGCACGAGGCCACCGTGTTGAGCCAGGTGTCCTGCCCGCCCTGCGCCCTCGGCACCACGTGGTCGACGGTGCTCGCCCGCTTCCCGCAGTACGCGCACCGGTGCTGGTCCCGGACGAGGACGCCCCTCCTGGACCACGGGGCCTGTCTTCGGAAGGGCACCCGTACGTACCGGCAGAGTCTGATCACCCGGGGCACCGGGATGTCCACCTCGGCACCGCGCATCCGGAGGCCGGGGTGGGACTGCTCGACGACGGCCTTGTCCTGAAGGATCAGCACCACCGCACGGTTCAGCGTCACTGTCGACAGCGGCTCGAAGCTCGCGTTGAGTACCAGCGTGTCCCGCATTCCGCCCACCTCCCGTGTGCCGGCCGCCCCCTGGCAGGCCCGGATCAACTCTGGCCCCGGACGCCGTGATGGACAACGCATTAAAAAATGCCCTGCCCTGATCTCTCCAAGACCAGGGCAGGGCAAACGGATGCGGACGTTTTGGTTACTCAGGCGTTCTCGGCGGGCTCCGCGTACTCGGCGACCAGCTGGGCCCGGCCCACGGTGTGGAACCGCAGGTTGAACCCGACGGCCGCGGGCGGTGTGTCGCTGTCCGGACCGAGCTTGTCGGTGTCCACCGCGTACACGGTGAACACATAGCGGTGGTTCTCCCCGGCCGGCGGAGCGGCACCGCCGAAGTCCTTCGTCCCGTAGTCGTTGCGCGCGTGCACGGCGCCGGCGGGCAGCCCTTCGAACTTCCCGCTCCCCGCGCCGGCCGGCAGTTCCGTGACCGACGCGGGAATGTCGAAGAGCACCCAGTGCCAGAACCCGCTGCCCGTGGGGGCGTCGGGGTCGAAGCACGTCACGGCGAAGCTCTTCGTCTCCGCCGGGAAGCCCTCCCAGCGCAGCTGCGGCGAGGTGTTCCCCTCCGCGTACACCTGCGCGTCGGTGAGCGCGGCACCCGGGGCGATGTCCTCGCTCACCACGGTGAACGAGGGAACCTCCGGATGGAAGTCGTGCGGCAGCGGCGCCCTCTTCGGCTCGGTCACGTCTGCACCTTTCTGTCGGCTCAGTCGGATTACGCTTCCGACCCTAGAGCCAGTTGCGCTGCCCGCCGACCTGCGCCAGCCACTGGTTCAGATAAGCCGCCCAGTCGGTCTCGTGGAAGTTGTGCAGACCGACCTTGAAGGCGCGGTACGAGTCGCTGCCCTCGCTGAACAGACCCGGCTTCTTGTCCATCTCCAGGATGACGTCCATCTCGCGGTCGTCCGCGACGAACGACAGCTCCACCTGGTTGAGCCCCCGGTACTGCTGCGGCGGGTGGAACTCGATCTCCTGGTAGAACGGCAGCCGCTGCCGCGTACCGCGGATGTGGCCGCGCTCCATGTCGGCGCTGCGGAAGCTGAAGCCCAGCCGGCCGAAGGCGTCGAGGATGGCTTCCTGGGCCGGCAGGGGGTGCACGTTGATCGGGTCGAGGTCGCCGGAGTCCAGCGCCCGCGCGATCTCCAGCTCGGTCGTCACCCCGATGTTCATGCCGTGCAGGTGCTGGCCCGCGAACATGGTGATCGGCGTCTCCCAGGGGATCTCCAGGCCGAACGGCACCACGTGCACCGCCCCCGCCCGCACCTCGAAGGCGCCGCCGAGGCGGAGCGTGGTGAACTCGATGTCCTGCTTGGTCTCCTGGTCCTGGCCCTCGACCTCGACCCGGGCCTGGAGGCCCACGGAAAGGCCCTCGATCTGCTGGTCGACGGAGCCGCCCTGGATCCGCACCTCGCCCTGGACGACCCCGCCCGGGACGACGTTGACCTCGGTCAGCTCCGTCTCCACCGAGGCGCCGCCGGCACCCATGCTCGCGAGCAGCCGCTTGAAGCCCATGTTTTCTCCTCCTAGGTCCTGACCCCTACATACGCGCGACGACCGTAGTCGGTTCCCAGTAACCTCGAACCTCATGATCGATGGCCCGGACCGTACGCCGCTGACGCGGGACTTCTTCGACCGCCCCGTACTGGAGGTGGCGCCCGACCTCCTCGGCCGCACCCTGGTCCGCAGCACCCCGGAGGGCCCGATCGCCCTGCGCCTCACGGAGGTGGAGGCGTACGCCGGCGAGATCGACCCGGGATCCCACGCCTTCCGGGGCAGGACGCGGCGGAACGACGCGATGTACGGCCCGCCGGGCCACGCGTACGTCTACTTCACGTACGGCATGTGGCACTGCATGAATCTGGTGTGCGGCCCCGAGGGCAGGGCGAGCGGGGTGCTGCTCCGGGCCGGCGAGATCTTCGAGGGCGCCGAGCTCACGCGTAAACGTCGAGTTTCGGCCCGCAATGACCGAGAACTGGCCAAAGGACCGGCCCGCCTCGCGACCGCTCTGGACATCGGCCGCGCGCTGGACGGCGCGGACGCCATCGCGCACGAGGGTGCCGAGCTCTTCGTGCTCCACGGCACCCCGCCCCCTCGTGACCAGGTGCGAAACGGTCCGCGGACCGGAGTGGGCGGGGACGGGGCGGTGCACCCCTGGCGGTTCTGGATCGACGGCGACCCCACGGTGAGCCCGTACCGCGCCCATGTGCCGCGCCGTAGGTCAACTTGACTCGCCCGAGTGGGGCACCTAATGTTGTCCGAGTCGCTTGACACGGGTATAGCTGTTGGTTCGGTCCATCGGATCGTGAGCCGCGCAGACCTGAAGCGGCCAACCACTACCTACGACTCACCCCAGAGGGTGCGAGTTTCGGCATGCCGGAATTTGGTCCCCCTGACTCGATTATGAGTAACCGGGAGAATCCGCTAACGTAGTGGACACGCCGAAAGGCAAAAAGAAAGACCCGCTTCGACCGGGAAATTGGACACGAAAGAGTCTGATAGAGTCGGAAACGTAAGAACGAAGGGAAGCGCCCGGAGGAAAGCCCGAGAGGGTGAGTACAAAGGAAGCGTCCGTTCCTTGAGAACTCAACAGCGTGCCAAAAGTCAAC
>NZ_JBEYCQ010000024.1:0-117070 GCF_040632905.1 Streptomyces sp. NPDC016469
CGGTCGTGGACTGGCCCACCGAGCACGGCTACTACGACGTGGTGCTCACCGCCGACACCGGCACCGGCTGGACCCAGCGGTACGCGGGCCGGGTGCGGGCCCCCCGACGAAACGGTCACCAGTCGTGCACGGTGCCGTCCCGGAGCCGGTTGACGGGCAGATAGGTCTGCTCGTACGGGTGGGCCGCGGCGAGCCTCTCGTCCAGTTCCACACCGATACCGGGCGCCTCGCCGGGGTGCAGGAAGCCGTCGGTGAAGGTGTACGCGTGCCGGAACACCTCCTCGGTCAGGGCGTTGTGGCCCGAGTACTCCTGGATGCCGAAGTTGTGGACGGCGAAGCCGAGGTGGACGGCGGCGGCCATCCCGACCGGGGAGATGTCCTCGGGCCCGTGGATCGCGCTCTTGATCTGGTACTGGGCGGCGAAGTCGAAGAGCTTGCGCAGCGGGGTGACCCCGCCGAAGTGGGTGACCGCGCTGCGCACGTAGTCGATCAGCTGCTCGGTGATCAGCGTCTGGTAGTCGTGCACCGTGTTGAAGACCTCCCCGAGCGCGAGGGGCGTCGTCGTGTGCCGGCGGACGAGCCGAAGGGCTTCCTGGTTCTCGGCGGGGGTGCAGTCCTCCAGCCAGAACGGGCGGTACGGCTCCAGGTCCTTGCCGAGCCGGGCCGCCTGGATGGGCGTGAGGCGGTGGTGGGCGTCGTGGAGGAGCGGTATCTCCGCACCGAACTCCGCTCGTACCGCTTCGAAAACGGCCGGGGTGTGGCGCAGGTAGGCGTCCGTGTCCCAGTCCTCGACCAGGGGGCGGGCCTGCTGGTGCAGGACGGGCGCGCCGTGCTCGTCGGTGGCGTGCACCCCGTAGACGGCCTTGAGGCCGGGGATGCCCGTCTGGATGCGGACGGCGGGGTAGCCCTCGGCCAGCCGCTGCCGTACGGAGTCGAGCAGTTCGGGGATGTCGCGGCCGTTGGCATGGCCGTAGGTGGCGAGGCGGTCGCGGGAGGCGCCGCCGAGCAACTGGTAGAGCGGCAGCCCGGCCGCCTTCGCCTTGATGTCCCACAGGGCGACGTCGACGGCGGCGATCGCGGCCATGGTGACCGGGCCGCGCCGCCAGTACGCGCCCCGGTAGAGGTACTGCCAGGTGTCCTCGATCCGGTGCGGGTCCAGGCCGGTGAGCAGAGGCACCACATGGTCGGTGAGGTAGCTGACGACGGCGAGCTCCCGGCCGTTGAGCGTGGCGTCGCCGAGACCGGTGAGACCTTCGTCGGTCGTCAGTTTCAGCGTCACGAAGTTGCGGCCGGGGCTGGTGACGACGACCTGCGCGTCGGCGATCCTCATGGTGGCTCTCTTTCGGGCCGCGGCGGGCGGCAGCCCGTCGCCCTGACCGGGGGCCGCCCGCTGCATAGAGTGGCGTGCGTGATGGTGCGTGAGGATACGGGACGGACGGGCGGGCGCCGGGCGGGCTACCTGGCGGCGGCGGTGGTCTTCGCCATCGGCATGGCCGGCACCACGCTGCCGACCCCGCTGTACGGGCTCTACCAGAAGGAGATCGGCTTCTCCGAGCTGATGGTGACCGTGGTCTTCGCCGTGTACGCGGTCGCGGTCATCTCCGTACTCCTGGTGGCGGGCAACTACTCGGACAAGGTGGGCCGCAAGCCGGTGCTGCTGGCCGCCATGGCCCTGTCCGCCGCGAGTGCGGGGTGCTTCCTGCTGGAGACCGGGCTGCCCCTGCTGTTCGCCGGCCGGGTGCTGTCCGGCGGCGCGGCCGGCCTGCTGAGCGGCGCGGCGACGGCGGCGGTCATCGAGCTCGCGGGCCCGGGGCAGAAGGCCCGCGCCGGGTTCGCCGCGACGGCCGCGAACATGGGCGGTCTGGGCTGCGGCCCGCTGCTCTCCGGTGTGCTGGCCGAGTACACGCCCTGGCCGCTGTCCCTGCCGTTCTGGGTGCACCTGGGCCTGGTCGCCGTAGCGTGCGTCATCACGTGGCGGCTGGCGGAGACGGTGGCCGAGCCGCGGCGGTGGCCCCGGCTCGCACCGCAGGGTGTCCGGGTGCCGGCCGAGGTGAAGGGCGTGTTCGTACCGGCCTCGCTGGCCGCCTTCGCCGGTTTCGCGCTGCTCGGCCTGTTCACGGCGGTCGCGCCCAGCTTCGCGGCCGAGACGCTGGATGTGCACAACCTGGCGGTGACGGGGGCGGTGGTGTTCTCGGTGTTCTGCGCCTCGACGGTCGGGCAGTCGCTGGCCCCGCGGATCGGGGCGCGTCGCGCGCTGCCGCTGGGCTGTGCCGTGCTGATCGCCGGGCTGCTGCTCGTCGCCTCGTCGTTGCTTGCGCAGTCGCTGGTGCTGCTCGTCCTGGGTGCCGTCTGCGGGGGCATCGGGCAGGGGCTCGCCTTCCGGGCCGCGCTGACACTCGTGAGCGAGGCGGCCCCCGCCGAGCACCGGGGCGGCACGATCTCGGCGTTCTTCGTCGTCGCCTACACGGGGATCTCCCTGCCGGTGGTGGGAGTGGGCGCGCTGGCGACTGCGGTCGGGCTGCGCGATGCCGGGCTGGTCTTCACGGGCTGCGTGCTGCTGCTGGCGGCGGTGTCGGGGACGTACGCGGCTCTGCGGACGCCGTCAGAGGGCTGAGGGGCGGCCCCGCCGCGACCGGTCTGCTCGCCGGCGGGGCCGCCCCGGGGACCGCCGGGGCGGCGTAGGCCGTCTCAGCCGCACTCCTTCCCGTTGAGCGTGAAGGAGTCCGGGCCGGCGGCCGGCGCACCACTCGCCTGGAACCCGAACGAGGCGCTGCCGCCCGCCGGGACGGAGCCGTTGTGGCCCGCGTTCTTGACCGTGACCCGGGTGCCGCTCTGCGTGGCGGTCGCGTTCCACGCGTTGCTCACACGCTCGGCCCCCTGGAAGTCGAAGGCCAGCTGCCAGCCGTCCAGCGGCGTCGATCCGGTGTTCTTCACCGTCACATCGGCGGTGAAACCCGTGCCCCACGCCTGGCTGACCCGGTAGCTGACCTCACAGGCCCCTGGTTCGGGGTCGGGCGTGTCCGTCGGGTCGGGCGTCGGGGAGGGGTCGGGGGTCGTCGTCGGATCGGGAGTGGTCGTCGGATCGGGGTCCGGCCCGGGGTCCGTGCCGTCCGGCGCGCTCCCCCACTGGGGCGCCGAGCCTTCGAGGAGCACCATGTGCGGGGCGTCGACGGGCGTGCCGCCCGGGGTCGTCGCCGTCGACGGGTAGGACCAGTCGTTCGACGGGTCCCAGGCACCGGCCGAGCTGATCCGGAACTGCACCTCCTTGCGGTACGCGGACTGGCCGGCCGGTGCGATGTCCGTCCCCGAGCAGTCCACCGTGGCGTAGTAGACGTCACCCGCCACGTGCGTCGGGCCCGTCACCGCGCCGCACTGGTTGTAGTTGGTGGTGAAGCTGATGTCGCCGGGTGCGACGCCGGGCTCCAGCGTGAAGTAGTAGCGCACCGAGGCGTCGGTGAGCGCGCGGGCGGGCCACGCGGACCGGTTGATCAGGTACGCCTTGATCTCGGTGAAGTTCGATCCGGCCGCGTTCACCGACGCCTGGACGGACATCTCCGGCCCGTCCGGCTCCTCCGGCTTCGGGAAGCCGGTGAGCGGGGCCCCGCCGTACTCCGCGTAGAGCCGGGCCAGCGCCCCGGTGAAGGCGGCGTTGTAGTCGGTGGCGACCTCGTTGTTGACGTAGTTCGAGCGGTCGTCGGTGTACGAGTCGTTGGCGGCGCTCGGGCCGCCCACCAGGGCCCCGTACAGGGTGTGCCGGCTCTCCACGGGGTTGTTCATCTGGTCGGTCCACGAACCGTGGGCCGTGCGGTGGTGCGGCTTGGTCGGCGGGTTCTCGCCGAAGCCGACCACGTAGCTCGATCGGCGTGGGTTGTCGCCGAGCGCGTAGTTGATCTGGCGGACCGCGAAGTCGTGGTACCGGGCCTTGCGGGTGGCGTCACCGGTCAGCCAGTCGGAATAGCTCAGCGCGGCGAAGGCGGTGTTCGCGGCGTACCTGAGCGAACCCCAGCTGTCCAGCACGGCCTGGCCGCCCGGTGAGTAGGGCACCCGCTGCCCATTGACGCCGACCGTCCACCAGTCGAGCCAGCGGTTCGCGTCGTCGACGTACTTCTGCTTGCCCGTCAGCTGGGCGAGCAGCACGTAGGCCCCGTAGGAGGTGTCGTCCCAGGAGAGCGTCCAGCGGTAGGACCGGGTGGTGGTCTGCGGCTCGGTGGAGAGGTTGTCGTAGTACGACTCGGCCTTGGCGAGGTACGCGGTGTCGCCGGTCGCCTTGTACAGCCAGATGGCGCCCCAGACGAGTTCGTCGTTGTACCCGCTCCAGGAGTTGTAGTAACTCTTCGCGTCGGTGATGCAGTCGCTGTACTTGCCCCGGTAGGTGTCGGCGAAGGTGTACAGCTGCTTCGCGTGGGTGATCAGCTTCGCCGCGTACGCCGGGTCGCTGTCGGAGAACACCATCGAGGAGGAGGCCAGGGCCGCGGCCGTCTGGCCGGCCAGGTCGCTTCCGGGGCAGGAGGCGTCGATCTTGTACGCCGGGCGCTTCATCGGCATCACCTCGGCGGGGCCCCACCATTTGTGGTCGTCGCCGCCGTTGCCGACCTGCCCGTACAGCACGTTGGGCGAGGGGTGGGCCTTCAGGAGGTAGTCGTCCACGAAGCGCAGGTTGTTCCGCAGGTACGGCAGCTGGCCCGACGCCTGGTACGCCGCCTTCTGCTCCGTACCGCCCCAGGCGAGCATGGTGGCCGAGTAGGCCATGGGAAGGCCGAACTTCACATGGTCCCCGGCGTCGTACCAGCCGCCCGTCAGGTCCAGGCCGGCGTCCTTGCCGTCGTCCAGCGCGGAGTCGCCGCGCCACGAGACGCGGTTGGTGTCGGGCAGCTCGCCGGACTGCTGGGCCTCGTAGAAGAGGACGGACTTCTGCAGTGCCTCGCCGTAGTCGAAGGCGGGGGCGGCCGCCGCGCCGGCCGGCAGGGACAGCGGGAGCAGCAGGCCGGCGCCGACGGTGAGAGCCAGGGCTACGGCTCCGAGGGGGCCTGGTCTTCGGGACCGCCTTCGCAGGGCGGGGAGGGTGAGCGAGCGCAACGGACTTTCCCTTCGTCACGTCGGTGGGGGTGCCGGGTGTGTGCGGGGTGCGTGCGTGGCCCAGCGGGGTGTGGGAGCGCTCCCAAGGGCGTTGCTCATGAAGCCAGTTCCCGGGAGAGCTGTCAACGGTTGCGGCACGTCCTCTTCAGCCGCGCACACGGCGGGCCCGGCGGAGGCTGCCCGGCCCGGCGTCAGATGACCGGCACGTCCCCGCCCTCGGCCGGGGCGGCCTCGTTCAGCGCGAACCAGGCGGTCTTCCCCTCCGGTTCGGGTCGTACGCCCCACTGGTCGGCGAGGATGTCCAGCAGGAGGAGACCGCGGCCCGAGGAGGCGAGCTCGCCCGGGGTGCGCTGGTGGGGCAGTTCGTCGCCGCGGTCCATGACCTCGACCTGCAGCCGGCGGGTGCCGGTCTCACCGGAGACGGTGGCGTTCAGCGTGCCGTCCTGGTCGGTGTGCACGAGGACGTTGCCGAGGAGTTCGGTCGCCAGGAGCACGGCGGTGTCCACCTGGTCCGGGCGCGCCCAGTCGTGCAGCAGCGCCTTGAGCTCCGCGCGGGCCTCGGCCAGGCCCTCGCCCTGGTCCTGGCCGACGGTGAGCATCAGCCGGCGCTGGCTGACCTCGGCGCGCGCGTGGATGGCGTCGCGGCGCAGCAGCAGGAGGGCGATGTCGTCACCGTCGCGTGCGACGGCTTCCTCCCGGGCGCCGGGGCCGGGCTCGACGACGGCCGCCATGAGCCGGTCGGCCATGCCCTCCAGGTCGTCGGCGGGGCCGGGCGAGAACGCGTCGCGCACCCGCACCCAGCCGGTGTACATGTCGTGGCCGCCGTTCTCGATGAACCCGTCGGTGCACAGCATGAGGATCTCGCCCTCGTGCAGGCGCACGGTGTCGACGGGGTAGTCCTCCTCGCCGGGCATCAGTCCGAGTGGCAGCCCGCCGCTGACGTGTTTGAGGACACATGTGCCGTCCGGCATGCGCAGGACGGGATGCGGGTGGCCCGCGCGGGCGATGTGCAGGTCGCCGGTGGACGGGTCGGCCTCGATGTAGAGGCAGGTCGCGAAGCGGTCCTCGTCCAGAGTGGTCAGGAAGCGGGAGGCGCGGGCCAGGACCGCGTCGGGGCCGTGCCCCTCGGCCGCGTACGCGTGCACGGCGGTACGCAGCTGGGCCATGAGCCCCGCGGCGTGCACGTCGTGTCCCTGGACGTCGCCCATCACGACGGCCATCCGGCCGTTCGGCAGGTCGATGGTGTCGTACCAGTCCCCGCCGACCATGAGGCCGCCGCCGGTCGGCACGTAGCGGGTGGCGACGCTGAGCCCGGTCAGGGCCGCGCCGGCGGTGTGCATGCTGCGGCGCAGGCCCCGGGAGAGTTCCAGTTCGGCGCGGCTGGCCCGGGCCCGTTCGAGGACCTGGGCGATCATGCGCCCGGTGACGGTGAGCAGGGCGCGCTCGCTCGCCGTGAAGTCCAGGGGCGTGCGGAAGGCGGCCAGCCAGACCCCGACGACCCGGCCGGCGGTCACCAGCGGCAGGAAGGCCCACGCCTCACGGCCCTTGCGCGCGGACAGGTTCCAGGTCGCCGGGAAGCGGCGGCGGTAGTCCTGCGTGGAGCCCAGGTAGACGGCGCGCCCGGTGCGGGCCACCTCGGCGGCCGGGTAGCCGGTGTTCATGGGCATGCGGAACCCGCGGCCCGCGCCGCCGGGCCGGAAGCCGTACTGCCCGAGCGCGGTGAGGTTGCCCTCGGCTATGCCGAAGACGCACTGTCCGTCCAGCGGGAAATCAGGGGCGTACAGGCCGGCGGCGAGCCTCAGGGCCTCGTCGAGGGTGTCGGCCGCGGCGACCGCGTGTCCGGCCGAGAGCAGCAGGGAGTCGCGGCGTCTGGCCTCCTCCGCCGTGCCGTCGGCCCGGGCCCCTTGATCCGGACCCGGGGGAAGCGCCGGGTCGGGGCCCGGCGCCTGCATCCGGTTCAGCGCCTCGATCTGGTCCAGCTCGGCCTCGAACGCGTCGGTCGGTGGCTCATGCCGTTCACCACCCATCCGGCTTCCCTTCGTCCCGGTGTCCTCGGCGACTGTTCGTTCCATGCTCCGACGGGAGAGCCGGGTCCGCAGTGCGAGACGTCCCCGCGCCGCGCCCGGAGTGAGCCGGACGGGGTGGTGCGGTCCGGGCCGTCCGCGCGGCCGGCCGGGGTCACCGGCGGATGGGGAGGCGCTCGGACCTAGGCCGGGCCGGGACGGTTCGCGGGCTACCGGTACGCCGGTGACCTGCGGATATCACTGAAGTCGATGGCCCGGTCGGCCTCCCGCATGGTCTCTTCAGCCACCCGGCGCACCTCGGCCGGTACATCCCCGTGCTCCTCCACGAGACCGGCGTAGATCGGTGCGTCGGTACTGTCTGTGAAACTCACGTCGAACTGCCTCAATCGGTCGTGTCTGCCGTGGTCCGGCCGGAAACAGGGGCCGATTCTACGCAGGTGCGACGCCGGGCCCGCACAGGGCACCGGAAATTTGACCTCAAGTTCGCTTGAGCTTCTAGCGTTCTTTCCACACCCCGGTTCGCACCGGCCGCCGGGGCCGTACCGATCCGTCCTGCCCCGGAGGCACCCGTATGAGTATGGAAGTCACCGCGTGGTCGTCGCTGCACAGCGCGATCAACGCGCAAGCGGACCGCCGCCCCTTCTCCCGGGCCACCGTGCGCCGGATCGCCTCGTTCGCCCGTCCGCGCCGCCGCCAGCTCTACCGGTTCCTGCTGCTCAGCGTGGTCACCGCGCTGCTGGCCGTGGCGACACCGCTGCTGGCGGGCCGGGTGGTCGACGCGATCGTGCAAGGCAAGGAGAGCGGCACCGTCGTCCGTCTCGCCCTGCTGATCGCCGTGATCGCCGTGGCGGAGGCCGGGCTCGGGCTGCTCACCCGGCTGCTGTCGGCCACGCTGGGCGAGGGGCTGATCCTGGACCTGCGCACGGCGGTCTTCGACCATGTGCAGCGGATGCCGGTCGCCTTCTTCACCCGGACCCGGACGGGGGCCCTGGTGAGCCGGCTCAACAACGACGTGATCGGCGCTCAGCGGGCGTTCAGCAACACCCTGTCGGGGGTGGTCTCCAATGTGGTGACGCTGGTGCTGACGCTCGCGGTGATGCTGACCATCTCCTGGCAGATCACGCTGCTGGCGCTCGTGCTCCTGCCGGTGTTCGTCGTACCGGCCCGGCGGATGGGCTCGCGGATGGCGCGGATGCAGCGTGAGGCGGCCGGGCACAACGCCGCGATGAGCACGCAGATGACCGAGCGGTTCTCGGCGCCGGGCGCGACCCTGGTGAAGCTCTTCGGCCGGCCCGCCGACGAGTCCGCCGAGTTCGCGGCGCGGGCCGGGCGGGTACGGGACATCGGCATCCGTACGGCGATGGCGCAGTCCACCTTCATCACGGCGCTGACCCTGGTCTCCGCGCTCGCCCTGGCCCTCGTCTACGGGCTGGGCGGCTACTACGCGCTGCACGGCAGCCTGGAGCCGGGCGCGGTCGTGACGCTGGCGCTGCTGCTCACCCGGCTCTACGCCCCGCTGACGGCGCTGGCCGGCGCCCGGGTCGAGGTGATGAGCGCGCTGGTGAGCTTCGAGCGTGTCTTCGAGATCCTGGACCTGAAGCCGCTGATCGCCGAGAAGCCGGACGCCCGTACGGTGCCCGAGGGACCGGTGTCCGTGGAGTTCGACGGGGTCTCCTTCGGCTACCCGTCCGCCGACAAGGTGTCGCTGGCCTCGCTGGAGGAGGTCGCGACGCTGGACTCCCGGGGTGGCACGCGGGTGCTGCACGACGTCTCGTTCCGGGCCGAGCCCGGCCGCATGGTAGCCCTCGTCGGCTCGTCGGGCGCCGGCAAGTCGACCATCGCCCAGCTGCTGCCCCGGCTCTACGACACCGACGAGGGAGCGGTACGGCTGAACGGCGTCGATGTACGCGATCTCACCGCCGAGTCGATCCGTGAAACGCTCGGCATGGTCACCCAGGACGGGCATCTCTTCCACGATTCGGTGCGCGCCAACCTCCTGCTGGCCAGGCCCGGTGCCACCGAGGACGAGATCTGGGACGCGCTGCGGCGCTCGCGGCTCGACGGGCTGGTGGCGTCGCTGCCCGACGGGCTCGACACGGTCGTGGGCGAGCGCGGCTACCGGCTCTCCGGCGGTGAGCGGCAGCGGCTGACGATCGCCCGGCTGCTCCTGGCCCGGCAGCGGGTGGTCATCCTGGACGAGGCGACCGCGCACCTCGACTCCACGTCCGAGGCGGTGGTGCAGGAGGCCCTGGCCGAGGCGCTGGAGGGGCGCACCGCCCTGGTGATCGCGCACCGGCTGTCTACGGTGCGGGCCGCCGATCTGATCCTGGTGGTGGAGGAGGGCCGGGTGGTGGAACGGGGTACGCACACCGCGCTGCTTGCGGCGGGTGGCCGGTACGAGGAGCTGTACCGGACGCAGTTCGCCTCGCCGGACCCGGCGGGCGGTCAGCAGCCGGAGGACCAGGAGCCCGTGGGGTCCGCCTGACGCGAGCGCCCCCGGTCCTGCGGACCGGGGGCGCTCGGTGCGTGGGGTGCTCAGTCGCTGTCGGTCTCCTCGTGGGTGACCGAGCCGTTGGACGCGTCGATGTCGAAGGTCGTCTTCTTCCAGTCCTTGGTGACGACGTCGGTCTTCCAGACGAGGACGTTCTTGTCGTTCTCGTCCAGGTCGAGGGACGTCACCGTGCCCTTCTTCTCGGCCAGGGCGGCCTTCGCCGCCTGCTGGGGCGTCTGCTTGGCCTCGGCGACCCGCTTGACGGTCTTGGCCTTGTCCGAGGAGTCCTGGTCGGAGTCCTCGGTCGAGCTGACGACCTTGCCGGAGACGGCGTCGATGCGGACCTTGTGCTTGGCCCCGGACTTGGTGGCGACGGTCGCGACCCACTGCGGTCCGGCCCCCGGCGTGGCGCTGCCGGTCGGCGACGGGCTGCCGGTCGGCGAGGGGCTGGGGCTCGCGCTCTCGTCGTCTTCCGTGTCGCCCGGGCCCTTGAGTTCGAGCTCGATGAGCTTGCTGTCCTTGACCGCGCCCTCGGCCGTGGTGATGGCCTTGTCGTAGGTGACCTTGGTGGCGGAGATCAGCTCCTTGCGTTCCTTCTGGTCCTCGGTCATCTGACCGGGTGACGCGCTCCCGGTGGGGGACGGGCGCTTCGTCGCCTCGGGCACGGCGCGGGCCGCCTCCGAGGTCTTCGTGCTCGCGGAGGTGCTGCCGCTGTCCTGGCCGCAGCCGGTCAGCAGGGCCGCGCTGAGCACGACGCAGGCGACGCCTGCGGCGCGCACACGGTGGGCACGGAGGAATCCGGTGTTCTTGGAGGGGGAGTCACATGTCATGCCCGCATGCTTAACCGCCGCACGGCCCCGCCATGTGGAATGACCGCTCAGTGTCACCCGATCGACCGCCATCCCGCCCCGGCCCCGCGTGTCGCCGGGGATCGGGGGGATTTCGTGCACGCCGGGCGAAGATGCGACGACCGTGCGAATTCCCTGGTGACGCGGGTCGCGATCCGGCCGCTTTGGTGCGAGCCTGAATGCATGACCTGGGCGTCCTGGACAACACGCGGAGTGTATTCGGGGCACGGCGGCGTGCTCACCGAGGAGGTCGGGCCGCTGTCCGGTGACCTGACCATCCACACCACTTGGGCCGAGGGCACGGCACAGATCACCGTGCAGTACACCGATGCGGCCGACTGGTTCACCATGGCGGGCAGTCCCGTGCCCTGTCCGTCGGAGGAAGCGAGCCGCGCACTGCACGCGGCCGCCGTCGAGGCGGTCCGGCAGGGCTCCGCGGCGACGGTTCCCGTACCGCAACCCGGCCCCGAACACGCGGCGGGCTCGGAATGACCGGTCCCGTCCGGGTACGGGACCGGTCACCGAGGCGCGCTGTGCGAACGATCAGGGCCTGATGCCGCTGACGACGTCGGCGGTGGCGGTGATGCCGTCCTGGATCGTGGGGGCCATGCTGGTACCCGCGAGAAGGAAACCGAGCATTCCGCACACCAGCGCGTGCGAGAGCTTCATTCCGCCGCTGCGCAGGAAGATCACCGCCAGAATCAGCAGAAGCAGCACCACTGAGATCGAAATTGCCATGGCCAACCTCCTCCGCCGCGCCTGATTTGCGGCATTCGGCGTCAGTGTGGCGCAGGGCGCGGGCCGTCCGGCGCACCGGCGTGTCCGCCAAACGGGTAGGGCTTGGGTCGAGGCCGCCCGAGCGGGGAATGGGGGTGGATCGCGCAGGGGGCGCGGGGTCGTTCCCACGCCCCCCGCGGCGAAACCTCAGGGCGCCGGCAGCTCCATGAGCGCGGCGACGGTGTCCCGGTGGCGTCCCGCCGTGCCGTACGCGGTCGCGTCGGCCTTGGCCCGCTTCAGGTAGAGGTGCGCGGGGTGCTCCCACGTCATCCCGATCCCGCCGTGCAACTGCACGCACTCCTCGCCGGCGTGGACCGCGACCTTCGAGCAGTACGCCTGCGCGACGGCCACGGCCAACGGCGTGTCGGGGCTGCCCGTGGCCAGGGCGTCGGCGGCGTTCCGCGCGGCGGCCCGGGCCGAGACGACCTCCAGCCAGAGCTGCGCCATGCGGTGCTTGAGCGCCTGGAAGGAGCCGATGGGCCGGTTGAACTGGTGGCGCTCCCGGGTGTGTCGCACCGTCTCGGTGAGGCACCACTCGGCGAGTCCCAGCTGTTCGGAGGCGAGCAGTCCGGCCCCGGCCAGCAGCCCCCGGTTCGTCGCGCGCCTGCCGGCCCCGGCGTCCGCGAGCCGGGTCCCGGTGGCGCCGTCGAGCGTGACGGTGGCGAGCGGGCGGGTGAGGTCGAGCGCGACGAGCGGCTCGACCCGTACGCCGGGCGCGTCGGTGGCGACGGCGTACAGGCCGTCGGCGGTGGGGACCAGGAGCACGTCGGCGGCCGCCGCGTCGGCGACGGGGCCGAGCGTCCCGTCCAGGGAACCGGTCACCGCGGACACCGGCACGCCCGCCGAGTCCGCCGAAGCGGCCGCGAACGGCACGGCCACCACCGCGACCTGGCGCCCCTCGGCGAGTGCGGCAAGGAGTTCCGCGGCCGGCCCGTCCTGCGCCCCGAGCGCCAGCAGCGTCTCGGTGGCGACGACGGAGCTGGTCAGGAACGGCGCGGGCGCGACGCTGCGGCCCAGCTCCTCCAGGACCACTGCGGCCTCGCGGTGCGTGGCGCCCTGGCCTCCCAGCTCCTCGGGCACGAGGAGTCCGGCGGCCCCGATGCCGGTGGCGAGCGCCTTCCACAGCTCCGGGTCGTACGGCGTGTCGGACTCGGTGCGGGCGATCACCGACGGCGCGTCGGCCCGGTCCGCGAGCAGGGAGCGGACGGCGGCGCGCAGGTCCTCCTCGGTCTCCGAGTAGAGGAGGTCGGGCGCCTGGGCGGCTTCGGTCTGTGCGGTCATCGGGAGAGGTCCTTCCAGGCGACGTCCTTGTCGTTGCGGGGCTCGGAGGGGAGACCGAGTACCCGCTCGGCGACGATGTTGAGCAGTACCTCGCTCGTACCGCCCTCGATGGAGTTGCCCTTGGAGCGGAGGTAGCGGTAGCCGGCGTCGCGGCCGGTGAAGTCGACCAGTTCGGGCCGCCGCATGGTCCAGTCGCTGTACAGCAGGCCCTCGTCGCCGAGGAGTTCCACTTCGAGGCCGCTGAGCTCCTGGTTGAGCCGGGCGAACGCGAGCTTCATCCCCGAGCCTTCGGGTCCCGGCTGCCCGGCGACGAGCTGCTGGCGCAGGCGCTCTCCGGTGAGCCGGGCGACCTCCGCCTCGACCCACAGGGTCAGCAGACGCTGGTGCAGGTCGTGGGTGCGCAGCTCGGGCCGTTCGCGCCAGGTCCTGGCGACCGGGCCGATCATGCCGCCCTCGCGGGGGATGCGGGAGCCGCCGATGGACACCCGCTCGTTCATGAGGGTGGTCTGGGCGACCTTCCAGCCCTCGCCGACGGGCCCGAGCCGGTGGCTGTCGGGGATGCGCACCCCGGTGAGGAAGACCTCGTTGAACTCGGCCTCGCCGGTGATCTGGCGGAGCGGCCGGACCTCGACGCCCGGGTCGGTCATGTCGCAGATGAAGTAGCTGATGCCGCGGTGCTTGGGCAGGTCGGGGTCGGTGCGGGCGATGAGGATCGCCCAGCGCGCGAGGTGGGCGCTGGAGGTCCACACCTTCTGCCCGTCGACCACCCAGTCCTCGCCGTCGCGCACCGCGCGCGTGCCGAGGGCGGCGAGGTCGGAGCCCGCGCCCGGTTCGCTGAAGAGCTGGCACCAGACCTCTTCCCCGACCCACAGGGGCCGCAGGAACCGCTGCTTCTGCTCGTCGGTGCCGAAGCCGAGGATGGTCGGGGCCGCCATGCCCAGGCCGATACCGATGCGGCGCGGGTCGTTGTCGGGGGCGTTCGCGGCGGCGAGTCCGGCGTCGACCACGGGCTGGAGGGAGCGCGGGGCGTCGAGGCCGCCGAGTCCGGCGGGGTAGTGCACCCAGGCGAGTCCGGCGTCGAAGCGCGCCTTGAGGAAGTCGGTGCGCTCGGTGGTCGCCGGGGGGTGCGCGGCGAGCAGTTCACGGGTGCGGCGGCGCAGTTCGGCGGCGTCGGGTGCGGTCATCGGGCGGCTCCTGACGGGAGGACGACGATGCGGCCGGTGCTGGTGCCGTCGGCGACGCGCTGGACGGCGGCCGCCGCCTCGTCCATCGCGACCCGCTCGCTGATCAGCGGCTTGATGACGCCTTCGGCGGCGAGCCGGGTCAGCTCCCGGTGGCAGTCGCATACGGCCTGCGGGTCCTTGGTGTTGTAGAGGCCCCAGTGGAGACCGAGAACGGAGTAGTTCTTGACGAGGGCGTGGTTGAGAGCGGGGGTGGGAATCGTGCCGGAGGCGAAGCCGACGACGACGACGCGCCCCTCGAAGGCGATGCACTTCACGGACTTGGCGTACGCGTCCCCGCCGACCGGGTCGTAGACGACGTCGGCGCCCCGGCCGCCGGTGAACTCCTTGACCGCCGCGACGATGTCCTCGGAGTGCCGGTCGATGACCAGGTCGCAGCCGAGCGCGGCGGCTGTCTTCGCCTTCTCGGGGCCGCCGACGACGCCGATGACGGTGGCACCGGCAGCCTTGCCGAGCTGGACGGCGGCGCTGCCCACCCCGCCGGCGGCGGCGTGCACGAGCAGGGTCTCCCCCGCCTTCAGGCGGGCGCGCCGGTGGAGCCCGAACCAGCCGGTCTGGTAGCCGATGTGCAGGGCCGCGGCCTCCGCGTCGTCCAGGGATTCCGGGGCGTCCAGAAGGGCCGCCTCGTCCGCGACGACGTACTGGGCGAGGCCGCCGTTCGGCAGGGCGGGGGTGGCGAGCACCCGGCGCCCGTCCTCGGTGCGGCCGCAGATCTCGACGCCCGGGGTGAACGGCAGCGGGGGCCGCACCTGGTACTGGCCCCGGCAGAGCAGCGCGTCGGGGAAGTTGATGTTCGCCGCGAGCACCTCGACGATCACCTGCCCGTCGCCGGGCACCGGCCGGTCCGTCTCCTCCAGCCGCATCACCTCGCTCGGCTCGCCGTTCCGGTGCACTCGCCATGCCTGCATGAGGGGCCTCCACAACGCTGTCGGCATTACCACTGCTCCAGGGCATACTAAGCGGTCGCTTGCCTCTGTGGGAACAACCTGCGGACCACGGTCCCGAACACGGTCGTGCGCCCGGCTCCGCCGCGAGGAACGCGGGGCGCCGGGCGCACGGCCGTGCGCGGGGCTACTTGCCCACGACCACCTCGGCGACCTGCGGCGCGGCCGTCGCGGCCCGCCAGGCCAGCCGTACCGCGTCGGCGGTGCGCCCCGCGGTGTCGATGGCGGTGTAGGCGCCACTCAGCGCGCCTACGGTGTGCCAGGCGCCGTCCGCCGTACGCAGCTGGACGTCGGCCGTGCCCTCGGAGCCGGACGGCCGCAGCACCGTCACCGAGCCGACCGGCCGCGCGGCGACGAGGTCCACCTCCAGCGACTCACCGCTCCCCGCCGCACGCGCGCCCTTGTACACGGTGCCCGGGTCGCCGTCGGCGGCCGCGCGCAGCGAGGAGCCGGTGGCGGCGGGCGGGTTGCCGGTGACCGCGCCGTCCGTGGTCGCGACCTGGAATTCGCGGACGACGACCCAGCTGCTCTGCCCGGCGGTCGCCCGGGCCCGCACATAGCGCGCCTTCGTCCCGGCGGTCGGGGCCGCCGTGACGTCGGGCCTGCCGGAGAAGTCCGCGAGCTTCTGCCAGTTCCTGCCGTCCGCCGAGTACTCCAGGACACCTGCGTGGAGGTAGTCGTCGGTGCTGCCCGGCTTGGCCATGTCGAGCGTGATGGAGCCGATGGCCCGGGACTCGCCCAGGTCGACGGTCAGCTGGTCCCCGGCCGCGGGCGCCCCGTCGCTCCAGAAGTACGTGGAGTCGTCGCCGTCGAGCATCCGGGCGACGGTGTTGCTCTGGTACGTGCCCAGGCTGGTCGAGGCCGTCGGCCTTCCGCTCACACCCAGCAGCCGGTCGTACTCGGCGGTGGCGGCGTCGGTGAACCCGTCCAGCTGCCCGTCGCCGACCAGCACGGGCACCTTGCGGCCGTCGAGCCCGGTGTACGTGAACGAGGCGGCGCGCTCCACCTGTGCGGGCAGTTGCTGCCGGAGCTCCCATGCCTGGGCTCCCTTCCCGGCACGGGCGGCCTCCACCATGCGCAGGGCGGTGCGCGTGGCGGTCGCCCAGGACTCCGTGGCGTCCAGCCAGGGGCCGGAATCAGCGATGAAGCCCCGGTCGGGCAGCGCCGCGCGCAGCCGGGCGGGGGCCGCGCCCAGCGAGGCCAGGACGGAGTCGAGCCGCCTCGCGTCCCCGGACTCCCAGTAGCGCGCGAAGGCGGCGGACAGCTCGGGCGCCTCGGCGGTGTTGAGCGCGGAGCTGTAGTTGACGTCGGCGAAGGCCCGCAACGCCTTCGCGGTCCGGGCGTCGCCGCCCGCGTACTCCTCGATGCCCTTGCCCCAGGACTCGCGCGGATCGTAGGCGGCGTCGTTCCAGGCGTAGTCCGCGACGGTGTACAACGACAGCTTCGACGCGTACGACTGGATCATCGGGTTGGCGGTGATGCCGGCGAGCCGTCCGGGCAGCCCCTTCTCGCGGCCGTTGAACGGGCCGAGCAGCAGCCGGTTGGTGGCGTAGTCGTTGACCGGGTAGTTGTCCCAGGTCAGGATCGGGTGCCCGAACACCTTCCGGGCGGCGTCCGCCTGAGCGGCCGTCATGGTGGGCGCGACGACGCCGACCCCGGTCCACTCGACCAGCACATCGGGGTCGAGCTGTTCGGACAGGGCCGTCTTGTAGGCGGAAGAGCTGACGTTGTAGTACTCGGTGGGCACCATCTGGAGCGGCTGGGCGCCGGGGTGGGTGGCGATGAACTCCTGGTTGACCCGGTTGAGCAGATGGGCCTGGGCGGCCCCGGCCGCGCCGCCGCCGGTCCCCCACTTCGCCTTGTCGGCGTCGCAGTTCCAGTTGGTGTAGCTGATGTCGTCCAGTGGGACCGCGAAGGTGCGGACGCCGATGTCCCACATCGTCTGGAACTTGCCGACGAGCGCCTTCACGTCCGCGTCGGAGCTGTAGCACACCGAGAGGCCGGGTGAGAGGGCGTAGGTGAACTCGACGTGCCGCTGGGCCGCCCGGTCGGCGAGGTCCTTGATCTCGGCCAGCCGGCCGGCGGGATAGGGGTCGCGCCACTTGGCCCGGAGGTAGTCGTCGTCCTTGGGCGAGTACACGTAGATGTTCATCTTGTGCTCGCCGTAGTAGTCGAGCTGGTCGAGGCGGGCCTCGTGCGACCAGGGGGTGCCGTAGAAGCCCTCGATGACCCCGCGCAGCGCGGTGCCGGGCCAGTCGCGCACGGCGAGTCCGGCGACCTTGCCGCCCGGGTGTTCCCGGTGCGGCAGGACCTGGCGCAGGGTCTGCGCGGCGTAGTAGGTGCCGGTGGTGTCCTTGCCGGCGAGGACGATCCGGCCGGCGCCGATCCCGAGGACGTAGCCCTCGGCGGGCAGTGCGGCGGGCCCGTCGAGCTTCTGTGCGGCGAGGGCGGCGGCGTCACCGGCGTACACGGTGAGTCTGCCGGGGACAGGGTGCTTCGCGCGGACGACGTGCTTGGCGCCCGCCTTGAGCAGGGCCGTCTCCACCACGTCGAGCGTGGGTCCGTCGGACGTCTCGCCGACGACGAGGGTGACGGTGGGGGTGACGACCACCCGGTCCGGGCGGGGCTCGGCGGACTGCGGGGTCGGCGTGATCGTGGGTGCGTCCTGGGCCTTGGCCGGTGCCGGTGGGGCGTCGTCCGCCCGGGCGGACGGTCCGGCGGCCAGCATGCCGCCT
Organism: Streptomyces sp. NPDC016469; assembly: GCF_040632905.1. Taxonomy (NCBI): domain Bacteria; kingdom Bacillati; phylum Actinomycetota; class Actinomycetes; order Kitasatosporales; family Streptomycetaceae; genus Streptomyces; species Streptomyces sp. NPDC016469. The sequence continues at coordinate 17,418 of NZ_JBEYCQ010000024.1, forward strand.
GCGAGCAGGGTCGCCGCGGCGGTGAGTGCGGTGATGCGGGGCGGGCGAGGCGTCACAGATCCTCCATTGGTCACTCAAGTCACCAGAGTCGCGCAACACAACGAGACTGAATTCAACATCCTGGCGCTTACATGTCAATGGTCTGGACAACATCAATGCGCCGACCTGTGGTTTTACGGCCGGCTGCCCCCTGGGCGACTACCGGGCGAAGAGCTCGAACGGAACCGCCGGACGCCCGCCGAAACGCTCGGCGGCGGCCTCGGCGTTGCCGGTGAGGAAGGTACGGCAGTACGTCTCGGGGTCCTCGTCCGTGAGGACTTCGATGTACGTGCGGTGGGCCAGGAGGGACTGCACGGACCGTTCCAGCCCGGGAGTCGCGTCCACCGCGTGGGTGGGCGTGGACGATCCCGCCACGGCCACCCAGCGCACCCCGTCCCACGGTTCGAGGCCCTGCTCCCTCAGCTCCGGAAAGATCCACCGGTTGCCCGCGTCGGCCGCCGCGTCGAGCGTGGCGCGGCCGACGGCTCGGTGGTCGGGCGTGTTCCACGTGACACCGCCCCAGGTGTCACGGTGGTTGAGCGTGATCACCAGCTCGGGGCGGTGCCGCCGGATGGCCGCCGCGATGTCCCGGCGGAGCGGGACGCCGTACTCGATCACCCCGTCCCGGTGATCCAGGAACTCGACGCGGGAGACGCCGACGGCCGCCGCGCTCGCGCGCTGCTCCCGCTCGCGCAGCGGCCCGCACTCCTCCGGTTCGAGGGTGTCGATCCCGGCCTCACCCCTGGTCGCGAGGAGATACGTGACCTCGCGTCCGCCATCGGTCCAGCCGGCCACCGCTGCCGCGCAGCCGTACTCCAGGTCGTCGGGGTGTGCGACCACGGCGAGCGCGCGCCGCCAGTCCTCGGGCATGGGCTTCAGCTGCTCAGTCATATCCGCAGGCTAACGGGCAAGGCGGGGTGAGACCCGTGACACGACCGGCAGTGATACCCAGGGGGGTATCCTTGGCCGTTCGGGGCAGGAGAGAGCGAGACCTGCCCCGTACCCCGGCGAACGAAAGGAACACAGCTCGTGACCAGCCCCGTATCCCTCTCCCCCGCCCAGGCGGCCGCCCGGCTCACGGAGTTCACCGTGATCGACGTACGCGCACCCGGCGAGTACGCGGCGGGGCACGTGCCGGGGGCGCTGAACATACCGCTCGACCGGCTCGACGAGGCGCTGCCCGCGCTGAAGTCCGCGTCCGCGCGCGGCGCGCTGCTGATGGTCTGCGCCTCGGGTGCCCGCTCGACGCGCGCCTGCGACGTACTGTCGACGGCCGACATCGACGCGGCGACGCTCGCCGGCGGCACCTCCGCCTGGGAGAGCGCGGGCCACGGCCTGGAGCGCCCGGTGGGCGCGCGGGCCACCTGGCCGATGGAGCGCCAGGTCCGGCTGGCGGCCGGCTCGCTCGTGGTGGCCGGGCTGCTGGCGGGCGTCAAATTCCCTGCCGCGCGCTGGCTGTCCGCCGGTGTCGGCTCCGGGCTCGTCTTCTCCGCCGTCACCAACACGTGCGGGATGGCGGCGGCCCTGTCGAAGCTCCCGCACAACCGCGCGCCGCGCTCGGCGGCGAACCTGCACGCGACCCTGGACGCCCTCCAGGGCTGAGACATCGCGCCGGGCCGGCCTCATGCGGCCGGTCCGGCGCGATGTACGTCAGACCTCGTCGCGGACCAGCGCGAGCAGCCGGTCCAGCACGCGCGGCCCGCCCGCGCGCAGCCCGTCGTGCTCGAACTCGTCGGTCACCCAGGTGCGCAGCCCCCGGATCGCGGCGGCGGTGCGCAGCGCGTGGGCGGTGTCCACGTACATGTCGTCGTGGTACACGGCGGCGGCCACCGGGACCTCATTGGCGGCCAGGCGCTCGGGGTCGTACAGCGGCTCCCAGTCGGTGCGGGCGGCGAGGAGCGCGGCCGTCTCGCGCAGCGGGCGCAGTGCGGGGTCCACCTCGAAGTGCCAGGGGTGGATGGACTCGCCCGTGAACAGCACCGGCCCGTCGCCCGCGAGGGCCGTCGCGGCGTCGAACTGCGGGAACTCGGCGCGGACCCGCTCGGCGGCCCAGTCCGTGGGGCGCCCGCCCTGGCCGTAGATGGCCTCGTGCATGAGGGCGTACAGGGGGTGTCCGGCGAAGGAGGTCGCCGCGCGCACGGATTCCTGGAAGGTGTCGGAGAGCTCGGTGCCGTGCGGGGTGCGGACGAAGGCGTTCTCCAGGAGGTAGTGCAGCTGGTGGCTGCCGCTGCCGCCGCCGAGCATGATGCCGAGGGACTGGAAGCTCTCGGGCGTCAGCCGGTGCCCGGCACTCTCGGGGCGGTGCTCCGCGAGGTGAGCGGTGATCTCCCGGGCGCGTTCTGCGTCCTGCGGGTAGCGGGCGTAGTGCGCGGCGACCTTCCGTTCGATGCGGGGGTACGCGGCCCGGTAGACGTCGTCCGCGTGGGCGTCGAGAGAGGGCAGACCGCCGGTGATCAGGACGGTGTTCAGCCCCTCGGGGGCGGCCGAGAGGTAGCGGACGGCGCAGAAGCCCCCGAAGGACTGGCCGAGCACGGTCCAGGGCGCGCCGCCGGTCAGCCGCGGGCGGATGGCCTCGCAGTCCCGCACGATGCTGTCCGCGCGGAAGTGCGCGAGGTAGTCGGCCTGCTCGCGCGGCCCGCCCCGCAGCGGCAGGGTCTGCCGGTTGGCCGGGGTGGACAGGCCGGTGCCGCGCTGGTCGAGCAGGAGCACCCGGAATTCCCGCACCGCCCGCCCGAGCCATGCCTCGGCGCCGGTGAAGCGCCGGGCGCCGAAGCCGGGACCGCCCTCCAGGTACAGCAGCCAGGGCAGCTCCTGACCGGCCTTGGACGCGGCCACGATCTCCCGGCCGAAGACCTCGATCTGCTCGCCGCCGGGGTCGGCGTGGTCGAGCGGGACGGTGAAGCGGTGGTCGGTGAGGACCAGGCCGGGCTGCCGGTAGCTGTTCAAGGGTGCTCCTGGATCGGACGGTTCCCGGACAGTTCAGCACACCGGCGTGCCCCGGACGGTCGCGGCCCGTGTGCGGCCGGGGCACCGGGCTCCTACCGTGCTCTCATGATCCGGTTCGAGCAGGTCGGCAAGGTCTATCCGGACGGCACGACCGCGGTCGACGCGCTGTCCTTCGAGGTCGCCGAGGGAGAACTGGTCACCCTGGTCGGCCCGTCGGGCTGTGGCAAGACGACCACGATGATGATGGTGAACCGGCTGATCGAACCGACCTCGGGCCGCATCCTCGTGGACGGCCGGGACATCGCGAAGACCGACCCGGTGAAGCTGCGCCGCGGCATCGGCTACGTCATCCAGCAGGTGGGGCTCTTCCCGCACCGGACAGTGCTCGACAACACGGCGACCGTGCCGGCGCTCGTCGGCTGGAAGCGGTCCAGGGCCCGGGAGCGGGCTGCCGAGCTGCTGGATCTGGTGGGGCTCGACCCGTCGGTGTACGGCTCCCGCTACCCGGCGCAGCTCTCCGGCGGTCAGCGCCAGCGCGTCGGCGTGGCGCGGGCGCTCGCGGCCGACCCGCCGGTGCTTCTGATGGACGAGCCGTTCGGCGCGGTGGACCCCGTGGTGCGCGAGCGGCTGCAGAACGAGTTCCTGAAGCTCCAGTCGAGGGTGAGGAAGACGGTCCTGATGGTCACCCACGACATCGAGGAGGCCGTCCGGATGGGTGACCGGATCGCGGTGTACGGGCAGGGGCGCATCGAGCAGTTCGACACGCCGGCCGCGGTGCTCGGCTCGCCCGCGACCCCGTACGTGGCGGAGTTCGTCGGCGCGGACCGGGGGCTGAAGCGGCTGTCGGTCACCGCGATCGAACCGGACGACCTGGAGCAGCCGCCGCTGGCCCGCCTGGACGAGCCGGCGGGGGTGGCGGCGGCCCGGCTGGGCGCGGCCGGCGCGCGCTGGGCGGTGGTGCTCAACGAGGCGGGCGAGCTGCACGGCTGGGTGTCGGCGGACGCGCTGCGGATCGCCGGGGACCAGGGCACGGTGGGCGAGCTGGCCCGCCGGATGGACGCGTGGGTGCCGGTGGGCGCGCCGCTGAAGCGGGCGTTCAGCGAGATGCTCCAGCGGGACGCGGGGTGGATCGCGGTGCTGGACGGGGCGCGGTTCCTGGGGGTGCTGACCCCGGCGAAGCTCCATGAGGCGCTGCGGCGTTCGGTGGACGCGGACGCGCAGGGCGTGGGGCGCGACGAGGTGCGGTTCGACTCGGTGGCGGACGCCTGAGGTGCGCGCTCCGGTGGCCGGTCAGGTTGCCGCGGCGTACTGCCAGAAGTCGCGCATCGGCAGCGGCGGTGTGGGACCGGTCATCTCCACCTGGGTCAGCAGGATCGCGGCCGTGCCGGTGGCCGGGACGATGTGCGCCGTGGTGCCGGTGCCGCCGACCCAGCCGTAGCGCCCCGGCACGTTCCACGGGGCGGTCCTGTCCACGTCCACCGAGCCGCCGAAGCCCCAGCCCTGCCCCTCGGTGAACAGCCCGCTCGCCTCGCGCTGCGCGGGGGTCAGGTGGTCCGTCGTCATCTGCCGCACGGACGCGGGTGCCAGGAGGCGCCGGCCGCCCACCGTGCCCTCGCCGAGCAGCATGCGAGCGAAGGCGTACAGGTCGTCCGCGGTGGAGACCAGTCCGCCGGCTCCGGACGGGAAGTCCGGCATGCTGCTCCACTGCCCGGCCGGGGCGTCGGTCAGCTCCACACCGCCGTCCGCGCCCGGCCGGTACAGGCTGGTGAAGCGGCCGAGCTTCTCCGCCGGGACCGCGAAGCCGGTGTCGCTCATGCCGAGCGGCGCGAAGATCCGCTCGGCGAGGAACTCCGGCAGCGGCTGCCCGGCGACCCGGGCGATGAGCACTCCCAGGATGTCGGAGCAGGTGTTGTACAGCCACTCCCGGCCGGGGTGGGAGAGCAGCGGGATGCGCGAGAGCGTGTCCATCCAGGCGTCCGGGGGAAGAACGCCGCGCGGCCGCGGCGAGCCCTGCTTCAGCTCGCTGAAGAGCAGGCGGACGGCGGGCAGCGAGAAGTCGGACGGGAATCCGTACCCGGCGCGGGACGTCATGAGGTCGGACAGGGTGATGGGGCGCGAGGCCGGGACCACGTCGTCCACCGGGCCGTCCGGGGTGCGGACGACCATGGGGGCCGCCAGCTCGGGCATCCAGGGCGCGACCGGGCCGTCCAGCGCGATCCGCCCGTCCTCGACCAGCATCATGGCAGCGGCGGCCACGACCGGTTTGGTGAGCGAGGCGATCCTGAAGACCGAGTCCCGGGCCATCGGAGTGCCGTCGTCCGTACCGGCGCTGCCCACCGCCAGCACCTCCACGCGCCCGTCGCGCGCCACCAGGCCCACGGCGCCGGGAACCGGTCCGTCGTGGACGTGCTTCTCGAGAACTTCGCGCAAGGTGCTCATCGCTCCGCCTACTCCTGGCTTGGCCGATCCGGGTGTCGAAAGACTGACTGGCGCGGCGGCGCGGACTCATCGGTCGGCGCGGGACCGCTTCCCGGTCTCACCCCTTCTCGCCGGGGACGAGGTGTGCGGAGCGCAGGTAGGCGCGGGCCACGTCCTCGGGGAGCCGTCGCCAGCTGTCGGCCTGCTCATTGAGCCGGGCCAGGTCCGCGGTGGTCAGTACGGTGTTCAGCTTCCCCAGGGCCTTGCGCACCCCGGCGCCGCCGGCGCGCGAACGGTTGACGACGGGGACGAGGTAGTCGGCGTTCTGGAGGTGCTTGTCGTCGGCGAGGAGGACGAGCCCGAAGTCGTCCAGGGTGGCGTCGGTGGTGGTGGTCAGCACCATCTGGTCGCGGCCGCTCTGCACGGCCTGCTTGGCCTGGGTGGTGCCGACGCCCTTGGGGTCGACGACGGTGATGTCGATGCCGTACGTCTTCCTCAGCCCGGGCGCGCAGTATGGGCGCTGGACGCACTCGTCCCCGGCCGCGAGGCGTACGGGCAGTCCCGAGCGGCCGAGGTCGCTGAGCGTCCTGACGTGGTGCTCGCGGGCGTAGGCGGCGGTGACGGCGAACGCGTTCTGGTCGACGGCCCTCCCGGGGTCGAGGACCGTGAGCCCGCGTGGTGCGGCCAGGGCGCGCAGGGCCTTCATGGTGGCGGCGAGGTCCGGCGAGCCGACGGGGTCGGCGTCGGCGCCGTGTTCCTTGGCGACCAGCCAGTCGGCGAAGGTGGCCGCGTACTCGGGGACGACATCGATCTGGCCGTTCTCGAGGGCAGGTTCGTAGATCTCCCGGTTGGTGACGGAGATGATCTTGGTGGAGTATCCGGCGCTGCTCAGCAGCAGCGCGTACATCTGGGCGAGGAGGTCGCTCTCGGTGAAGCCGGCGGAGCCGATGGTCAGGTGCTTGCTGTCGCCGGGCGGGGCGGTGACCGCACCCTGGTTCTCCAGGGTCGGCCCGGTGGTGCAGGCGGTGGCCGCCAGCAGCAGGAGCGCGGCGAGCGGGCGGGCAGCCCTCGCGCGGGGTCCCGCTCTCACGCGGTCTCCCCCGTCCGCAGCCCGAACCGGCGCGGCGCGAACCGCTGGGCCGCCTCGAAGACCCCCTCGACGACCAGCGCGAACGCGGCGACCAGGACCGCTCCGGCGACCACCTGCGGGGTGGAGGCGAGGTTGAACCCGGCGGTGATGATGCGGCCGAGCCCTCCGCCGCCCGCGAGGGCCGCGATGGTGGCCGTGGCGACGAGCTGGACGGCCGCGATGCGCACCCCGGTGAGGATGAGGGGCAGGGCGAGCGGCACCTCGACCTGGAGGAGCAGTTGACGGCCCGTCATGCCCATGCCCCGAGCGGCCCGGACGACGTCCCGGTCGACCTCGCGCATGCCGACGTACGCGTTGGTGAGCAGCGGGGGCACGGCGAACAGGACGAGCGCCACGACGGTCGGGCCCTCGCCCCAGCGGCCGACCGGGGTGAGCAGGAGCAGCACCAGGACGGCGAAGGTCGGCACGGCGCGCCCGACGTTGGAGATGTTGACGGCGAGCGCGCCGCCCCGGCCGAGGTGGCCGAGGAGCAGGGCGACGGGCAGCGCGATGAGGCAGCTGATCAGCAGGCAGACGGCGGTGAGGTAGAGGTGCTGGCCGAGCCGGGCCCAGATGCCGTCCTGACCGTGCCAGTGCGCGGAGGTGGTGAGCCAGGACCAGGCGTCGGCCAGGGTGTTCACGAACGGCTCCTCGCCCACGGGGTGAGCAGGCGTTGCAGCAGCAGGAGGAGCAGGTCGGCGGCGACGGCGATGACGACGCACAGGACGGACGCGGTGAGCACCTGGGCCTTGAAGTAGGTGTTCATCCCGGCGTAGATGAGGTTGCCGAGCCCGCCGTAGCCGACGATCGCCCCGATGGTGACCAGGGAGACCGCGGAGACCGTGGCGATGCGCAGCCCGGCCATCGCGGCGGGCAGGGCGAGCGGGAGTTCCACGGCCACGAGCAGCCGTACGGGGCCGTAGCCCATACCGCGCGCCGCCTGCCGGGTCTCCTCGGGGACGGCGCGCAGCCCGGCGAGTACGTTGCGCACGAGCAGGGTCAGCGAGTAGAGGACGAGGCCCCCGACGACGAGCGAGGCGGAGAGCCCGTACACCGGCAGCAGAAGGGAGAACATGGCGAGCGACGGGATCGTGTAGAGGATCGTCGTCACCCCGAGGACGGGCCCGCCGGCCCAGTGCCAGCGCCGTGCGACGAGGGCGAGCGGCAGGGCGAGGGCGAGGGCGATGAGCACGGACACCGCAGTGAGCTGCAGGTGCTGGAGCGCCGCGTCCCAGAGGATGTGGCGGCGGCTGCTGAGGTAGGCGCCGCAGACCCACTCGTTGCGCGCGAGGCAGTCGTCGGGGGGCGCGGTCACCTGTCCATTGCAGCCCGCGCGGCCCGCGGGCGCGCGTCCGGGTCGTCCGATCGGGCCACCGCGCCGCCCCACGGTCGGACGGAGGCGGCCCTGTCGAGGATCGCCGCCAGTTCGTCGGGGCGGGAGAACATCGGCCAGTGGCCGGTATCCATGGTGACCAGCTCCCACCGCTCGCTGGTCAGCAGCCGGGCCACGTCCTCGCCCGGTTCGGGTCCGTCGAGGAGGCACTTGATGTACGTCGCCGACAGCTCGCCCAGCGGGCGGACAAGGACGGCCGGGTCGGCCAGGGCGGCGCCGGGGTGAGGTGTCGCGCCCTTCAGGAACCGCGCGATCTGCTCGTCGGTCAGCTCCTGGCCCGCGAATTCGGCGGCCTCCGGTAGGGCCCAGAGCCCGTCGTTCCCGTCGAGCTGCTCCTGGAGCGCGGCCGGCCCCTGCCACCAGGCGGAGACGAACGACTCGCCGTCGGCGGGGACGCAGGCGTCCACGAAGACGACCCGGGCCAGGCGGTCGCCCAGGCGCTCGGCGGCCTGGCCCACGGGGATGCCGGAGTAGCTGTGTCCGACCAGGACGACGTCGCGCAGGCCGAGGCGCTCCACCTCCTCGACGATGTCGGTCACATGGGTCTGCCGGCCGACCGGCCGCTCCCGTTTTCCGCCGAGCCCGGACAGGGTCACCGGGTGGGCGCCGTGCCCGGCCGCGCGCAGCCCCGGCACCACGTCGTCCCACGCCGACCCGTCCAGCCAGGCGCCTGCCACCAGTACGAAATCAGTCATGGGCGGACCCTAGCGGCGGGGTCCGACCATGCCCCTCCTGGACCGCCGGGAAGCGCGTCGTGGTCGCCGGTATCGCGGTGTCGCGCGCACAACCTGGGCGTATTGTCCGTTTATGGGCAATGTCGGACCCGCCGTGGACTCGGCGGAGGAACGTCTGGACGCGGCGGTGGCGTCTGCCGTGCGGGAGACCGGCGCCGCCGTGGCGATGCTCTACCTGCTGCCGCCCGGCGGATCGACGCTCCGGCTGACCGTGCTCGCGGGGATTCCGCCGGAGATCGCGGACCCCTGGCTCCGGGTGCCCCTGTCCGCGCCGATGCCGGTGTCGGACGCGGTGAAGGACCGGCATCTGGTGTGGCTGGGCAGCCAGGAGGAGCTGGCCAGGCGGTATCCGCGCCCGGCGCTCGTCCTGCCGTACCGGTTCGCGCTGGCCGCCGCGCCCCTCGCCGACGGGACCGGGGTGCACGGCGGACTCGTACTGCTGTGGCCGGGCTCCCACGAGGCACAGCTGACGCCGCAGGAGCGGGACGCGGTCGAGCGCTGCTGCCGCGACGCCTCACGGGTGCTCCACGAGGCGCGGGAGGGGGGCCTTCCGGTGGACGCGGACACGGGGCCGCGGGTGCTGCCCCCGGACAGCGCTCCGCCGCCCGCCCACACCCAGGCGGTCGCCGCGGCGGACTTCGTGGGCCGGCTGCCGGGCGGCTGCTGCACCCTCGACCTGCACGGGAGGATCACCTTTCTCACGGAGACCGGTGCCGACCTGGTCGGGGGGCGCGTGGAGGACCTGGTGGGGACGCTGCCGTGGGAGTCGCTGCGCTGGATGGCCGATCCGCTGTTCGAGGACCAGTACCGGGGCGCGATCATCAGCCGGGAGCCGATGTCCTTCGTCGCCCTGCGGCCTCCGGACCAGTGGCTGCGCTTCCGCCTCTACCCCGACGCGTCCGGCATCAGCGTGTACATCACACCGGTCACCGGCCCGCACGCCTCGGCGCTCCCCACCGCCACGGGCGCCGCCGCCTCGCCGAGCGCCCCGGGACGCGCCGTCGCCCTCTACCACCTGATGCACCTGGCCGCGACGCTCACCGAGGCCGTGGGCATCCAGGACGTGGTCGAGCTGATCGCCGAGCAACTGGTGCCCGCCTTCCGCATCCAGGCGCTCGCCGTGCTGACCGTGGCGGAGGGGCGGCTGCACCTCGAGGGGCACCGGGGCTTCAGCGACGAGCTGATGGAGTGCTTCGAGGGCGCGCCCCTGACGTCCGGCGCCCCCGTCGCGCAGGTGCTGAGCACCGGCGTGCCTGCCTTCTACCGGACCTTTGACGAATTCCGGCGCGCCTTCCGGCCCGCGTCGCTCCAGGAAGGTCTGGCCGCGTGGGCCTTCCTGCCGCTGTTCGCCTCCGGGCGCCCGGTCGGCACACTGGTGTTCGGTTACGACCGCACGCGCGCCTTCGAGCCGGAGGAACGGGCCCTTCTCACCTCGATCGCCGGGCTCATCGCCCAGGCCCTGGACCGGGCCCGCCTGTACGACACCAAGGAGCAGCTGGCCCACAGCCTCCAGGCCCACCTGCTCCCCCACACCCTGCCCCGGATCGGCGGACTCGACGTGGCCGCCCGCTATCTGCCCGCCACCCGAGGCATGGGCATCGGCGGCGATTTCTACGACGTCATCCCGCTCGACGCCACCACGGCGGCCGCGGCCATCGGCGACGTGCAGGGCCACAACGTGACGGCCGCCGCGCTGATGGGGCAGGTACGCACCGCGGTGCACGCCTCGGCCGGCGCGCCGCCGGCCGAGGTCCTGGCGCGCACCAACCGGCTGCTCGCCGATCTCGACGCCGACCTGTTCACCAGCTGCCTCTACGTCCATCTGGACCTGGCGGGCCACCGCGCCCTGCTGGCCACGGCGGGCCACCCGCCACCGCTGCTGCGCCACCCCGGCGGGGACACGGAGGTGCTGCGGCTGCCGCCCGGCCTGCTGCTCGGCATCGACCGGGACGCCCGCTATCCCACGACCGAGATCCCGCTGCCGCCGGGTGCCGCGCTCGCGCTGTACACGGACGGGCTGGTGGAGGTGCCGGGCACCGATCTCGACCGGTCGACAGCCGCGCTCGCCGACCGGTTCGGCCTGCACACCGGCCGCTCGATGGAGGCCGTCGCCGACAGCCTCGTCCGGTACGCGAGGGACGTCACACCGGGCAGCGACGACATCGCGCTGCTCCTCATCGAGGCGCTGCGCGAGGACGACTGAGGCACGGCCGCTTCGGCCCACCGATTCCCGGCCGCTGGGAACGAGCGGGCCGCCGCACGAGTCCCTGGTGCACGGGTGCTCCGGCACGCCCGGTTTTCCAGCGCCATCCACGTACCGGAACCCCATGCCATTCCGCCGATTTGCGCAGGCCCGGCGAGCGCGGTTGATTGGAATGAGGTACGTACGTCGCCCGGTGAGAGATGGGTGACCGGTGTGCGTGGTCCTCGATGTGGGGTGAGTCCCGTGCTGTTCGCCGACCGGGCCGACGCGGGCCGGCGGCTCGCCGAAGCCCTCCGTCCCCTCGCGCAGAGCCATCCCGTCGTGCTGGGCCTCCCCCGCGGCGGTGTGCCGGTGGCCTTCCGTGTCGCGCAGGATCTCGGCGCCCCGCTGGACGTCGTCGTGGTCCGCAAACTGGGCGTCCCACGCCACCCGGAACTGGGCTTCGGTGCCATCGGGGAGGGCGGGGTCCGGGTCATCAGCGACGACATCGTGCGCCGGGCCGGCGTGTCGGACTCCGACATCGCAGCCGTGCAGGAGGCGGAGGAGGCCGAACTGCGCCGCCGGGCCCGGGAGTTCCGGGGCGACCGGCCGCGCGTCCCCCTCGACGGGCGCACCGTGGTCCTCGTGGACGACGGGATCGCCACCGGCGCGACCGCGCTCGCCGCCTGCGCGGTGGCCCGGGCCCAGGGCGCCGCGCAGGTGGTGCTGGCCGTGCCGGTCGCGCCGCCGTCCGCCGCGGCCCGGCTGCGGGAGGAGGCGGACGAACTGGTCTGCCTGTCGTCGCCGGCCGGGTTCTCGGCGGTGGGCGAGTGGTACCGGGACTTCGGCCAGACGCCGGACGAGGAGGTGGTCGCCCTGCTGGCCCGGGCCGCGCGGCAGAGCGGGCCCCGGCTGACCAGCGACGTCCTGGTGGAGGCCGGCGGGGTCGACCTGCCCGGCACCCTCACCCCGGCCGGTGGCTCGGGGGCGCTCGTGGTGTTCGCCCACGGCTCCGGGAGCAGCCGGCACAGCCCGCGCAACCGGTCGGTCGCGGCGGCGCTGAACCGGGCCGGCCTCGGCACGCTGCTGTTCGACCTGCTCACCGCGGACGAGGAGGCGGAAGGCGGCCATGTCTTCGACATCTCGGCCCTCGCCGGCCGCCTGGTGGACGCGGCGGCCTGGGTTCGGGGCCGTGCGCCCGGGCCCCTCGGCGTGTTCGGTGCCAGCACCGGCGCGGCCGCCGCGCTTCAGGCGGCGGCCGTCGTGGGCGCGGACCGGGACACGGGCATCGGGGCGGTCGTGTCGCGGGGCGGCCGGCCGGATCTGGCGGGCGCCCGCCTGGGCGAGGTCCGCTCCCCCACCCTGCTGCTCGTGGGGAGCCGGGACACCGAGGTGCTGGACCTGAACCGCCGGGCGCAGGCGGAACTGCGCTGCGAGAGCCGGCTCGACGTCGTCCCGGGCGCGACGCACCTGTTCGAGGAGCCGGGCACGCTGGACGAGGTCGCCGAGCGGGCGCGCGCGTGGTTCCTGAGCCATCTGTCCGGCACGGACACCTGACCGCACCCCCGATCAGCGGTGCATCGACGCCCCCTTGAGGATCTTGTCCACCGCGTTGCGGGGGCCGTGCACCGCGATCCCCACCAGGTCCAGTGAGTCCCGGTGCACCGCGCGCAGGGCGGCGCGGTGTTGTCGCGGTCGTTGCCGGTCGCGAAGAGGTCCGAGGTGAACACGGACAGCGCCACGCCCCGGCCGACCGCCCGGGTGTGGGCGGTTGTCAGCGTCTCCTTCGTCCCCTCGAAGACCAGCACCGGCTGGCGGAACATCGGCAGGTACGGGGTGTCGTCCGCGTCGGTGCAGGGCTCGCCGATCAGTTCCGGGGCGACCGTGCCGAGTCCGCTGACCAGGAAGGCGGTGACGTTCAGCCGCTGCCAGGTCTCCAGGTCGTCCCTGAGCAGCACGGCGATCTTGGTGTCGAAGCGGACGGGGGCGGGGGCGGTGGTCTCAGCTGTCATGCCCCGAGCCTGCCGGGCCGGGCGGGGCCCGGTCTTGTACGAACTTTGCACGTCGGGGCGCGACGACGGCCCGGCGTACGATCGGCGTATGGCCGCAGCACGTCCCGAGATCACCGCGTGGTCGCCGCCCGTGGAGGGGATCGCCGAGGTCTTCCACGCGCATTTCACCGACCACGCCTACCCCATGCACACGCACGACGCCTGGACGCTGCTGGTCGTGGACGAGGGCATGGTGCGCTACGACCTGGACCACCACGAGCACGGCGTGCTCACCCACACGGTCACGCTGCTGCCGCCGCACGTCCCGCACAACGGTGCGGCGGCCACCCCCGGGGGCTTCCGCAAACGCGTGCTGTACCTGGACACCGGCCAGGTGGACGAACGGCTGATCGGCCGGGCGGTGGACCGGCCGGTGCTGCACGACCCGGCGCTGCGCAGCCGTATCGACAGCCTCCACCGCACGCTCGCGGACCCGGGTGACGAACTGGAGGCGGCGAGCCGGCTCGCCCTGGTCGCGGAACGGCTCGTACAGCATCTGGGCGACCGGGTCGGCTCCGCCCCGTACGTCCACGACGGCAGGCTCGCGCACCGGCTGCGCGAGCTGCTCGACGCGAGCTACGTCGAGGGGATCACGCTCCGGGAGGCCGGTGCGCGGCTGCACGCCCATCATGCCCATCTGGTACGGGCGTTCAGCCGGGAGTTCGGGATGGCGCCGCACCAGTACGTCACGGGCCGGCGGGTCGACCTGGCGCGCCGGCTGCTGCTGCGCGGGGTCCCGGCGTCGGCGGTCGCCGCGTCGGCGGGTTTCTACGACCAGTCGCACCTGCCCCGCCACTTCAAGCGGCTCGTGGGTACGGGCCCGGGGCACTACGCCCGTACGCGCGGGGTCTGAACACCTGCTAGCGGCGCTCCAGCACCCCCCGGACGAACGCCGCCTGGGCGGCGTGCTGAAGGTCGTCCGACAGGACGCTGACCAGCCGCACCCCCAGGGTGACGGGCGGGTCCCACGCCTCGTCCACGACGCGGCCCAGCGCGTGGCCGTCCAGGCTCCGGATGTAGCCGAGCGTGTTCTCGTGGACGGCGTCGTAGTAGCCCAGGAGCAGATCGGCCGAGCCCACCCGGACGGCCGCGACCTCCTCGCTGCTCTGCCCGTAGCCGGTGGCGTCGGTGGGGAGGGGAAGGTCGAAGCGTCCGGCCCAGTCCTGGGCGGTCCAGAGCTGTTCGGTGCCGGCCGCGTCCGCGATGTGGTCGTCCTGGACGCGGGTCAGGTGCCACACGAGCCAGGCGATCGAGTTGGCGTCGTCGTCGAGCCGGGCGTGGAGGTCGTCGGGGCCCAGGCCCTCGACTGCCGCGTGCACGGTCTCCTGGATGCGGCTGTAGCCATCGGTCAGGATGTCGGTGACGTTCATGCGTTCCACCATGGCCGTTCCCCTTCGCCCGCGCGGCCACCGACACGCACCGGGGCGGGCGTCGGCGGGGACGTACCCGTCGGCGCCCGCCCGGTCCTCAGCTGTAGATGCCGAACTCCCAGAGGGAGTAGCCCCACGCCGTGCCCCGCTGGGTGAGGTTGAGCTTCACGTATCGGGCGGTCTGCGCGATGTCGAGGTCGTCGGCGTCACCGTTCCCGGTGGTCGTGGTGTACACCGACCGCCAGGAGTTGCCGTCGTCCGAGACCAGCACCTCGTAGGACTTGGCGTACGCCGGGTCCCACACCAGCTGGAGGTGGCGGAACGACTTCCGCTCGCCCAGGTCGACCTGGATGGACTGCGGGTCGCTCCAGTCGCTGGCCCACCGGGTGTCCAGCCGTCCGTCGGTCGCCATCGCCGCGGTGCAGGGGCAGCCGCTGCTGCCGGCCTGGGCGGAGGTGGCGGTGGCGGGGCGGCCGAGCGCGATGTTGGTGCCGCTGACCGGGGGCACCACGACCTTCACCGACTTGGTCTCGATGCCGGCGTTGCCGTGCCCGTCCTCCGCCTGGATGTACACCTTCCACACCCCGAGCCGCCCGGGCGCGGTCACCGCGAAGGTGCCGTTGCCGGTGGACCGCCAGGTGGCCTCCACCAGGGCCTTGTCACCCGTCGCGTAGTTGCCGCTCAGGTAGATCTTGTACGTGACCGGGTCGTTGTCCGGGTCGCGGATGTCGGCCCGCACGGTGAACTCCTTGCCCGCGGGGGCGCCACCGGCGTTCTGCACCGTCATGTTGCTGATGACGGGCGGGGTGTTGTCACCGGCGGTGGAGCCGCTGTACGCCTTCTTCAGCGCGTAGTACGAGAGGCGCTTCTTGCCGTCCGGCACCACGTTGAACCAGACGCCGCCGAAGTCGTGCTCGGTCCCGTAGTGGAAGAAGGTGGCGCCCAGCGCGACACCCTGGTGGGCGGTGACGCAGTTCCACGCCTTGGTGTAGCCCTCGGCCTTCTGTACGTCGGTGGGCTCGTCCGGGATGCCGTTGGCGTCGTCCGGCACCTCCCACTCACCGGCCGGGCCGCCCTCCGTGATGATGTAGGGCTTGGTGTAGCCGCCGGCCTCCCAGGCGGTGCGGACCCCGCAGATGTCTCCGTAGGAGTTCATCGAGTACAGGTCCAGGTCGGGCGCGTTGCGCTTGTAGTAGGGCCAGGCTCCGGTCCAGGCGTCGGTGGACGTCACCGGGTGGTCCGGGTCGATGGTGTGGATCTTCTTCGCGACGTCGTTGACGAAGCTGGTGTACGCGTTGCGCTGCTTCTCCAGCTCGTCACCGCTGTAGCAGTTCTGCAGCCCGAGGACCGACTCGTTGCCGACGTTCCACATGAGCACGCCGGGGTGGCTCTTGTACGTCTCGACCCACTTGGCGAACTCGGTGAGCGACGAGGACTTGTAGGCGTCGTCGGTGAGGTAGTTGACGCAGCCGCCGCTGCCGGGGCCGCCGCCGGGCTGCAGCCAGAAGCCGCTGACCACGCGGATGCCGTTGGCCGCCGCCGCGTCGAGCAGCGGCTTGGAGGTGCCGTCGGTGCCCCAGGTCCGGATGGTGTTGACGCCCATGGACTTCAGGTCGGGCATGTAGCGCGCCGCGTCGTTGACGGACGGGCCCCAGGTCAGGCCCTTCACCGTGTACGGCTTGCCGCCGACGGTGAGCTGCCACTTGCCCTGCGAACCGGTGACGCGGACGGCTCCGTCGGTGCCGGGGTCCGGGTTGGTGGAGCCGGTGGTGCCGTACACCTGGAACTCCCACAGGGAGTAGCCGTAGCCGCCGGCGCGGGCGGTGCCGTGCATCCTGACGTAGCGGCCGGAACCGCTGACCGCGAGGTCGTCGGTGCCGCCGTCGCCGTTGGTGACGGTCTTCAGGGTGCGCCAGTCGGAGCCGTTGTCGGACGCCTGGATCTCGTACGCCTTGCCGAAGGCGGACTCCCAGGTCAGGACGACCCGGCTGAGGTCGGCGGCGGCGCCCAGGTCCACCTGGAGCCACTGGGGGTCGCTCCACTCGCTGGCCCAGCGGGTGCCGGTAAGATTGCCGTCCACAGCGGCCGAGGCCGCGTAGCCGGCGCCCTCCGACGAGGACGCGGTGGCGGTCTTCCCCTGCGACAGCAGGGATTCCGCGGCCCGGGCGCCGGGCGCGGCCAGCATGACCAGCGACGAGGCGACGAGGGCGAGAAGGGTGATCAGCAGTATGCCCGCGCGGGGTCTCGCGGGCAGGGCTGAACCGGCTCTGTGCACATTCTCTCCTGGCGGAAGAGTGCGGGACGGGGATCCCGCGGCGGGTTGGGAGAGCGCTCTCCCAGGAGAGTGACGTGTACTCGTCCAGCTGTCAACGATGAGGACGCGCCGGGTTCACCGGAATGTGCGCGAGGGGCTACCGGACGAGGTCGGACTCGGTCTCCGCGAGCCGCTCCGGCCGCCCGCCGACCCCCGCGGCCCGCGCCGCGGCGTGCAGCGAGCGCAGGGCCAGCAGGAGGAATCCGATGTCATCGAGGTAGACCGGGTCCGGCAGCAGGTCGACCGGCGACACGGTGTACAGCACCGCCGCCCAGACCAGCGCCTTGTTGTGCAGCGGGACACCGGCATCGGCCAGCAGCTTCCTGGCCTTCAGGACGCGCACCAGGAGGACGCCGGCGGCGGCCAGCATGAGCAGCGCGAGCGCCGCGGCGACGATGATCCAAGCCTTGGTGTCCATGCTTCATCCTGCCCTATCCGGAGCGGTGCGTCCGGTGGCGGGTGCGACGCTTCAGGGCGCGCCGCTCGTTCTCCCCGAGACCACCCCACACCCCGGCGTCCTGGTTGTTCTCCAAGGCCCACCGCAAACATTCCTGCTGTACGGGGCAGTGTCGGCACACCGCCTTGGCCTCCTCGACCTGCACGAGCGCCGGGCCGGTGCTTCCGATGGGGAAGAACAGGTCCGGGTCCTCGTCGCGGCAGGCCGCGTGCGTGCGCCAGTTATCCATGGACTCTCACTCCTGACGGTCGTGTGCGTCGCGTTTGCCTCGGTACGCTGCGGGTGACCGGCATTTCGCCCCCGAAACCCCGGTGGCCCTTCCTTCGCGTCCTCTTCACGTCCCTCGGAGCTGCGGGGGCGGCGGCTCAGGGGCGATCATGGGAGACGGCGGGCCTGCGTCGGGCACGGTGACGGCTGGGAAGGATCGTCCGTGGGCGGCACTGATGACATGCGGATCGGCTGGGGCGAGGCTCGCCGGGCGGGCGCGCGCCGGTCGTCCGAGAGCGGTCTGCTCGACGTCCTCGGGGTCGCCGCGCTCGTCCTGGACACCCAGGGCCGCATCGTTCTGTGGAGCCCCCAGGCCGAACGGCTGCTGGGGTATTCCCCCGAAGAGGCGCTGGGCGAGTTCGCCGCCCGGGTGCTGGTCGACGAGGAGCACTTCGAGCTGGTGGTGCGCCTCTTCGGTGAGGTGATGGACAGCGGCGAGGCGTGGGCAGGGGTCTTCCCCGTACGGCACAAGGACGGAACCATCCGGCTGCTGGAATTCCGGAACATGCGGTTGCAGGACGACCGGGGCGACTTCTACGCGCTCGGGCTGGCGGCCGACGGGGATGTGCTGCGCCGGGTGGAGCGGGATCTCGCGCTGTCGGTGGGCCTGGTCGACCAGTCGCCGATCGGCCTCGCGGTGCTGGGCCCCGATCTGCGCTTCCTGTCCGCGAACGCCGCGCTGGAACGGATGGACGGCGTGAGGGCCGCCGAGCATCCGGGGCGGCCGATGCGCGAGGCGCTGTCGTTCCTGGGCCCGGACGGTCTGGAGGCGGCGGCGCGGGAGGTCCTGGACAGCGGTGTGCCGCAGGTGTCGCGCCAGGTGGTGGGCCGCTCCCCCGCCGCCCCGGACAGCGACCGCGCCTGGTCGGTGTCGCTGTACCGGCTGGACGACTCCGCGGGGCGGGTGCTGGGCATCGCAGCGTCGCTGATCGATGTCACCGACCGGTACCGCGCGGCGGCCGAGGCGGAGCGGGCCCGGCAGCACCTCGCGCTGATCGCGGACGCCTCGGTGCGCATCGGCACCACGCTCGACCTGGAGCAGACGGCCCGGGAGCTGGCCGAGGTCACCGTGCCGCAGCTCGCCGACGTCGCCGCGGTGGACGTGCTGGACAGCGTCCTGAAGGGGCGCCCCGGGTCGACCGACGGCCCGCTCCTCATCCAGGCCCTGGCCGTCGTCGCCGCCCGGCCGACGCCCGTGGTGGAGGCGGCCGACCCGCCGGGCCGGGCCGCCCGCTACGGCGCCGACCGCCTCGTCACGCAATGTGTGCGGACGGCGCGGCCGGTGCGGGAGCCGTTTCTCGACGCGGAGAAGCTGGCGCGGGTGGCCCGCGACGAGCGGTCGGCCGCCCTGCTGGCCGAGGCGGGCGCGCACTCGTATCTGGCGGTGCCGCTGATCGCGCGCGGCGAGGTGCTGGGGGCGATCGACCTGATCCGGACGGACAACCCGCTGCCGTTCACGGCGGAGGACGAGGCGCTGGCCGCCGAGCTGGCGGCCCGGGCCGCGGTCGGCATCGACAACGCCCGGCTCTACCGCCAGCAGCGGGAGACCGCGCTGACGCTTCAGCGCAGCATGCTGCCGCGCAACCACCACGACCCGGCGGGCCTCGACGTGGTGTCCCGCTACCGTCCGGCTGCCTCACGGTACGAGGTCGGCGGGGACTGGTTCGACGTGATCGGGCTGCGCGACGGCGGGACCGCCCTGGTGGTGGGCGATGTGATGGGCAGCGGGATCAACGCGGCCACCACGATGGGGCGGCTGCGCACCGCCACCCAGACCCTGTCCCGGCTCTCCCTGGAGCCCGCCGAGGTGCTGGGGCACCTGGACGAGATCACCGCCGGTCTCGACCCGTGGTTCGCGACCTGTGTCTACGCCGTGTACGACCCGGGCGCCGGGCGGTGCCGGGTGTCCACGGCCGGGCATCTGCCGCCGGTGCTGATCCCGGCGGGCGGTGAGCCGGTGCTGCTGGACCTCCCGGCCGGGGCGCCGCTGGGAGTGGGCGGGGTGCCGTTCAGCGACGTCACGGTCCCGCTCGGCCCGGGCGACCGGCTGGTCATGTACACCGACGGCCTGGTGGAGACCCGGGACGACGACATCGACAGCCGCCTGGCGACATTGCTGGGGCTGCTCCGTACCCCGGACGCGTCGCTCGACGCGACGTGCGACCGGCTGCTGCGCGAGCTGCGGGACCCGGACGGCCACGACGACGTGGCGCTGCTGATGGCCCGGGTCCACGCGTGACGGCGGCGTGGGATCAGCGCGCGCACCTGCGCCGGGTGCGGCACGTCGCGGTGGCGCGGACGCGGTTGCCGCCTGCGCCGAGGAAGCCCAGGCCGATGCCCAGCATCCAGGAGTCCTTGGCGAGCGCGATCCCGTCCTGCGTCGGCCGCAGGCTGCCGGGCTCCCGCATGCCGGGGGTCCGCAGATAGAGGCCGAAGAGTCCGCCGGAGAAGCCGGTGAGGAGCAGCCCGGCGAGCCGGGTCGGCACGAAGGGCGCCAGCAGGGTGGCGCCGACCGCGATCTCGGAGCAGGCGAGCAACCGGGTGAACCGGGCGGGCTCCAGCTTGCCGAGGAACGGGTAGGCGTTGCTGGCCATGCCGTGCAGCCCCTGGGCGGTCCCCTCGTCGGCCTTGAGCTTGCCGAGGCCGGAGTTGAGGATGAAGGCGCCGGTGGCGAGGCGCGGCGGGATATCGCGCGGTTCGGGCAACAGCATCATGGCGTGAGCCTCCATGGAACAGGTCGGTCGGCCCCCGGTCGAGCCTAGCCAGCAGGTGTCACGGGCGCGCGTCGAGCGGCCGGACCGGTGGGCGATACTGAGCGCGGCGGGTACGCGAGAGGGGGCTCAGTGGTTCAACAGCCAACGGAATACGACATCGTGGTGGTCGGCGGCAGCGGGGTGGACACGATCGTCCGCGTCGACGCCCTGCCGGTCCCCCTGGCCGACTCGGTGATGGTCGGCCCGATCCAGGAGTGGCCCGGTCAGACCGGTGGGAACGTGGCGCTCGGCGCCCGTGCGCTGGGGCTCGACGTGGTGTTCCTCGACTGCGTCGGTGACGACTGGACCGGGGCGCAGGTGCGCGAGCGACTGGCCGAGGGGGACGTGGAGTTCCACGCGGTGATCTCCCCGGCGGGGACCCGGCGTGCGGTGAACCTGGTGGACGCGACGGGCCGGCGGATGTCGTTCTACGACGCCCGGGATCCGGAGGACCTGCGGATGCCGCGGGAGTTCTATCTGCCCCGGCTGCGGCGGGCCCGCCATGTCCATCTGTCGATCATCAACTTCACCCGGTTCCTCTATGACGACATCGAGGCGCTGGGGGTGCCGGTCTCCGCGGATCTGCACGACTGGGACGGACGCAGCGACCACCAGCGGGAGTTCGCCCTCCGGTCCGATCTGGTCTTCTTCAGCGCGGCGGCGACCGGGGAGCGCGCGCCCGAGCTGATGCGGGAGATCCTGCGGGAGGGCCGGGCCACGACGGTGGTGGCCACGGCGGGCGCGGAGGGCTCCTACCTCCTCACCCGCGACGGCGGCGACGAACCGGTGCACGTTCCGGCGGTCGCGCCGCCGGCGCCCGTGGTCGACAGCAACGGAGCGGGCGACGCGTTCGTCACCGGCTTCCTGTACGGCAGGCTGGACGGGCGTGATCCGTCGGAGTGCGCCCGGCTGGGGGCGGTGGCGGGCGCCTTCGCGTGTACGGCTCCGGGCTCGACGGCCATGATCGGCCGGGCGGAGCTGCTGGGCGCGTAACGAGGCCCGCGTGCGACGCGCAGGTGCCCCGGGGCCGGGGCACCTGCGCGTACGGGTCACTTCAGGTAGGGGCCCGCGGTGCCGATCTTTCCGGGGCCGTTCAGCACGTACACGCGCATGTTGCCCTTGCCCGGGGCGTCGACGGTGAGCTTTCCGTCGGTGACGACCCGGGTGTCGCCGGTGACGGCGTCCTTGTAGGTGCCGTTGGGGATGCCCGTGTAGGAGGCGCTGCCGGTGACGGTGACCAGGGCGAAGCTGTCGGTCGATCCGCTGGTGTAGCGGCGCTTGTACGCCATCTGGCCGCTGATGCCCTCGGTGGAGTACTGGCCCATCTGGAGGGCGGGCACGGCCCGGCGGATCAGGTTGAGCCGCTGGAGGTGCTTGACCAGGGGCTTGGCGAGGGTGTTGGCGACCTCTCCGGAGGCGGAGTCGACCTGCGAGAACTGGGAGGCGGTGACGTTGCCCGCGAGGTGGTCGCCGTAGTAGGCGCGGCCGGTGGTGGCCAGGGGGCAGGTGGGGCCGCAGTCGATCTTCTTGCCGGCCTGGAACTCGATCTCCGATCCGTAGTAGAGGGTCGGGATGCCGCGGAACGTCCACATCAGTGACATGTTCTCGGCCCAGGCGTCGGTGCCTCCCGCGTAGCGTTCGCTGCTCTTGTTGGGCCCGTAGTCGTGGCTGTCGACGTAGACGACGTTGTAGGTGGCGTCGTTGGTGGAGTCGTCGGAGTCCTTGCCGTTGTTGAACGCGTTGGTGGCGTCACCGAAGTTCATGTGCATGCGCATGTCGATGATGTTCATGCCGGAGAACCGGCTGTGGTCCGGGGTGTGGTAGCTGTTGCCGGCCAGGAACGCGTTGGTGGAGGTCGGCTGGTTGCCGGTGCCGAGCTTCTCCTCGTAGTCGTACATCTCCAGGGCGGCCTTGCCGTCGTCGGGGTCGTACTCCTTGCGTTCCTTCCAGGTGAAGAACTGCGCCGAGTGGTTGACCGAGCCGCGGTTCCACTTGTCGTTGACGAACGCGCCGACCTCGCCGAAGACGAGGAAGTTCTTCGCGGCCTCGGCGCCGAAACGCTGGGTGACCCGCTCCTGGATCGCGGGCAGGAAGCGGCGGTTCCAGGTGGTGCGCGGGATGTGCACCGCGGTGTCGATGCGGAAGCCGTCCACGCCCATGTCGATGTACTTGTCGTAGGCGCCGATCAGGTAGTTCTGCACCGGTGCGGACTCGGTGTTGAAGTCGGCCAGGTCCTCGTGCAGCCAGCAGGAGCGGGAGTCCTCGCCCTCCCAGTTGCCGAGCCAGCAGGTGTGGTAGTAGTCCTTCGGGAACATCCCGGACGTGGGGTTGGGCCACTGGCAGTTGTAGATGGTGTAGCCCTCGGCGGACTTGCCGCCGGTCGGCTTGCCCCAGTTGAGGCAGGTGTTGCCGGCGGGTTCGGCCGTGGACCACATGTCGCCGTTGTAGTAGGACTTGCCGCTCTTGGGTTCGACGGTGAGCCCGTCGTACTCGAAGCCCTCGTTCTTCTCGTCGTAGTACCAGCTCCACTGCGTGTCACGGACGCCGTAGACGGTCGGCGTGAACAGGCCCTTGGCGCCCCAGCGCGAGGAGTGGTTGTAGACGACGTCCTGGTAGATCTTGATGCCCTTGGCGTGGGCGGCGTTGATGAGGTCCTGATAGGAGGCTCCGGCGGACTCCAGGCGGGGGTCGACCTTGTAGAAGTCGTAGCCGTGATAGCCGTGGTAGTCGTAGTCGGACCGGTTCAGCACGACCGGCGTGATCCAGATGGCGGAGAAGCCGAGGCCCTTGATGTAGTCCAGCTTGTTGACCAGGCCCTTGAAGTCCCCCCGGAACATGGGGTCGTTGTTGGCCGCGTTGCCGGACTTGACGTGCTGGCTGCCGCCCCGGTTGTTGCTCGCGTCGCCGTCGTTGAAGCGGGCGGTGAGGACGAAGTAGATCGGGTCCTTGCGGGGGTCGGTGCCGAGGGGGGTGCCCTGGGCAGCCGCAGGCGGTTTGTCGCCCGTGGTCGCCTTGGCGGGCGCGGAGGCGGCGGAGGTGTTGCCCGCCGCGTCGACCGCCTTCACGGTGTAGGTGTAGGCGGTGTGCTCCTCCAGACCGGATTCGGAGAGCACGGTGGAGGTCACATCGGTGACGACGCTGCCCTTCGAGCCGCCCGTGCGGGTGACTTGATAACGCGTCACTTCGGTGTTGTCGGTGGAGGGCTCCCAGCTCAGGACGACCGCGACACCGTCGGCCTTCGCCGTGACCGCGGAGGGTACGGTGGGCGCCTCGGTGTCGGCGGGTTCGGCGGCGCACGGGTCCGCGGCGTCCTTGACGACCGCGTGGTCCTTCACGGTGCTGAGGCCGGCCGGGATCGTGTAGTCGCCGCCGTTGTTGTTGTCCCAGACGCCGTTGCCGTTGTTGAACGCGGCCGTCAGCGAGGTCGCGGTACCGAGGTCGACCGTCTTCTTCACCCAGCCGGTGCAGGCCGGTTCCATGCCGATGCCGGGCACGGCGGTCCACGCACCGCCCGCGGGCCGGTAGTGGAGGTTGGTGGTCGTCCAGCCGACGGTGGCGGTGGAGTAGTACACCGAGGCGGTGTGCGCCTCCTCGGTCGGCGTGGGGCTCGGGTCGGGGTCACCGCTGCCGGCGCACGGGTCGCTGTGGGCGACGACCCCGTCCTTGACGGTGATGTTCCCGCTGCCCAGGTCGTAGTTCTTGCCGCCGTTGTTGTCCCAGACGCCCGAGCCGTTGTTGAAGGTGGCCTGGATGCCCTCGGCGCCGGAGAGCGGGACGGTCTTCTTGACCCAGTCGGCGCAGGCAGTCTCCATGGCCACCCCGGGCACGGTGGTCCACGCACCGCCGTCGGGGGCGTAATGCAGGTTGTAGGCGGCCCAGTTCTTCGTCTTGGTGTAGTAGAAGACGGTGGTCGTCGCGTCGGAGGCCGCGACGGGCTGTGCGTCGAGGCCGGTGTCCGGCAGTGCGGTGAGCAGGCCGCACACCGCGGCGGCGGCAGCGGCGGACGCCAGGGTGCGTCTCAGCAGCCGGTGGGCGTTGCGTTTCATGGTGTCTCCCGGGAAGGGCCACGGCGGTGGCGAAGCCGCGGCGTCCGATGCGCGGGATGTGGGGCCCGCGCAGTCCCGCCGGAGACCCTGACGCGCCTCAAGGTCCGAGCGAGCTTGTAAATCAAGCCGGAATGTTGCTGCAATCTCTTGCAGCAGGGAAGTTACCGGCACATGACAAGCCCGTAAAGAGGTGCGGGGCCACCGTTCGGCGGCGCCTGCCGCGTCCGCTCAGAACGGCACCGTCAACTGCGCCTGCACATGCGCGGACAGCACCCCGGCCATGTCGGTCGCCCCGTCACTGAGCAGCCATTGGATCTGCAGTCCGTCCATCAGCGCGATGAGCTGCTGCGCCGCCTCCCGCGGGTCGATGTCCTCGCGCAGCACGCCCTTCTCGCGCGCCTCGGTGTACGAGACGGCCGTGGACCGCACCGAGCGCAGGTACCGCTCCACGAAGTAGGCGTGGGCCGGGTGGTCGGCTGCGGTGGCCTCGGCGGACAGCACGCAGAACAGCTCGACGATGCCGCGCCGCTCCGCGTTGAGCGCCGCCAGTCCGGCCAGGCGGCGCAGCCGGTCGACGCCGGTGGGGCGGCCCGCCTCCAGCCACTGGCCGTCCACGGCGTCGCGGTGTTCCAGGACGGCGAGCAGCAGGGATTCCTTGGTCGGGAAGTGGTGCAGCAGCCCGGGATGCGAGATGCCGCAGCGGGTGGCGATCACCCGCAGCGAGGCGCCCCGGTAGCCGGCCTCACCGAACATGGCCATGGCCTGGTCGAGGATTTCCCCGCGTTTGGCCCGGCCCTTCGCGTATCCACGCCGCTCATCGCCGGTCACTCGCCACGCTCCCCGGTCGTCTCGGCATGCACCGCTGCGTATGTTCGCATGCTACTTACTTACCACTAGGTCGGTATTCGGCGTACGGTGGTCCCCGGAGCGCACAGCCTCCGCACTACCGCCCGATGAGAACGTCGCCGACGTCGTGAAAGGAACTCCCGTGGGCTCCTCCCTGCCCTATCTCGACCCCCGCCTGTCCATTCCGGAGCGCGTCTCCGACCTGCTGGGCCGGATGACGCTGCCCGAGAAGGTCGGCCAGATGCTCCAGCTGAACGGCAAGGACGGGGTGCGGCAGCACATCGAGGACATGCACGCGGGCTCCATCCTGCACGCCTCGCCCGAACGCGTCCTGGAGGCCGCCGAGCTGACTCGCCGGACCCGGCTGGGCATCCCGCTCCTGGTCGCCGAGGACTGCATCCACGGGCACTCGTTCTGGGAGGGCGCCACGATCTTCCCGACGCAGCTGGGGATGGCCGCGAGCTGGGACCCCGGGCTGCTGGAGCGCGTGGCCCGGGCGACCGCCGTCGAGGTGGCCGCGACCGGCGTGCACTGGACGTTCTCGCCGGTGCTGTGCATCACCCGGGACCTGCGCTGGGGCCGGGTCAGCGAGACGTTCGGCGAGGACCCGTTCCTCATCGGCGAACTGGCGTCGGCGATGGTGCGCGGCTACCAGGGCGAGGGGCTGGACGACCCGACGGCGATCCTGGCGTGCGCCAAGCACTTCGCGGGCTACTCCGAGACCCAGGGCGGCCGGGACGCGAGCGAGGCCGACATCTCGCGCCGCAAGCTGCGCTCCTGGTTCCTGCCGCCGTTCGAGCGGGTCGCCAAGGAGGGCTGCCGTACGTTCATGCTGGGCTACCAGTCGATGGACGGCGTCCCCGTCACCGTCAACAACTGGCTGCTCAACGAGGTGCTGCGCGGCGAGTGGGGCTACACCGGCACGCTGGTGACCGACTGGGACAACGTCGGGCGCATGGTGTGGGAGCAGAAGGTGTACGCCGACCACACCCAGGCGGCGGCCGCCGCGGTCCGGGCGGGCAACGACATGGTGATGACCACGCCCGACTTCTTCGAGGGCGCGCAGCGGGCCGTGGCGGCCGGGCAGCTCGCCGAGGCGGACATCGACGCGGCGGTCGCGCGCATCCTCACGCTCAAGTTCGAGCTGGGCCTCTTCGAGAACCCGCGCCACCCGGACCGGGACCGGCAGCAGGCGGTCATCGGCAGCGCCGGGCACGCCGAGCTGAACCTGGAGGCGGCCCGCCGCTCGCTGGTGCTGCTGGCCAACGACGGCACCCTCCCCCTGGACGGCGGCTTCGCGGCCGGGGCGGACGGACGGGCGGTCGCGGACACCGGGGCGGCTCCGCGTACCGTCGCCGTGATCGGCCCCAACGCCGATGACGCGCAGACCCAGCTCGGGGACTGGGCGGGCTCCTCCGGCCAGGCGGACTGGCTTCCGGACGGCCATCCGCGCGCCATGATCCGTACCGTCCTCGACGGCTTCCGGGAGCATGTGCCCGCCGGCTGGACCGTCACCCACGCGCGCGGCGCCGACATCCTGACGGTGGGCCCGGACCCGGACGGGGCCTTCTTCCCGGACGGGCAGCCGCGCCCCGAGATCGTCGTCCCCTGCGAGCCGTCCGGTGATCTGATCGCGGAGGCGGTCGCCGCGGCCGAGGCCGCCGACCATGTCGTCGCCGTGGTGGGCGACCGCATCGAGCTGATCGGCGAGGGGCGCTCGACCGCGACCCTGGAGCTGATCGGCGGCCAGATCGCGCTGCTGGACGCGCTCGCCGCGACGGGCACGCCGTTCACCGTGGTCGTCATCGCCTCGAAGCCGCTGGTGCTGCCGCCCTCCGCGTACCGCGCGTCGGCGATCGTGTACGCCTTCAACCCGGGCATGCAGGGCGGCCGTGCCGTGGCCGAGCTGGTTCTCGGCCTGGTGGAGCCGTCGGGGCGGCTGCCCGTGTCCTTCGCGCGCCACGCCGGGCAGCAGCCCACGTACTACAACCAGCTGCGCGGCCAGCACGGTTCGCGGTACGCGGATCTGACCCAGCGGCCCGCGTTCGCCTTCGGCGAGGGCCTGAGCTACACCACCGTCGCCTACGCGGACCTGGAGGTGCTGACCGACGTCCTGGGCGCGGGCGACACGCTGCGGGCCCGCGTCACCGTGAGTAACACCGGCGGGCGTCCGGCGCTGGAGACCGTGCAGGCGTACGTGAGTGACCTGGTGACGTCCGTGACGTGGGCGGAGAAGGAGCTGAAGACCTACCGGCAGATCCGGCTGGCTCCGGGCGAGTCGCGCGAGGTGACGATCGAGCTGCCGGTCGCCGCGTGCGCACTGGTGGACGCGGAGGGCCTGCGGGTCGTGGAGCCGGGTGCCTTCGAACTGCTCGTCGGTCCGTCGTCGCGCGACGAGGACCTGCTGCGGGCGGACTTCACCGTCAAGGGCTGACGGTTGCTGGAGCGGCCGGCCCGGTGCTCAGGGGCCCGGCCGGCCGCTTCCGCGCAGCCGTTCCAGGTCCGAGGGGCGGACCTGGATGACGAACAGGGCGATCAGCGCGGCGGCGACGGCGAAGGCCGCTGCGGCCAGGAACGCGGTGGAGACGCCCGATGCCAGGACCTGTTCACCCCAGGGGCCGGGGAGTTGGCCGGTCCTGCGGAACTGGGCGAGCTGCCCCGGTGTCGCCTCGGCCATGAACCTGGGCACCTGGTCGGTCGCCTCGTTGCGGCTCGCCGTACCGAAGACGGTGACCAGGATGGACAGGCCGAGCGATCCGCCCACCTGCTGCGTGGTGTTGAGGATTCCGGAGGCGGCGCCCGACTCGTGCGGCTCGACGCCGGACAGGGCCATCAGCGTCAGCGAGACGAACTGCAGGCCCATGCCGAGCCCGAACACCAGGATCGGGCCCAGCAGACTGCCCAGGTACGAGCTGTGGACGTCGGTCTGCGTGAGCCAGCCGAGCCCGGCCGCCGCGAGGACCGCGCCCGTCACCATGAAGGGCTTCGGTCCGAACCGCGGCAGCAGCTTCGAGGTGAACCCGGCGCCGATCGCGATGATGACGCTGACCGGCAGGAAGGCGAGGCCCGTGCGCAGCGGGCTGAAGCCCAGGATGTTCTGCACGAACAGGGTCAGGAAGAAGAACATCCCGAACATCGCCGCCGCGAGGCTCAGCATCATCCCGTAGGTTCCGGCGCGATTGCGGTCGCGGAACATCCACAGCGGGGTGATCGGCTGCCGGGACCGGTTCTCGATCGCGATGAACAGCCCGAGCAGCACGACGGCCGCCGCGAACGCGACCAGGGTCAGGGTGTCGCTCCAGCCCTCCTCGGAGGCGCGGATGAAGCCGTAGACGAGGCACACCATGCCCAGCGTCGCGGTGAGGGCGCCAAGGACGTCGAAGTGACCCGGGTGGCGCTCGGACTCCTGGATGTAGCGGCGGGCCGCCAGGACGATCAGCGCGCCGATCGGCACGTTGACGAAGAAGATCCACCGCCAGTCGAGCCACTCCACCAGCACGCCGCCCGCGAGCAGTCCGATGGCGCTGCCACCCGCGGACACAGCCGCGAACACGCCGAAGGCCCTGTTGCGTGCGGGGCCTTCGTGGAAGGTGGTCGTGATCAGGGCGAGGGCGGTCGGGGATGCGATCGCGCCGCCGACCCCCTGGAGGGAGCGGGCGGCCAGCAGTTGCCAGGATTCCTGCGCGAGTCCGCCGAGCAGGGAGGCGATGACGAAGAGGGCGACGCCGGCCATGAAGACGCGGCGCCGCCCGAGGATGTCGCCGATCCGGCCGCCGAGGAGGAGCAGGCCGCCGAAGGTGAGGGTGTAGGCGTTGATCACCCAGGACAGGTTCTCGGTGGAGAATCCGAGGGATGTCTGGATGTGGGGCAGGGCGATGTTCACGATGGTGATGTCGAGGACCACCATCAGTTGGCACGAGCAGATGACCAGCAGGGCTATGGTGCCGCCGCGGTCCCTCCGGGGGGTTGCGGTGGCTTGCGTGGGTGTCGCGTGGGAGCCGGTCATTGGTTCGTTGCCGCTGGTGCGGTGGGGTGAACGTGGTCGTTCACCCCACCGACGTTAGACCTGGGCGGGGTGGGTCGCGAATCGATCTCTGGGGGGCGCGCGCCTGCGGCGGGCCCGTCCCCTACCCGCCCCTTCCCGAAACGGGGCGCCACCCCGGACCCCGCGCCTCGAACACCGGCGGGGCTGGATTCGTACGGCTTGTGGCCTACTCGAACGCCGCTGCCGCCTCCTTCAGTGCCTGGGCCACCGCCTCCGGGGAGTCCGGGCCCGGGTCGCCCGGGTTGTAGGTCACCGAGCGCAGGCGGCCCTGGAAGGGGAAGGAGCGGTGGCGTTCGAAGAGGGGCCAGGAGATGGGGGACTTGCGGTCCACACCGATGCTGATGCCCTGGAAGGGGGCCATCCCGATGAGCTGGTGGACGCTGGGCGGGGTGGCGCGGGTCTGCCCGTCGGCGTCGATCCGGAAGCTCCAGCGCAGGCCGCGCTCGGCGGTGGCCACGAGGCGGACCGTGTGCTCGCCCGGTGTGAGCCGGCCCGCGTCCGTCTCGTGGAGGACGCCGTATTCGTTGTACGCGAAGTGCAGGCGGCCTTCCTCCACGTACAGGCTGTAGCCGCCGCCCTGGTCGCCGTGCGAGACGAGGACGCCCTCGCCCGTGTCCTCGATCGCGACGGTGACCTCGAAGGAGCGCAGGGAGACCAGCCGGGAGGAGCGGTAGCGCTCCAGTTCGGGGGTGCCGGGCAGCAGGGTGAGGGGGCGTGACAGTCGGCGTTCGGCGGGGTTGCGGCGGGCCAGGGCGCCGCTGCCGTCGGGGAGGGGGAAGACGCCGTTGCGCCAGGCGGCCTTCTCCCAGGCCGCCGAGAGTTCCTTGACCTGACCGGGGTGTTCGGCGGCCAGATCATGGATCTCGGTCGGATCGGTCCTGATGTCGTACAGCGCCCACTCGGAGTCGTCGTAGGGGGCGCCGGGGCGGTGCAGGGTGACGAGTTTGCGGCCGTCGCGGTAGTAGCTGCGGTTGCCGGTCATCTCGCAGTACTGCTCGGGGTGGGTGGAGGGGTGTTCAGGGTCGGCGAGCACCGGGGCGAAGGTGACGCCGTCCGGTTCCTGGAGCGGGACCCCGCGCCGGCGCTCCGGCCGTTCCAGGCCGGCGAGTTCGAGGAGGGTCGGGGCGATGTCGGTGACGTACTGGTACTGCGGGCGCGTGCCCGGGGTGAGTCGGCCGTCGCGGGCGCCCCTCGGCCAGGACAGGACGAAGGGGACGCGCACCCCGCCCGCGTACGTGTGGCCCTTGTAGAGCCGGAACGGGGTGTTGGAGGCCATGCCCCAGCCTCGCGGGTAGTGCACGAGGCTGCGCGGGCCGCCGATCAGCTCGGGGTCCCGGTCGACGTCGGGGGTCCAGTCCTCGGGCAGGGCGGGGTGGTGGACGAAGCGGCTGAAGTAGGAGCGGGTGCCCTCGGCGCCGCCCTCGCCGGTGCCTCCGTTGTCGGAGGTGAAGACGATGATGGTGTTGTCGAGCTCGCCGAGCGCTTCTAGGGTGGCGGTGAGCCGGCCGAGGTTCTGGTCGATGTTGTCGACCAGTGCCGCGTACACCTCCATGTAGCGGGCGTAGAGGCGCTGTTGCTCCTCGGTGAGGCTGTCCCAGGCGGGCACGTCCTGCCCGGCCTCGCTGTTGCGTGCGGGGAGTTCGGTGCCGGGCGGGAAGAGGCCGTCGGCGATCTGGGCGGCGAAGCGGGTCTCGCGCAGCGCGTCCCAGCCCTCGTCGTAGCGGCCCCGGTGGCGGGCGATGTCCTCCTCCTTGGCCTGGAGGGGGCCGTGGACGGCGTTGTGCGCGAGGTAGAGGAAGAAGGGTTTGTCCGGGTCGTGGGCGCGCAGCGACTTCACCATGGAGATGGCCTGGTCGGTGATGTCGTCCGTGTAGTAGTAGTCGTCGGGGAACTCGTCGATGTCCAGCGGGCTGTTGTCGCGGACGAGTTGGTGCGGGTGGAACAGGCTGGTGAGCCCTTCCAGGACGCCGTAGTACTGGTCGAACCCCTTGCGCAGCGGCCAGTTGTCGCGGTCGTCGGCGGCATTGGACGCGGAGTCGCGGACCAGGTGCCATTTGCCGACGGCGTACGTGGCGTAGCCCGAGTCGTGGAGGAGCTCGGCGAGGGTGGGGATGTCGTCGGCGATCTCCATGCCGTAACCGGGGAAGCCGGGATCGGAGTTGGCGACCATGGCGTAGCCGACGCGGTGCGGGTTGAGGCCGGTGAGCAGGGCGGCGCGGGCCGGGGAGCACAGCGGCATGGTGTGGTAGTTGCTGAGCCGTACGCCGTCCTCGGCGAGGGTGTCGAGGACGGGGGTGGGGATCTCGGAGCCGAAGGGGCCGATGTCGCTGTAGCCCATGTCGTCCACGAGCACGACGACGATGTTCGGGGCCTTCTCCCCCGGCGTGCGGGGAGCGGGCCAGGCCGGCTCGGACGCGGCGAAGGTGCGGCCGATGTGGCCGGGGAAGCCGTCGTAGGGGTCGCGGCGGGTGCTGGTGGTCATCGGCTGGGGACTCCGTCACGGGTCGGGGCGGGCGGCTGAAGGGTGCGGTGGGTCATGCGAGGGCTCCCGTCTTCTCGGCGTGCTCCACGCGTGCCGCCGGGGGTACGGGTTCGGGCGCGGCGGCGAGCAGGGCGCGGGTGTACGGGTCGCGGGGGTTCCCGCACACCTCGTCGGCGGTGCCGGTCTCCACGACCCGGCCCCGGTGCATGACGGCGATGCGGTGGCTGATCTGCCGGACGACCGCGAGGTCATGGGCGATGAAGACGAGGGAGAGCCCCAGATCGCGCTGGAGGTCGGTGAGCAGCCCGGTGATCTGGGCCTGGACGGACACGTCGAGCGCGGAGACGGGTTCGTCGCAGATGAGGACGGACGGTGCGGGGGCGAGCGCGCGGGCGATGCCGATGCGCTGGCGCTGGCCGCCGGAGAAGGAGCGCGGGTGGCGGCCGGCGACGGCGGGGTCCAGGCCCGCCAGCTCCAGGAGCTCCGCCACCCGCTCGCGGCGCGCCTCCCGGTCGCCGATGCCGAACGCGACGAGGGGTTCGGCGACGATCTCGCCCACGGTCATGCGGGGGTTGAGCGAGGCGTAGGGGTCCTGGA
Organism: Streptomyces sp. NPDC016469; assembly: GCF_040632905.1. Lineage (NCBI taxonomy): Bacteria > Bacillati > Actinomycetota > Actinomycetes > Kitasatosporales > Streptomycetaceae > Streptomyces > Streptomyces sp. NPDC016469. The sequence continues at coordinate 49,487 of NZ_JBEYCQ010000024.1, forward strand.
ACACCATCTGGACCTGGCGGCGCACCGCGTGCAGCGCCCGGCGCGAGGGCCGGGTGACGTCCTCGCCGCGCAGCCGCAGGGTGCCGCCGTCGGCGGAGTGTGCGTGGGCGAGGACCCGGGCCAGGGTGGACTTGCCGGAGCCGGACTCGCCGACGATGCCCAGCGTCTCGCCCTCCCTCAGCGTCAGCGACACCCCGTCGAGCGCGGGCACCCCGCCTCGCCGGGCGCCACGTCGCCCGTACGTCTTGGTGAGGCCGTCCGCCTCCAGGACGACCGCGCCGGGCGCGGGGCGGTCGATGCGGGCGGGCGGGGCCGGGGCGGGCAGCGGTTCGGTGCGTCCGGCCGCGGGGAGGCAGGCCACCCGTACGTCTCCGGTCACGCGTGCGAGCGGCGGGGCCGCGGTGCGGCAGCGGTCCTCGGCCAGGGTGCAGCGGTCGGCGAAGGCGCAGCCGTCCCCGAGGAGGGTGAGGTCGGGCGGGCTGCCGGGGATGCCGGTGAGGCGGGTCCCGGACGGGGTGGCGAGGCGCGGGACGGCGGCCAGGAGTCCGGCGGTGTACGGGTGGCGGGGGCGGGTGAGCACTTCGGCGGTGGGCCCGTCCTCGACCACGGTGCCGCCGTACATGACGAGGACCCGTTCGCAGGAGCGGGCGACGACGCCCATGTTGTGGGTGATGAGGACCAGGGCGGTGCCGCTCTCGCGGTTGAGGTCGCCGAGCAGGGTGAGGATCTGGTCCTGGACGGTGGCGTCGAGTGCGGTGGTCGGCTCGTCGGCGAGGAGGACGTCGGGTTCGCCTGCGAGGGCCATGGCGATGAGGATGCGCTGACGCTGGCCGCCGGAGAACTGGTGCGGGTGGTCGTCGGCACGCCGGTGCGGGTCGGGGATGCCGACCCGGTCCAGGAGTTCGACGGCACGGGCGCGGCGGGCGGCCTTGTCGTGGTTGCCGTGGGCGCGCAGGGCCTCGTCGATGTGGCGGCCGGCCGTGAGGACGGGGTTGAGGGCGGTCATGGGGTCCTGGAAGACCATGCCGATGCGCGCGCCGCGCACCGCGCGCAGTTCGGCCCCGTCGGCGGTGGCCAGGTCGCGGCCGTCCAGGCGGACCGTGCCGGCGGTGATGCGGCCGGTGCCGGGCAGCATGCGGTTCAGGGCGAGCGCGGTGGTGGACTTGCCGGAGCCGGACTCGCCGACGACGGCCAGGGTCTCGCCCCGGCGCAGGGTGAAGGAGACCCCGCGCACGGCGCGCAGCGGTGACCCGTCGGGGGTGGTGAACTCGACGCCGAGGTCGCGGACCTCCAGCAGCTCAGGGGCGGTCATCGGCGTATCTCCCGGTTGAGCGCCTCGGCGATGAGCGAGAGGCCGAGGACGAGCGCGGTCACGGTGATCAGGGGGCCCGCGGCGAAGTGCGGGGACTGGGCGAGGTAGGGCATGGACTGGCTGAGCACGGCGCCGAGGGTGGGTTCGGGGGGCCGGACACCGACGCCGAGGAAGCTCATCGCGCCCTCGATGAAGACGGCGACGGTCAGCGAGACGGCGATCTGCACGACGAGCGGGTCGGCCGCGTTGGGCAGGATGTGCCGGACCAGCACCCGGCGCCCCGAACCCCCGCCGACCCGGGCGGCCGTGACGTACTCGCGTTCCCGCTGTACGAGGACGCCGCTCCGCAGCAGCCGCCCGAAGACCGGTACTTCGGCGAGGGCGATGACGAGCACGACGGGGATGCGGCCGGGGCCGAGGATCGCGGTGACGGCGAGCGCCAGGATCAGCCCGGGGAACGCGAGGAGCAGGTCGAAGACGCGCTGGACGACGGTGTCGGCGACGGGGTGGGCGGCGGCGGCCAGGGCGAGCAGGCAGCCGAGTGCGGCGCCGGCGGGTACGGCGATCGTGATGATGGTGAGGTCGGTGCGGATGCCGTACAGCACCCGGCTGAGCAGGTCGCGCCCGAGGTCGTCGGTGCCCAGGAGGTGCCCGGGGGTGCCGGGTCCGGCCAGGCTCTGGCCGCTCTGGTCGGTGGGCCCGTGCCCGGCGAGCAGCGGTGCGAGGAGTCCGGCGAGGACCACCGCACCGACGAGGACGAGGCCGGTGCGGGCGCGGGCGGTGGACAGGGCGGCGCGGTACGGGTGACGGGGGCGGGCCGTGGCGCGCGGCTTGCGGGCGGCCGGGGGCGGCGCGGCGGTGAGGAGGTCGGTCGTCTGGGTCATCAGGGTTACTCCCACCTGATCCGGGGGTCGAGCCAGGCGTACACGAGGTCGGTGAGCAGCTGGACGAGGACGAAGACGGCGACCAGGAGCAGCAGGAGGTCCTGGACGACCGGGTAGTCGCGGCGCTGGAGGCCCTGTTCGGCCAGCTGGCCGAGGCCGGGCCAGGCGAAGATCGCCTCGACCAGGACGGCCCCGCCGAGCAGGTTCCCGACCTGCATGCCGAGCAGGGTGACGACGGGCGGCAGGGCGTTGGGCAGGGTGTGGCGCCACAGCAGGCGGCGCGGGGCGATCCCGGCGGCGGTGGCGGTGCGGATGTAGTCCTCGGCGAGGCCGCGTTCGATGCCGTCCTTGAGGTAGCGGCCGAGCACGGCGGCGCTGGGCAGGGCCAGGCAGAGCGCCGGCAGCACGAGGTACTGCGCGGCGAGGTCCGGGGCGGTCAGGAAGGCGACCCGGCCGCCGGGCGGCAGTACGGGGAGCGCCACCGCGAAGACCAGGACGAGCAGCACGCCGCTGACGAACGGGGGGACGGCCAGGGCGGCGGTGGTGATCACGCGCACGGCGGCGGCCGGCCACCGGTTGCGCGAGGTTGCCCCGATCACGCCGAAGGCCGTGCCGAGCACGATCACGAACAGGAGGGCGGCGACGGTGAGTTCGGTGGTGGCGCCGAGGCCGTCGCCGATGAGGTCGGCGGTCTGTCCGCCGATCGCGTAGGACGGTCCGAGGTCGCCCCTGAGGAGCGAGCCGATCCAGTGGGCGTACTGCGAGAGCAGGGGTGCGTCGAGGCCGAGCCGTTCGCGGATCGCGGCGACGGTCGCCGCGTCCGCGTCGGGTCCGGCGAGCGCGGTGGCGGGGTCGCCGGGGACCAGTCTGAGGATGGTGAAGATCAGGAAGGAGGCGGCGACCAGGACGAGGAGGGCGGACGGCAGCCGCCGGAGCAGGTAGCTGCGCATGTCACACCAGGTAGGCGTTGTCGAGGTTGAGGTAGGAGAACTTGTTGAGCGTGACGCCGTGCAGCCGGGCGGCGGAGACCTGGACCTGTCCGCGGACGACGAGGTCGATGAGGAACGCCTCGTCCAGCAGGATGGAGGAGATCTTCTGGTGCAGGGCGTTCGCGGCGGCCGTGTCGGTCTCGGGCTCGGTCCAGGCTTCCCGTACGACCTTGGTGTACTCGGCCGAGCGGTACTTGGAGGTGTTCTTCGCCTCGTTGAAGGGGTAGGCGCTGACGGCGAGGGTGGAAGGCTGCACCTGGGCGAATCCGTGGCCGAGGGACCACAGGGCCGGCATGCCCTGCGAGATCAGCTTCTTCTGTGCGGTGGCCCCGTCGGTGGGCTGGAGCGTGACGTGGACGCCGACCTGCTTCAGGTCGTACTGGATGGACTCGGCGATGGCCGTCTCGCCGGGCAGTGCGATGTGCAGCATGGGCAGGTCGAGCCGGGTGTGCCCCGCGGACTTCAGGAGTTCCCGGGCCTTCGCGGGGTTGTGGGTGTAGTGGGTGCGGTCGGCCTCGCTGTAGGCGGGTGAGGACTTGGGCCAGGGTGCGGCGGAGGCGAGTCCGTACCCGCCGAGGGTCTGGGCGACGAGCCGGTCCCGGTCGACGGCCCAGGCGAGCGCCTGGCGGACGGTGCGGTCGGTCAGCGGGGCGACCGTGGTGTTGACGCCGAGATAGACGGCGCCGGCGCCGGTGTCGTAGTCGCTGATGGTGAGCCCGTGGTCGGCCTTGACGACGCCGAGGCTCTTGCCGGGCACGTCGAAGGAGAGCTGGGACTGGCCGGAGCGCAGGGACGAGATGAGCGCGTCGGCCTGGGCGACGACCCGCAGTTCGACCCCGTCGAGGTAGGGGCGTCCGGGCTGCCAGTACGCGTCGTTGCGGGTGAGGCTCAGACCGGAGCCGGGGCTCCACTTCTTCAGCTTGAACGGACCGGTCCCGATGAGCTTCTTCCCGGCGACGGCGTCCTCGACGCTCTCCGAATCCGTGATGATCATGAACTCGAACAGGTCGAAGAGGTTGTTGACCGGGTGCGCCAGCTTGAGCACCAGCTCGTGGTCGCCGCGCTTCTCGAATCCGGTGATCGTGGCCGCCGTGCTGCGCAACTGGGCCGCACGTACCGGATTCTGAAGGTTCTTCACCGCGAAGATCACGTCGTCGGCGGTGAATGTGCGGCCGTTGTGGAAGGTCACGTCGTCGCGCAGCCGGAGCGTGATGCTGCGTCCGTCCTCGGCGTACGTCCAGGAGCTGGCGAGTTCGGGTTTCGGGTGGAGACGGTCGTCGTAGCGGGTGAGGGTGTTGTAGATCAGGCGTTGCTGAAGGGACTGGCCGCTCTGCGCGAACAGCAGGGCGGGCGTGAAGTCGGCGTTCACGGCGACGTTCAGCACGCCGCCGCGCCGGGGTGCGGCGCTCGCTGCCTGCGGGCCGGACGAAGTGTCCGACACGGCCGAGCGGCAGCCCACGAGCCCCAGTCCGAGGAGCAGGGCGCCGCCACCTGCGGCGCGCAGCGTGGAGCGCCGGGACGGTCCGGAGGGCGTGAGGGGGTACAGCTCGGTCATCGATGCCTGCCTGTGACTGGGAAAGGGGAATGGGGCGGGAGGGCGCGGTGGAGCACGCACGCGCATTTGTTCCGCTGCGGGAGGAATGGAGCGACGGGATGCGCTGCGCGAATGGCGCACCGGACCGGGGCCGCTGCGGCGGCCGTACGGAATCGGCGCGGGTAGGTGTGAAAGGGCTCCCGCGACGCACGGGAGCGGAGGAAGCCGCCCGGAAAGGCGATTCCCGGGTCTCAGCGGGTTGTTGTCACCCGTGAGAGGTCAGCGGGGCGGGGCCATGGGGCTGCCCGCCGCGGTCCGGGTCAGCGGCGGACGGCACAGACCGCGCTGGCCTGTCGACAGAGGTCGACGTGCCTGCGGGAGACGAGGCGCTTGTCCGGGTTCACGGGAGCAATATGACAGCGGCCTCGCCGGACGGTCAACCTGCGTTGTCCGCATCCTGGTACGAAGCGCTTTGGGGCCGCCGAGGCCCGACTACCGCGCCGCAGCCGCCAGCGGGCTCCTGAACAGGGGGTTCAGCACGACGGCACCGGCCGCGACGGGGAGGACGGCTGTCCCGGCATGCGGACTGACAATGCGTTCGGGGTCCTGGCAGACGTGCGAGTGGTCGACAGCGGCGCCTCTGATCTCCTCCAGGTACTCGGGGTTGATCAGGCTGGCGTGCTCGGTGACGACCACGAGGTCCGGGTTGAGGACGTCGAGCAGCAGGGCCGTCGCCCGGCCCACGGCGCGGGCCCGCTCGCGCAGCAGCCGGTCGGCGCGCCGGTCCCCGGCCGCCGCCGCGTCCACCACCAGGAACGCGTCGGCCCAGGGCACGATGCCCCGTCGCACCGCGGTCCGCGCCATGGCGGTGTTGGAGGCGGTCGCCTCCAGGCAGCCCGAACGCCCGCAGGGGCAGACCACCGTGGAGTCCGGCACGGGCAGGTGAGCCACGTCCCCGGCTCCGGACCCGGGCCCTTGGTGCACCACCCCGGTGATGCCGAAGGCGGCGTCGACCACGTTGCCGATGAACAGGTGGACCAGGCTCCGCCGCGCCTCGGGCCGGCCGAACAGGATCTCGGACTGGGCGACGGCCCGGGCGTGGTTGTCGACGCGCACCGCCGAACCGCCCAGGCCACGGGCGAGTTCGGCGGCGAGCGGCCGGCGGGCCCAGCCGAGCGAGGCGTGCCGCACGGCTGTGCCGGAGCCCGGGTCGACCCAGCCGCCGAGGGCCGCGCCCACCCCCAGCAGCGGGCGGTCGCGGCGGACGTCGTCCAAGAAGGCGCGCAGCCCGCGCACGATCCTCGGCGGCAGGTCCCCGGCCGGGATGCCGTCGTGCGGGAAGGCGCGCCGGTCGAGCAGCCGGCCGCGCAGGTCGAGCAGGCCGAAGGTGGATGCGGGCACCCCGATGTGGACCCCGGCGACCAGGGGGCCGTCGCTCTCGCCGGTGTGCAGGTCGACCGGGATCTGGGGGCGGCCCACCCCGTTGCCGGCGCTCAGCTCGGGCAACTCCCGCACCAGGCCCAGCCGTACAAGGTCGGTGCACTGGCGTGACACGGCGGCCTGGCTCAGCCCGGAGCGTTCGGCGATCGTCCGGCGGGCGACGGGTCCGTGGTCGAGGACGGTGCGCAGCACGGTGGCGGCGTTGGTCTCGCGCCTTCCGTCACCGGTCACGCGGAAGAGGCGGGGGTCGGCGGTCATGGGGGCCTTCCTCGGGTCCTGCGCCGGTGGGGCGCTCGGGTCCTGCGCCGGTGGGGCGCTCGCAACGTTACGGCGGCGTGAATTCGCACGAGGCCGGCGACCGGGGCCGGGGGCGGCGCCCGCTCACTGCTGGGTCACACGGGCGAACTCGCAGGCCACGCACGGTTTTTCGGCGCCGTGAAGGGGCGTCGGGCAACCCCGTGCAGGCGCCGATTGAACCACTGCCGTACGCCCCGTGGGGTGCCGGCGGGCGCTTGACGTACCCGGCGGGGCGCTGCGAGTCTCCGGGACATGTTCGCGACGGCACTCACCGATGCGCGGCCCGCCCGCGCCGGCCGCCCCGCCCCGACGCAGCCCGTGTGTCCGGGCCGCTGTACCGCCGCCTGACCTCACCGGCGTACCACCGCACCGCGCTCCCGCTCCGGAGCCGGCAACTCCGCGCACCGTCGCTCCGCGCAGTGCACCCGTCTCCGCCTGCGGGCGCATCCCGCCCCAATTAATTCCGCTCCACAATTAATCGGCTCGCCGCCGGCCGCGCCCCAGCGCACGGCCGCGACGGGCGACCTCGAAGGGAATCCCATGTCCTCCACCACCACCGCCCCGGCCATCACCGTCCAGCAGCTGGGCGGCCGTATCGGCGCGGTCATCTCGGGTGTACGGCTCGGCGGCGACCTCGACCCGGAGACGGTCGCCGCCGTCCGGGCCGCGCTCCTCGCCCACAAGGTCGTCTTCTTCCGGGAGCAGGACCACCTGGACGAGGAGAGCCACGAGGCCTTCGGCCGGCTGTTCGGCACTCCCGTCGCCCATCCGACCGTGCCGTCCGCCGACGGCCGGTATTCGCTCGGCATCGACTCCGACCACGGCGGCCGGGCCAACCAGTGGCACACCGACGTCACCTTCGTCCCCGCCTACCCGGCCTTCTCCATCCTGCGGGCCGTCGTGATCCCCCCGTACGGCGGCAACACCCTGTGGTCCAACACAGCCGCCGCCTACGCGGAGCTCCCCGAGCAGCTGCGCACCCTGGCGGACGGTCTGCGGGCCGTCCACTCCAACGACTACGACTACGCGGCCGTGCGGCCCAACGCCCTGCCGGAGGCGCTTCAGCAGTACCGCGAGGTGTTCACGTCGACCAAGTTCCTCACCGAGCACCCGGTGGTCCGCGTGCACCCCGAAACCGGCGAACGCGTGCTGCTGCTGGGCAACTTCGTACAGCGCATCAGCGGGCTGACCGGGCGCGACTCGCGGGCCCTGGTCGACCTGTTCCAGTCGCACATCGAGCGCCCGGAGAACACCGTGCGCTGGGACTGGCAGGTGGGTGACGTGGCGATCTGGGACAACCGCGCCACCCAGCACTACGGCGTGGACGACTCCGACACCCACGAGCGCAAGCTCCGCCGCGTCACCATCGACGGTGACGTTCCGGTCGGCGTCGACGGCCGCTCCTCCACGCTCATCAGCCCCGAGGGGGTGCCGGACCCGTCCTTCGGCATCCCGTCCGGCGCCTCCACCGCCGAGGCGACGGCTGCGTGAGCGAGCACTCCCCGGTCCCGGAGGGCGGCGTCCCGGCGCCGCCCTCCGGGGCACGCCCGCAGGTGATCGTGGTCCTCACCGACCAGCAGCGCTGGGACACGGCCGGGGTGCACGGCAACCGGGCCGGTGTGACACCCGAGTTCGACCGCATCGCCCGCGAGGGCACCCTCTTCGAGCAGGCGGTCACCCCCAACCCGGTCTGCGCGCCCGCCCGTTCGTCGCTGCAGACCGGCCGCTACCCGACAGCCACCGGCGTCTTCCGCAACGGTCTCCCGCTCCCCGGGGGCATCCCCACGCTGGCCGGTGAGTTCGCGGCGGCCGGATACGCCACCGGCTACATCGGGAAGTGGCACCTGGCGGGCGACGACAACCCCGACGGGCCGGTGCCGCCCGCCCTGCGGGGCGGTTACAGCGCATGGCTGGCGTCCGACCGGCTGGAATTCACCTCGGACGCGTACCGCACGGTGGTGCACGACGAGGGCGGCGAGCCGGTGCGGCTCCCCGGCTACCGCTCGGACGCGCTGATCGACGCGGCGATCCGGTTCGTCGCCGACCACCACGACCGGCCGTACCTGCTCTTCCTGTCGCTGCTGGAGCCGCACCACCAGAACCCCACCGACGACTACCCGGCCCCGGCGGGCTACCGGGAGCGTTACGAGGGCGCCTGGCTGCCGCCCGACCTGGCCGCGCTCTCCCCGGGGGCCGAGCAGGGCGGGGCGCACCGCCACCTCGCCGGGTACCTGGGCCAGATCAAGCGGGTCGACGAGGGGGTGGGCCGGCTGCGCGACGCCCTGCGGAGCCTGGGCACCGAGGAGCACACGGTCCTGGCCTGGACGGCGGACCACGGCTCCCACTTCCGTACCCGCAACAGCGAGTACAAGCGCTCGGCCCACGAGGCGTCGGTCCGGGTGCCGTTGGCGGTCACCGGGCCGGGCTTCAGCGGCGGCGGGCTCGTCCGCCGGCCGGTCAGCACGGTGGACCTGATGCCGACCCTGCTAGCGGCGGCCGGCCTCCCGGTCCCGCCGGGCGTCCAGGGACGCTCCCTGCTGCCGCTGGCCGGCGGGGGGCGCGATCCGGAACGGCCCGGTTCGGTGTTCGTCCAGATCAGCGAGGACCGGGTGGGGCGCGCGGTGCGCACCTCGCGGTGGAAGTACGCCGTGGAGGCGCCGGGCGCGGACGCCTGGAACGATCCGGGCGCGGACCAGTACACGGAGACGGAGCTGTACGACCTGGCGGCCGACCCGTACGAGCTGGACAATCTCGCCGGCCTGGAATCGCACCGCGCGGTCGCCGACGAGCTGCGCCGGGAGCTCCTTGGCTGGCTGGCGCGGATCGAGGGCACGAAGCCGGCCGTCGTACGGGCCCTCGCACGCCCGTCCGGGCAGCGCCGCGCGGAGTCCTTCCCGGCGGGCACGCCGTGGGAGGCGGTCCGGTTCGGCCATCGCCCGCGCCGGTGACTCCGCGAGGTGGCGGGGCGGCCCGTCCGTCCCGCCACCCGGCCCGACCGGACTGGACTTACGGGTCCATTTTTGCGTTTCTACGGTGGCCTGACCTCCCCGCGGCACACGAGCCGCGGTGACGGCTCACGGAGAGGCACACCCGATGCACGCGATCAGCATCACCCGGCACGGCGGCCCCGAGGTCATGGCCTGGACCGAACTGCCGGACCCCGTCCCCGGCCCCGGCCTGGCTGAGCCGGCGCGACAAGGTCGTCGCCCGCTACCGCGAGCAGGGCCGGGACTGCCCGCTCGACATCGCGGTCTCCCGGATCGGTCCGGCCTCGTCGGGCGCGCAGGCCGTCGCCACCGAACTGCCGGAACGCCGGCAGGCCGCGCTGGCCGCCGGAATCCGGCACATGCAGTCGATCGGGAAGACCGACGCCGACCGGGACGCGGACCGCTCGACGGCGGCCCTGCTGGCCGGGATCCAGGGCGGAGTGGTGATCCTGCTGTCCACCGGCAGCCCGGATCACCTGGAGGCGGCCCTGGACCAGGGCATCGCCGATCTGCGCCGCCGGGCCGGCACCGAAAGCGAAAGGCCGTGAGAGGGGACAGCTGCTAAGGTCGACGGGCCGTTCAGCGTGTACGAGGAGACCAGACATGGCAGGCGACGACGACATCTCCGGGTGATCCCGGAGCCCCATAGCCGCAGCGGGCGCCCAGGGCGCCACCGCAGTGGCCATGTCGTTGTTCCCTCTGACCATTCCTCCGGGGCCGTGGTACCCCCGTCCCCGGATTCACACGCGAGGTCCCCGTATGTCCGACGCATCCCTCATCTGCTCGAACCTCTCCTTCGCCTGGCCGGACGACACCCCGGTCTTCTCCGGCCTGTCCTTCAGCGTGGGCAGCGGCCGCACCGGTCTCGTCGCCCCCAACGGCTCCGGCAAGAGCACACTGCTCAGACTGCTGGCCGGCGAGCTGCGCCCGACCGCCGGTTCCGTCACCGTCGACGGCACGCTCGGCTATCTCCCGCAGAGCCTCCCCCTGACCGGTGACCTGTCGGTCTCCGAGGTACTGGGCGTCGACGCGGTGATCCGCGCGCTGGACGCCGTGGAGTCCGGCGACGTGGACGAGAAGCACTTCGCGGTCATCGGCGACGACTGGGACATCGAGGAGCGCACCCGCGCCCAGCTCGACCGGCTCGGTCTCGACGGCATCGCCCTGGACCGGAGCATCGGCACGCTCAGCGGCGGGCAGGTCGTCTCGCTGGGCCTCGCGGCCCAGCTGCTGAAGCGGCCAGACGTCCTGCTGCTCGACGAGCCGACGAACAACCTCGATCTCGACGCACGGCACCGCCTCTACGACACGCTGGAGTCGTGGAACGGCACGCTGCTGCTCGTCAGCCACGACCGCGCGCTCCTGGACCGCATGGACCGCATCGCCGAGCTCGGCACATCGGAACTGCGGCTGTACGGGGGCAACTTCACGGCGTACGAGGAAGCCGTGCGGGCCGAGCAGGAGGTGGCCGAGAAGAACGTCCGCAACGCGGAACAGGAGCTGAAGCGGGAGAAGCGCGAGATGCAGCAGGCCCGCGAACGGGCCGAGCGGCGCGCGAGCAACGCGGCACGCAACCTCAAGAACGCGGGCCTGCCCCGCATCTTCGCCGGGAACATGAAGCGCGGCGCCCAGGAGGCGGCCGGCAAGTCCGGCCAGACACACGCCTCCCGGGTCGGCGAGGCGCAGGCCCGCCTGGACGAGGCGGGGCGTGCGGTACGCGACGAACAGCGCATCACCCTCGACCTGCCGGACACCGATGTGCCCGCCGGCCGCACGGTGCTCCTCGCCGAGCGGCTGCGGGTGCGCCTCGGCGGCCGGGAGCAGTTCTCCGGCGAGGGCGTCGACCTGACGATCCGGGGCCCCGAACGCATCGCGCTGACGGGGCCCAACGGCGCCGGCAAGAGCACCCTGCTGCGGATGGTCAACGGTGACCTGGAGCCGGGCGGCGGGTCGATCAGGCGCGCCGACGGGCGGATCGCGTACCTCTCGCAACGGCTCGACCTGCTCGACCTCGGGCGCACGGTGGCCGAGAACTTCGCCGCGTACGCCCCGCACCGGGAGGAGGCCGAGCGGATGAACCTGCTCGCGCGCTTCCTCTTCCGCGGCGACCGCGCCCATCTGCCGGTCGGTGTGCTGTCGGGCGGTGAGCGGCTGCGGGCCACGCTGGCCTGTGTGCTGTGCGCGGAGCCGGCCCCGCAGCTGCTGCTCCTGGACGAGCCGACGAACAACCTGGACCTGGTGAGCGCCGGCCAGCTGGAGAGCGCGCTCGCTTCGTACCGGGGCGCGTTCATGGTCGTCAGCCACGACGAACGGTTCCTGGAACGGATCGGCGTGGGCAGGTGGCTGCGGCTGGCGGACGGGGAACTGCGCGAGACGGGGGCACCGGAAGCATGAGCCGCGCCCTCCTCGCCCACGACCTGGTCCGCGTCCTCGGCACGAAACGTGTCCTGGACGGGGTGTCGCTCACCGCGTCCCCCGGCGACCGCATCGGCCTCATCGGTGAGAACGGGGTCGGCAAGTCGACACTCCTGCGGCTGCTCGCCGGGGTGGACGAGCCCGACGCCGGGCAGGTCACCCGGCCCGCGGATGTGGGGTTCCTGCACCAGGAGATGCCGTACCACGCTGACTCCACCGTCGCCGGTGTCCTGGACGACGCCCTGCGCGAGGCCCGGGCGGACCTCGCGGAGCTCGACCGGCTGTCCGGGCTGCTCTCCCGTACACCGGAAGACTCTCCGGAGCACGCGCGGCTCCTGGAGACGTACGGCGGACGACTCGAACAGGCCGAGGAGCGGGAGGTCTGGGACGCCGACCGGCGCGCGGCCGTCGTGCTCGGCGGGCTCGGGCTCGGCTCCCTGCCGCACGGGCGGACGCTCCGCTCGCTCTCGGGCGGTCAGCGCGGCCGGCTGGCGCTCGCCGCGCTGCTGGTCCGCCGGCCGACCGCCCTCCTCCTCGACGAGCCGACCAACCACCTGGACGACGAGGCCGCCGCGTTCGTCGAGGAGCAACTGCGCACGATGCCCGGGCCCGTGGTGATCGCCGGCCACGACCGGGCGTTCCTGGACGCCGTCTGCACGGACCTCGTCGACCTCGATCCGGCGGTGGACGGGCCCGTACGCTACGGCGGCGGGTACAGCGCGTACCTGGCGGAGAAGCGGGCGGAGCGGGCGCGCTGGGAGCGCCGGTACGCCGAGGAGCAGGAGGAGATCGGGGAGCTGCGCCGGTCGGCCGCGGTGACCGCGCGCCAGGTCGCGCCCGACCGGGGGCCGCGCGACAGCGAGAAGATGGGGTACGGGCTGCGGGCCGGCCGGGTGCAGAGCCAGATCGCGCGCCGGGTGCGCAACGCCACCCGCCGGCTGGACGAGGCGGAGCGCCGCCAGGTCGCCGAGCCGCCCAGCCCCTTGCGGTTCCGGTACCCGGAGCGGACCGAGCCGCCCGAGCCGGGCACCCTGGTGTCCCTGCGCGGGGTGCGGTTCCCCGGACGGCTGGCCGTCGACGAGCTCGACGTCGGGGCATCCGACCGCCTGCTGGTGACGGGCGGCAACGGTACGGGGAAGTCGACGCTGATCGCGGTGCTCGCGGGCCGGCCGGTCGCGGTCGGCGAGGTGGCCCGGCGGCCGGGCCTGTCCGTCGGGGTGCTGGCGCAGGACAGCGTGTTCGCCCGGCCGGACCGTACCGTCGCCGACACCTACGTACGGGTGCTGGGCGCCGAGCGCGCGGAACGGGTGCCGCTGCTCTCGCTCGGGCTGCTGCGCGCGGCGGACCTGGGCAAGCAGGTGCGGCAGCTGTCGGCGGGCCAGCGGCGCAGGCTCGCGCTCGCGCTGCTGATGGCCCGCCCGCCGGAGCTGCTGCTGCTGGACGAGCCGACCAACCACCTCTCCCCCGCGCTGTGCGACGAGCTGGAGGAGGCGCTGGGCCCCGGCCCCGGCGCGGTCGTGGTCGCCAGCCACGACCGCTGGCTGCGGCGTCGCTGGCGGGGGCGCGAAATGCGGCTGGGCGCTTAGGGGTTGTCCCCCGCGCGCAGGACGCGGTCCGGGCGGATCGGCAGCTCCCGGTGGCGTACGCCCGTCGCGTGCCACACCGCGTTGGCGATCGCGGCGGCGACGCCCACGATGCCGATCTCGCCGATGCCCTTGATGCCGACGGGGTCGCCGGGCACCGGGTCGTCCACCCAGTCCGCCTCGATGAGCGGCACATCGGCGTGGGAGGCGACGTGGTAGCCGGCGAGGTCGGCGTTGACGTGCCCACCGGTTGCCGCGTCGCGGACCGCCTCCTCGTGGAGCGCCATGGAGAGGCCCCAGGTCATGCCGCCGATGAGCTGGCTGCGGGCGGTGAGGGGGTTGACGATCGTGCCCGCCGCGAAGATGCCCAGCAGGCGGCGGGCGCGTACCTCGCCGGTGGTGACGTCGACGGCGACCTCAGCGAACTGGGCGCCGAATGAGTGCCGTTCCCGCTGCGGCAGGGCGGCGATGGCGTCGGCGGTGTCCGCGCGGGCGGTGATCCCCTCGGCCGGGACGGCGCCGCCCAGTGCCAGCCGTTCGCGGAGGTCGGCCGCCGCGAGGCGCACCGCCCAGCCCCAGGAGCGCGTGCCGGTGGAGCCGCCCGCGATCATCGCGTGGCCCAGGTCGCTGTCGCCGATGCGCACCTGGACCAGGTCCGGGTCCACCTGGAGCGCTTCGGCGGCGACGAGCGTCATGGCGGTGCGGGCCCCTGTGCCGATGTCCGCCGCGTTGACCCGTACGGTGAAGGTGCCGTCCGCCTCGGCGGTGACGGCGGCGGTGGAGCGGCCGACGCCCGAGGGGTAGGAGGCGGCGGCCGTCCCGGTCCCGATGAGCCAGCGGCCTTCGCGGCGCAGGCCGGGGCGCGGATCGCGGTCCGCCCAGCCGAACCGGCGGGCGCCCTCCTCGAAGCAGGCGAGCAGGTTGCGGCTGCTGAACGGGAGGCCCGAGACCGGGCCGTTGGCGGGTTCGTTGCGCGCCCGCAGGGCGATGGGGTCCACGCCGCACTTCTCGGCGAGTTCATCGAGGGCCGACTCGATGGCGAAGGAGCCGGGTGCCTCGCCGGGGGCGCGCATCCAGGTCGGCGTCGGCACGTCGAGCCGTACGATCCGGTGCCGGGTGCGGTGCGCGTCCGCGTCGTACAGGACGCGGCCGAGCACGGCGCTGGTCTCGATGAATTCGTGCACGCCGGACGTGAGGTTCAGCGCCTCGTGGTCGAAGGCGCACAGCCGTCCTCCGGCGTCGGCCGCGACCCTGACGCGCTGAGCAGTGGGGCTGCGGTAGCCGACGAGCGAGAACATCTGCCGCCGGGTCATGACGACGCGTACGGGACGGTGCAGCGCTGTCGCCGCCATGACGGCGGCGACCTGATGGGCGCTCAACCCCTTCGATCCGAAGGCGCCGCCGATGTGTTCGGAGCGCACGCGCACCGAGGCGGGGTCCAGGGAGAAGAGCTGGGCGAGTTCTCCGGCCACCCAGGAGCTGCCCTGATTGGAGTCGGTGACGTCGAGCCGGCCGTCGTCCCAGCGGGCGGTCGCGGCGTGCGGCTCCATCGAGCAGTGGTGTTCCTCGGGGGTGGTGTACTCCGCGTCCACGACGAAGGCGGCCCCGTCGATCCGCGCTTGGACGTCCCCCTTGTCCGTGTCGGCCCGCACCATCGGGGAGCCCTCGGGCCGGTAGGCGTCGTCGCGACCGGCACGGAACGCCACGTCGTGCGGTTCCTCCTCGTAGCCGACCACGAGGGCCTCGGCGGCCTCCCTGGCCTGTTCGGGGGTCTCGGCCACCACGAGGGCCACCGGCCAGCCCACGAACGGCACCCGGTCGTGCTGGAAGAGCCCGACGACCGGGTTGGGCCGGCCGAGCATGCCCACGTAATCCGTTTCGACGCGCGGGGCGTTGCCGTGGTGGAGCACGGTGAGCACGCCCGGCATGGCGAGCACGGATTCGTCCGCCACGGCGGTGATCCGGCCCCGGGCGATCGTGGAGAGGACCAGCCAGCCGTGGGCGAGCCGGGCGAAGGGGATCTCGCCGGCGTAGCGGGCGGCGCCGGTGACCTTGTCGCGGCCCTCCACCCGGGCCCGGCCCGAGCCGACGGCCCCGGAGGCGGTGGTGGTACCGGTCGTCGTGGTCATCGGGCGGCCTCCTCGGCGAGTCGGGTGAGCTCGGCGACGACGAGGTTGCGCATCAGCGTCACCTTGTAGCCGTTCCCGGGCAGCGGCCGGGCGGCGGCCAGTTCGGCGTGGGCCGCCGCGGCGAAAGCGGCCGCGTCGGCCGGGCCGCCGGTCAGGGCCCGTTCGGCGGTACGGGCCCGCCACGGACGGGAGGCGACGGCCCCGAGGGCGAGGCGGACGTCGCGCACGACACCGTCGCGTACATCGAGGGCGGCGGCGACCGAACCGATCGCGAAGGCGTACGAGGCACGCTCGCGCACCTTGCGGTAGCGGGAGTGAGCGGCGGCCGGGGCGGGCGGCAGCGTGACGCCGGTGATCACGGCACCGGCGGGCAGCGCGGTCTCGATGTGCGGGGTGCCGCCCACGGGCAGGTAGAACGCCTCGATCGGCAACTCGCCGGGCCCCTCTGCCGTTGCGTACGAGATGACCGCGTCGAACGCCGCGAGGGCGACCGCCATGTCGGAGGGGTGCGTGGCGACGCAGTGCTCCGACGCGCCGAGGACTGCGTGGTTGCGGTGGTCGCCCGCGAGGGCGGGGCAGCCGGTACCGGGGGCACGCTTGTTGCAGGGTTTGGCGAGGTCGGCGAAGTAGCCGCAGCGGGTGCGCTGGAGGAGGTTGCCGCCGACGGTGGCCATGTTGCGCAGCTGCCCGGACGCTCCGGCGAGCAGCGCCTGGGCGAGGGCCGGGTAGTGGCGGCGTACGTCGGGGTGGGCGGCCAGGTCGCTGTTGGAGACGGTGGCTCCGATGCGCAGACCGCCCTCGGGGCTGAACCCCACCTCGTCCAGGGGGAGTTCCCTCACGTCGACGAGAAGGCTGGGGCGCTCCACGCCCGCCTTCATCAGGTCGACCAGGTTGGTGCCGCCGCCGAGGAGCCGGGCGCCGGGATCGGCGCCGAGGAGGGCCACCGCTCCGGCGACGTCATGGACCCGTTCGTAGCCGAACTCCCTCATGCCACACGCTCCTTGGCCTGCCCGGCGGCGCCCTCGGCGGCGTGGGCGACCGCCTGGACGATCTGTGTGTACGCCCCGCAGCGGCAGAGGTTGCCGCTCATGCGCTCACGGATCTCGTCGGCGGTGAGCGCGGGCACCCCGGCCTCGGGCCGTACGTCCTCGGTCGCGGCGCTGGGCCAGCCGGCGGCGTGCTCCTCGATGACCGCGAGGGCGGAACAGATCTGGCCCGGGGTGCAGTAGCCGCACTGGTATCCGTCGAGGTCCAGGAACGCCTGCTGCACGGGGTGCAGGCGGTCGCCGTCCGCCACGCCCTCGATGGTGGTGATCTCGCGCCCCTCGGCCGCCACCGCGAGCTGGAGGCAGGCCACGGCCCTGCGGCCGTCGAGCAGCACCGTACAGGCGCCGCACTGGCCCTGGTCGCAGCCCTTCTTGGTGCCGGTCAGGTCGAGGCGTTCGCGTAGCGCGTCGAGCAGGGTGGTGCGGTGGTCGACGGTCAGCGTGTATTTTTCGCCGTTGACGCGCAGGGTGACGGCGCTGGACGTCGATGGGGCCATGATCAGCCTTCTTTCGCAGGGGCTGGACCGCTCCGCACGGGACGGTGTGCGGCCGGTGCGGGAGGCGGAGAGCGCGGCGAGCGGGTGGGGGGCCGACGGAAGCCGGTCGGTCAAGTGGCCTGATCCGGCGCTGTGGTGGAGGCAAGCGGACAGTTGTCCGCTTGGTTGTCGAACCTAACGGACGGGTGTCCGGCGAGCAAGGCCGTCCCCGGCCGTGGCTCGGGAGAGGGGGGAGGGTGCGGGACGCGAGGAGCACGCCCACGCGGCCGGACGCGCAGCGCAACCGCGAGCGCATCCTGGCCGTCGCGCTCGCCGAGCTGACCCGGGCCGCGGACACCCCGGTGAGCGTGATCGCGCGGAAGGCGGGCGTGGGCCAGGGCACGTTCTACCGCAACTTCCCCCACCGCGAGGCCCTGGTGCTCGAGGTCTACCGGTACGAGATGCGGCAGGTCGCCGACGCGGCGGCCCAGCTCCTGGCCGACCGCCCGGCCGACCGCGCCCTGCGGGAGTGGATGGACCGCCTCGCCCGGTACGCCATGGCGAAGGCGGGCCTGGCGGACGCCCTGCGCGCCGCGACGAGCGGGCACGGCAGCCTGGCGCAGGTCGGCCACGGTCCGGTGACCGAGGCCATCACGCTCCTGCTGGCGGCGAACGAGGCGGCGGGCACGATACGCGCCGGGGTGACCCCGGACGACTTCCTCCTCGCCATAGCGGGCCTGTGGCAACTGGATCCGCACAGCGACTGGCAGCCCCGTGCCGCCCGCCTCTTCGACCTGGTCACGGACGGGCTGCGGGCGGGCGCCTCCGGGATCGAACGGGTGCCCCGTCACCCGGATCAACGGCTCTCCGACTAGCCGATGTTGACGACGCGCGCCCACTCGGGGGGCGTGTCCGGTACGTGGTCCGGATCCTCCTCGTCCCACGAGCCCCGGTCCGGCCGGTCGAAGAGGCCCACCACCGTCCGGCACGCCGGCTGGACAGAGGGCCACGGGGTCTGGCCGTCGGTCAGGGCCACGACGACGTCGGGCCGGGGGTGCGTCCGCAGGGCCTTGGCGAAGCCCGTGCGCAGATCGGTTCCGCCGCCGCCCACCAGCGGGATGCCCTCCGCACTGCACAGCGGGTGCACGACCCGGGCGGCCGCGTCGCAGGACAGCACCGTGACCAGGTCCCGGCGCCCGCCCACGGCACGGGTGATCGCGGACACCTCCAGCAGCGCGCTGCCCAGCTCCACGTCGCTGACCGACCCCGAGGTGTCGATGACCACGGACACGCGCGGTGGCCTGCGCCGCAGGCTCGGCAGGATCACCCCGGGCAGGCCCACCGAGCGTCGCGAGGGACGCCCGTACGAGTAGTCGTCGCCCGCGCCGGGGCCGGAAACGGCTGACCGGACGGCGGCCCCCAGCAGGTCGCGCCATGCCTGGGGCGGATGGAACGCCTCCTCCGCCCACCGCTTCCACGCCTTCGGCGCATGGCCCGGGCGGCCGGTGATGCCCTGGGCCACCCGGAAGCGCACGGCGTCGCGCTCCTGCTCGCTCAGCCCGTGCGCGCCGTCGGGTCCGAGGTCCCACTCCCGGTCGAGCCCGTCGGAGCCGCTGCCGCAGTCCAGCCAGGCGAAGTCCTGCGTACGGGGCCCGAGCCGGAACAGACGCAGATACTCCTCCATCAGCTTTCCCTCGGGGAGCCCCAGCGTCGCGGGCCACACGGCTCCCTCGGGGGCGGCCAGACCGTCCCCGTACACGTCGTCGTTGATCTCGCAGTCGGCCGCGATGTTCATCCGAAGGCGCTCCGCCGCACCGGTCAGTCCGTGCGTGCGCGCGAACCGGTCGCCGCGCCCGTGGTGGTCCCGGAGCAGGTGCGACACCTCGTGCACCCACACTCCGGCGAGCTCCTCCACGGGCGTGCGGTCCACGAACCACGGCGATACGTAGCACCGCCAGTGACGGTCGACGGCCATCGTCGGGACGCGCGGCGACTCGACCACGTGGAGGGCGAACAACGCCGTCGCCAGGAACGGGCGGGCCCCGACGGCCTGCAGCCGGGCGGCGAAGAGCTTGTCGCGGTCCAGCTCGTCCCCGGTCACCGGCCGCCCTTCGTCGCGACGGCGGCGCGGGCCGCCGCGTCCTCGGCGCGCCGCGACACCGACACGACCCCTGCCAGCGCCTCGATCGACGCGGGCACGTCCCACTCCTCCTGCCTGAGCGTCGCGAGGGTGGTCGCGGGGACGACGACCAGGTCCGGCGCTCCGGTCTCGACCGCGCGCACGAGCACCGTCCAGGCGGCGTCCCAGCGCGACCGGTCGAGGCGTTTGCGCACCGCCGCCACCACTCCGTCGAGCACCGCCTGCCGCAGGTCTCCCCGCTCGGGCAGCACGGCGGACGCAGGGTCGGCGAGGAGTGTTTCGGGGTCCGGAAGGTCCATCCGGTCGATGGCCGCGAGGAGTTCGAGTCCCGGCCCGTCCCCGACCGTGCCCCGGACGATCAGCGAGAGCACATCACGGGAGACGCCGGCGGCGGTCGCGAAGGCGATCAGCGTGAGGGTCATGTCCCAGCTCCTGGGCGACGGCCAGGGACCGCCCCTGCGGGTCTCGCCGCTGGGCAGCCGGTGGACGAGCGCGGGACGGGCCGCGAGGAGCCCGCACACCGCTCGCCGCGCGAAGTCGACTGATTCGCCGAGGAGTTCGGGCCGGAGCCGGGGCAGGGTCGCCCGGGGCCAGGTCCCGCCGAGACCGCGTACGACGACGTCCTCGTCGTGGGTCCACTGGAGGTGGACGAACCGGTTGGCCAGCGGCGGGCTCAGCTCCCATCCGTCGGCCGCCGACGACCGCGGATTGGCTGCCGCCACGATGCGTACCCCGGGCGGCAGTTGAAGCGCCCCGACCCGCCGCTCCAGTACGAGCCGGAGGAGGGCCGCCTGCACGGCGGGCGGGGCCGTGGACAGTTCGTCCAGGAAGAGCAGGCCGCGTCCCGCCCGGACCAGCCGTACGGCCCAGTCCGGCGGTGCCATGGGGACGCCCTGTTCCGCCGGATCGTCCCCGACGACGGGCAGCCCGGAGAAGTCGGACGGCTCGTGCACGCTGGCGATGAGCGTGGTGAGGGGCAGGCCCAGGTCGTCGGCGAGCTGGGTCAGGGCGGCGGTCTTGCCGATGCCCGGCTCGCCCCACAGCAGCACGGGCAGGTCGGCGGCGACGGCCAGCGTCAGGGCTTCCAGCTGGGTGTCGGGGCGCGCTTCGGTCGTCGTGTCGCGCAGCAGGGCGGTCAGCGTCCCGGCGATGTCGAGCTGGGAGGCCGTGGGCGGAGCGGAAAGGGTGCTTACGGGCATGGGTCATCACCTTGGGAGTCGTGGCGGGGTTCAAGGGGTGCCGGCCCCGGGACCGGCTGGTGCGGGCCCACCCGTCAGCGCGCCCCCGCCCGGCGTGGGCGTGTGCGGCGTGCGGGGGCGGGCGGGGGGACGGGGTAGCAGCTGCTGGGTCCGGGTTCGATCAGGTCGGCGCGGTACAGGCCGTGGGTGACCCTGCGGAGCGCCGCCGTCTCCAGTTCGTCGCGGAGTGGGCCGTCCCGGAGCTGCGCGCCGGGGCCGAGGAGACCTTCGACCACGGCGAGGGCTCCGGCGATGTCGCCGTGGTCGAGCCGTTCCCGCACCCCGGTGAGGCAGTCCGGGCGGCGGTGGGCCTCGTCGATCGCACGGAGGCACGGCAGCGGGGTCCCGGTCAGGGCGACCAGCAGCTCCTCGCGCCGGATCTCGGCCGGATCGTGGTCCAGGGCGGACAGCACCCCGTCGACCAGGCCGATCCGGTGCCGGGCGCCCCGGCAGTCCACGACACGCGGGGCGCCGGCGCCCGCCGGGGCCGGCGGCGGACCGGCCGGCGCGTGCCCGGGGGCGAGCGCGTCCGCGACGAGCGGGTGCAGCCGGTCGGCCTCGACCGCGCCCGACCGCAGGAGTTCGAGGTCGGGCAGCGCCCAGGTCGCCGCGTCGGGCAGCACCAGCGGGGTGCGGGTGGCGGCTGCCCCCGCGTCCGCGAGCCGCAGACGGCCGTCCGCGGTCGCGTGCAGCAGCAGCCGGTGCCGGCCGCCCAGCCGTACGGTGACGGGGCCCGATGTGCGGCCTTCGGCGTCGAGCAGCAGCGCGGCCTCCGCCGCCCAGCGGCCGACCGCACAGCGCCGCCCCGGCGGTACCTGGCCGATGAGGTCCTGGTCCGTGCCCGCGCCGTCCTCGACTCCGGAACGTATCCGCAGGTCGGCGGCGCTGCGCGCGTCCCACAGATGGCGGTGCAGGTCGAGCCGGAACCGCCGGCTGGGGTAGGGGTGCGGATGCAGGCGTACGGTCCCGGAGCCGGTGCCGTCCCACAGGCCGAGGCTGATCCGCTGCCCGGCGTCCGCCCAGGCAGGCGGTGTTCTGGCCACCACATGCACGGAGGCCGGTGCACCAGCGGTCCCGGGGCGCGGCTCGGAGTCGTACCGCGCGAGCGCGATCGTCAGCCCGGGACGCAGCAGCCCGCGCGGAGCGATCCTCGGCATGTGCCAGCGCAGCAGGTCCGGAGCCAGATGGCGCAGGTCCGCGCGTACACGGGCGGCGAGTTCCCGCCCGTACGTGCGGGCCAGGGCCCGGGGCGTGAAGTCGAGGTCGATACCGGCCGCGGCACACGCGCCCGCCCAGTCGCCGGTACGACGCCGGGCGGTGGCGGTTTCGATCATGGAGGGCGGCACGGCGAACTCGCGCACGCGCAGCCAGAAGGACAGGAAGGGATCCTCGTCGGGCCGGTGAGTGGTCATCAGCACTCACCTTGCGCGGACGGGGCCCCCAATCTTTGGAGAGAGTGAGTCGTCATCGCGGCACAGCGTAGCGTCCGGAGGCCGGTCGCGCAGCCCTTATTCGCTCAGGCCGGCCGCCAGCGTGGCTCCCAGCTCCCAGCACGCTTCGTTGTCCGCCCTGGCCGGCTCGCCCGTCACCTTCACGACGTCCGCCGCCCGGCGCCAGCCGAGGCCGGTGGTGATCGTCTCGATGCCGCGCACAGCGCCCGTGACGTCGTTGCCGCCGTGCACGTAGTAGCCGAAGGGGCGGCCCCGGGTGGTGTCGAGGCACGGATAGTAGATCTGGTCGAAGAAGTGCTTGAGCGCCCCGGACATGTATCCGAGGTTCGCCGGGGTGCCGAGGAGCAGCCCGTCCGCTTCGAGTACGTCGGAGGCCGTCGCGGCGAGCGCGGCGCGCCGTACGACGCGTACGCCCTCGATCTCGTCCGTCGTCGCGCCGGAGACGACGGCCTCGAAGAGGGCCTGGCAGTTCGGCGAGGGGGTGTGATGCACGATCAGGAGAGTGGGCACAGCTCCGAACCCTGCCGTCCCCCTCCCTCCGTCGCAAGCCGGGCGCGCGTGGTGCTCAGCCGTGTCAGGAGCGGTGGCCGAAGAACTCGACCTCGGCGATCGCCACCCGGCGGCCCTTTCCGGTGCCGTACGCGGAGTCGACCGTGAGCCGGATGCGGACGGTCTCCGAGCCCCGTACGTCGAACGTCTGCTGGCCCGCCCGGTCGGCGAGCCGGATCGCCTTCGTGCTCTTGGTGCCGTCCTTCGCGGTCAGTTCGGCGATGAGCCGGGCCGGCCGGGCCTGCGTCAGGTACTCGTCCGTACGCGTCGACGTGCCGGAGAACACCACCATCTTCCTCAGCCGGACCGGCGAGTCGAACGTGCACTCAAGGAAGTCCCCCGCCCCGCCGCCGGTGGCCTTGGGCGCCCAGTACCGGTTGTTGAAGCCGTCCACGGCGGCGCCCGCCGCGTGCCCGGAGGCCGCGCTCGACGCGTGGCACGCGGAAGGCGGCATCGACTCCGGCGCGCCGGTCTCCTCCTTGGCGAGGCCCAGCAGGCCGGACAGATGCGGCAGCGCGAACCACACCCCGGCCAGAACGAGGAGCAGCGCGAGGGGGATCCCGAGCCTCGGCCCCCGCCGACGGCGTCGCGGCCGGGCCCCGGCCTCGTGGCCCCGCGCCGGGCCCCGCCGGAAGAGGCGGCGCCACCACGGCGGGCGCGCGGCGGGCGGGGCCCCGGGGTCGAGGAGCAGGGCGCACCGGACGCACAGGGTGCGGTCGGGTGCGTTCTCGGCGCCGCAGCCGGGGCACCGCACGGGCGCGGCCCCGACCGGCGCGGCGGGCGGCGGTTCGGAGGCCGACCCGTCGGGTGTCCAGGCCGCGGATGGGCCGGGCGGAGTGTCCGGCCGGTCGCCGGGGCGCCGGGGGGCGGCGCCGGGGGGCGTACGGGGTGACGGGTCCGGCCGGTCCGGGGCCTGGGCGCGGAACGCGGGGGTCGGCGGGCGTTGCGGGGGGATGGCGGGGAGGGGGTTCGCCGGGTGGGCCGGATGCGGTGGGGTGGGGGACGACGGGCGGGGCGGGTCCGGAGGTACGGGGGTCGGCGGCACGGCGCCCCGTCCTGGTTCCGGAGCGGCGGGGGGCGGCGGGGCGGGCGCCGACGGGCTCGTCACCGGCGGACCTGGCTGCGCGGGCGCACGAGGCACGGGGGGCCCGGGCGCGGGCTCGTCGCCCTCCTCCCACGCCAGAAACGCCTCGCACGACACGCAGAATTCGCGGCCCGGTTCGTTCCTCGTACCGCACGACTCGCAGATCACCGCGTCGCACCCCCCGCGCCCCCGTCCGAGGGCAGGATCTCCAGCGTGAAGCCCACGTGGGCCGGCACCTCCGTGCCGATGAGTTCTTCCAGCCGGGCCCGGTCGACGGTCCGGCCGCGCCCCTCCCGGACCCGGATCGTCACCCAGGGGCGCGGCGCGCCGGGAAGCGTGGTGCCGGGTCCGGTGGACCAGGCGGTGCCACCGCTCTCCGTGATCTCCGGGTCCGCGCCGGTCACCAGGCGTACGGCCTCGGCGAGGCCGCCCGCCGTCCCGCGCCGGGCGTGCCGGGCCACCGCACCGCGTACCGTCTCACGGCGCCGTTCGACCGGGCCGTCCTCGGCGGCCTCCGCCGCCACCCACTGCGCCAGCCAGGCCAGGAAGTCGTCCGGGGCGCTGCGCGGGTCCAGGTGGGCGGGGAGGTTGTCGATGGTGAGCAGGACCGGGGCGAGGACGTCGTCCAGCGCGGTGAGGAAGCGGCGGAGGAAGTCCTGTTCCAGGTAGACGGCGGGGAGTTGGTCGACCAGGGGGTGCGGGGTGGGGAGCCCGGGGACGCCGGTGCGCATGGTGTCAGGCTCCCCTCACGCGGAGCTGGTGCTCGTAGCTGAAGACCAGCGCGTGCCGGTCGAGCGGGATCTTGGTGGTGGCGTCGGTGCGCTCGCCGGTCACCGGGTCGGCTCGGTAGAGGCGTACGTCCTCCACCAGGTCCACGCCCGGCACCCGCTGGAGCACGGCGAACGCCTCGCCGGACTGGACCGGGCGCCCGAAGGGCCAGCCCTGCCCGTTGGGACCGCCGGTCAGGGGGTTGAAGTACCCGTACAGCGCGGCCAGTGCCGCGTCGCGCACCCGATCGCGGTCCGCGCCCGGCTCGGCCTGGACCGAGGCGACGACGGTGACGCCCTGGTAGAACGGCGGTTCGACGGCGAGGCGGGCGCCGATCGGGCGGCGCTCGTCCAGGTGTCCGGCGATGAGGCGCAGGGTCTGGGCGGGCGGGACCAGCTCGTCGAACTCGATCCGGCCCTGGTCGTCGCTGCGCCCGGCGGGCACGACGAGGAGCCGTACGCCCTGGGCGGTGGCGTCGCTCTCGTCGCCGTCGGCCCCGGCCCGGATGCAGTGGACGCGGGCGGCGTCCGGGGCGACTTCGCGGGCGAGGAGTTCGTAGTCGTGCGGGACGACGGCCCGGTGGAGGGTGCGCAGGGTCATCGGGCCGCGCACCCGGGCGCTGTCGACGCTCTCCCCGTCGACCCCGCCGAGCGCGGGTCTGCGGTTCTCGACGCGGGCCACGTACGGAATCGCGCTGCGCAGGATCTTCAGGGTCGAGCGGGCGACGTTGCCGCGCAGCCCGCCTCCGGTGCGGTACGCACGCACCCGGACCGTGGCGCCCTTTGCGGGGACGGCCCCGTAGTAGCGGATGGTGCCGTCCCGTTCGCGTACGGCTGGGCCGAACTCGACGCGGCCGGAGTTCGGGTCCAGGGTGATGTGCCGGTCCTCCGGGCCGGAGTGCGCGAAGTCGTCGACCCTGGTCCAGCGGGTGTACTCCGGCTCGGGGCCGCTCGCCGGGTCCGCGACCTCGACCACGAAGTCCCCCGGCACGACGGGCGAGCGGGCCAGGGTGAACGCCTGGCCGGGTACGCCCTCCGCCGCGCCGAGCACTTCGTCGGTGATGGTCTCGGCGTGCTCGGCGGCGACGGTCGCGCCGATGGTGAAGGCGGTGACGGACCGGACCACGGGGGGCGCCAGGTAGGTCGGGCGGCCGGGCTCGGCCTCGATCAGGCGGCAGCGCAGCCAGCCGCCGGTGCGCCGGACGACGGCGGCCGGGGTGTGGGTCCTCGGCAGGTGCACGATGAGTTCGCCGGACCGGTTGAAGCCGCCCGTGTCGTCCTTCTCGACCTCGCAGGCCGCCCAGGCGGTCCCGTCCCACGCCTCCCAGACCAGGGGCGGGCGCAGCGGGTCCACGCCGACGCCCTCGACGCGGCAGTCGAGCCGCAGGACGACCACCCCGGCCGGCACGGCGGCCGACAGGCCCACGTAGAGGCAGTCACCGGGGGCGGGGGTGGCGCCGAAGCAGGCCACGTCACGCCCGATGGCGAGCTGTTCGGTGCGGTCGACCACTTCCCCGGCGGCCGGCCAGGTCGCCAGGTGGGCGAACGAGCAGGGCACGACGGTCAGTTCGGACGAGGTCGTGAAGACGACCGCCTCCTCCGTCTCCGTACGGACGGTCGCCACCTCGGTCCCGGCGCGCACCACGACCGGGTCGGGGCGGGGTGCGGACAGTCTGAAGGTCACATCGGTGCGCGCGGCCGTCGGCGGGTGCAGCCGCACGCCGATCAGGTCGAGGAAGGTGAGGTAGCTCTTCTCCGGCACCCGGTTCACCCGGTAGACAAGCTGGTCGACCATCGTGGCGAACGCCTCGATGAGCGTCACGCCCGGGTCCGACACGTTGTGGTCGGTCCACTCCGGGCAGCGCTGCTGGACCAGGCGCTTGGCCTCGTCCACCAGGCCCTGGAAGCGGCGGTCGTCCAGCTGGGGACTGGGCAGCGTCACGCGCCGGCCTCCTCGTCGTCGGGGTTCGTCTCCGGTCCGTGCGGCGGGATCACGTAGAACGGGAAGACGAGGTTGCGCGGGTCGTTGGAGCCGCGCACCGTGTAACCGATGTCGATGTAGAGCACCCCGCTGTCCGCCGCGTCGAAGCGGACGGTGACGTCGGCGACCTCGATGCGCGGTTCCCAGCGTTCGAGGGCGAGGCGCACCTCGTACGCGAGTTGCCCGGCCGTTCCGGCGTCGGCGGGGGCGAACACGTAGTCGTTGACCGCGCAGCCGAACTCGGGCCGCATCGGGCGCTCGCCCGGTGACGTCGCGAGGATCAGCCGGATCGACTCCTCCAGTTCGCGTTCGCCGCGTACCAGCGCGATCGACCCGGTGGCATCCGTACGCGGCGGGAAGGCCCAGCCGGCCCCGATGAACTGCTCTCCCATGTCCGTTCAGCCTCCGATCAGCACCGTGGGACAGCCCGAGAGGATCGGCGCCCCGCAGCCGCTCAGGTCACCGACACGGGCGGCGGGCCTGCCGCCGATGAACACGCTCCGGCTGCCCGGGGGCGCGATCGGAGTCGGCGGGTGGCCGAGCGGCGAGGCGCACTGGTGGGTGGTGCCGACCGTGGCCGCGGGCCTGCCGCCGATCAGCACCGAGACCACCCCGGGCGGCCCGACCGTGCCCGGGTGACCCGTGGGGTCGCCGACCCGGGCGGCTGCTGCTGACGGCATGCGGGGCGCTCCTGTTCGCTGTGGGTGTGGTGGTACGTCAGTTGAGCTGGACCATCGGTGCGTTGACGGAGACCGAGCCACCGCTCTTCACGTCCGTGCGCCGGCTGCCGTCGACCGTGACCTGGCCGCCGCGCACCTCCACCGCACCGTCGGTGGACAGGGCGACCTTGCCGTTGCCGCCGTTCAGGGCGAGCCCGCTGCGGGAGGTGAGGGTGACGCTCTCTCCGGTGAGTTTCAGCTCGCCGCGCCCGGCGTCCAGGGAGACACCCTTGGCTGCCGTGACGGACACCTGTTCCTTGGCCTCGATGGTGACGCTGCCGTCGCTGTTGATCACGACGGCGGTGCCCCGGCGGTCCAGGTCGATGGTGAGCTTCCCGTCGCCGGTCCGCAGCCGTACGCCCTGCGGGCCGTTCGCCGCGTCCAGCAGTTCGAGCTGGTTGCCGCTCCTGGACGCGAAGGCGCGGCGGTTGACGGCGCCGGTGGTGGGGTCGACCAGGTCGCCGCCGCCCGCGTCGGGCGCGCCGGGGGTGCCGGATGTCCCTGGGGCCCCGGCGCCGCCTCCCCCGCCGGGCCGGTCCTTGCCGTTGTACAGCCCTGCCAGCACGTAGGGCCGGTCCAGGTGGCCCTGCTCGAAGCCGACCAGCACCTCGTCGCCGACCTCGGGGATGAATGCCTCGCCACCCCCCGTGCCGCCGGACTGCGCCGTGCGCGCCCAGTCGCTCGCGTATTCGTCGGACAGCCAGGGGAAGCGCACCTTCACCCGGCCCGATCCCTCCGGGTCCTGGGTGTCGGTGACCGTCCCGCTGACCAGGCCCGCCCAGCGCGGACCGCTCCCGGACGCGCCGGAGGCCGCCGTGAGCCCGAGCAGCGAGCGCTCCTGCTGACCGGACACGGTGATCCAGGTCTCGTAGCCGCGTACGGCGTCGAAGACGTGGCGCGAGGAGGTGACGGTGTAGCGGCCCTCGAAGGGCGCGCCGACCGCGTTGAGGGCGACCGCGCTGCCCGCCGTGACCTCGGGGTTGCCCCGGATCACCGCCTCCAGTTCCGCGAACGAGCCCGCGATGCGCTCGGCCAGCGCCCTCGCCGCCTGGTCCACCTGTGCCTGGGTGCCGTACGCGGCGTCGGTGACGACGAACCGGGCGTCGCCGAAGGGGGCGGCGACCTCGGCCGCCGTGAGGCCGAGGTCCAGCGTCGCCGACTTCCCGGCGGGCGACCGGCCGACCAGCGGCTCCTTGGCACCGATGTCCCAGCCGCGCACCTCGACCTCGGAGACCTGCTCGGCGGCGGAGACCCCGGCGCGGCAGCGCAGCAGGTTGCTGCCGAGTTCGAGGACGAGCGGGTCGCGGTCGGCGCGCGCGGAGCTGTCCGGCGCCCCGCTCGCCTCGGCGGGCCGGGTGATGTGCAACTGCCCGTCGCGCACGTATGCCTGGGCGCCCGCCTCCTCGGCGAGTCCGCGCACGAACTCCCAGTCGGTGACGTTGGGCTGGGCGAGGTGCTCGATGACCGGGCCTGCGATGTCCACGGTGCCGGGTTTGAGTCCGGCGCGCTGGGCGACCTGGCCGCAGATGTCGGACAGGGTCATGTTCTGGTAGCTCGCGACGCGCCGGCCCCGCAGCAGCCGGTGTGATTCGTCCAGTCCCCGGACCACGGTGAAGGTGCCGGTCTCGTCCAGTTCCACCTCCAGGGCGGTGACCGCTCCTTCGAGGAGCGGTTTCGGGGCGGTTCCCCCGCCGGCCCTGGCGAGGAGCCGGGCCTCGCTGCCGATCTTCAGGCCGGTCTGTTCGAGCAGGACGCGGTCCGGGTCGCGGAACCTGAGCAGGAAGAGATCGGGGAGCGTACGGCTGTCGTCCACGTATCCCTCGACCAGCGTGTTGAGGAACTTCGCGGGCAGCGGGCGGCCGTCGAACTCGACCACCAGCGCACTGGTGACCCCGGGGCGCGTCATCGCCCCACCCCCCGGCCGCCGTTGTCGTCCAGCCGGCTCAACTCGTCCAGCGCGGGCAGCAGCAGCTGCGTGCCCGGGGCCAGCCTGATCGGGTCATCGATGCCGTTCGCCTCGGCGATGACCCGCCAGGCGCCCGCGTCGCCGTACTCCCGGTGGGCCAGCGACGGCAGCGAGTCCCCGGACGCGACCCGGTGCACCCGCCTGGCCGCCAGCGCCCCTGACGTGGGGTTCTGGCCGGGCGTCTCCCCGCTGATCTCCTCCATCGTGACCTGGCACACGGCCCGGATCGGCACGCCCGACGTGGTGAACAGCGTGTACTTGGCGGCGACTTGGCTCACGTAACCCGGGAATCCGGTCAGCCCTCCCCAGTGGAACACCACCCATGGCGGCGAAGAACGCTGCTGCTGCCTGGTCTCGTTCGTCGGTACGCAGCACGCGAACAGCTGCTCCACCGCCGTCACGACCCGGGTGTCCTGGGTGTCGCCCGCGTCGAAGAACATCTCGACGGTCAACTTGCTGGGCTGCGAACCCTGGTACTCCGGCGGGCCCGAACTCTTCGCGCCCTTGGCCGGGGTGCGCTTCCAGGAGGCCGCCTTGGTCAGGCTCAACTCCTTCGGGTTGAACTGGAAGTCGATCCGCCCGCACGGGCCGCCTGGGGTCAGCCCGCCCCCGGTGGGCGGTGTACGGAGCTCCAGGTAGGCGTGCTCCAGCTTCGGTCTGGCCGAGCCGCCCTTCGCGGCGGACGCCACCCCGGACGTCCCGGCCGCGCTGAAGGCGATGGGTCCCGCGCCGCTCACCGCGCTCAGCCCTCCATCACATAGCCGTGGTGGGCGATCTCGATCGTCTCCATCGCGACCTTGGGCGACTCCGGGGTGAACGAGGGCCCGGTCCAGCGCACGGGCACCACTTCGAGCAGCCCCCACTGGGCCACCTTGCGGCCGTCGCCGGTCCGCGCCTCGATGTGCGCGGTCTTGCGGCTGAACCCGGTCGTCATCGTGGCGAACCAGCGCGCCACCTTCTCGGTCTCCCGGGTGAGCGGACGCGACAGCTTCACGTTGGAGTACTTCAGCCGGGTCGGCAGCTGCCACACGTGCCCGTTGTTGCCGCCCTCCTCGCGGGTCTCCAGGACGACTTCGCAGCCCAGCCCGTCACAGGTGTTGAACGACCCGAGCTCGATGTCGTCGATCGTCACGACGAAGCAGACGCTGACAGCGGGGTCGTCCGGGGCGGGGGCGGTGGCCATGGCGCGTGCCTCTCGATCAGTGACGGGTGTTGATGAGGGAGCCGGAACGTTCGCGTTCGAGCCTCAGGTCGGCCTTCAGCAGTCTGCTGAGGGGTGCGTAGAGCGCCCGGACCAGCTCGTCGGTGACGGGTGGCGCCTGCGGTGTCCCGTCGGGGTTCACGGACGAGCTCGTCGTCGCCGCCGGTTGTTCCGTGGCCGGCGGCTCGGGCTCGGGCCCCGGCTCCGGACCGGGTTCCGGCAGGGGCGGCGGCGGGGGCTCCTCGGCGGTCTCCGAGTCCCGCTGGACGACCGGCCGCGAGGTGCCGTCGCGGGGTGCGGACGGGAAGACGACGCTCCCGTCGGCCATCCGCTGCGCCACCCCGGCCGCCACGGCGACGGCCCCGGCGTTCCGCACGGAGGCGGGGACGCGCGGCCCCCGTCCGCCCGCCGGTTCCGGCCGGGCGGGTGGCGGGGGTGTCCCCCGCTGTACGGGGGCCACCGCACGCTGCAACGGTGCCGCCGGGGCACTCCGCGCCCCCAGTCCCCCCGGTGCTCCCAGCGCTCCCAGCGCTCCCGATGTGATGCCCGCGACCGGCTCGGTCGCGGTCCAGCGGACGGCCACGGCGGGCGGCTGGTCCGGGGGCGCCGGGACGAAGGGCGACGGCCCGGGCGCGCTGCCGTCGGCGCCGGCGCCTTCCGCCGCGCGCTGGACGGCCGGAGTGCCGCCGGGGACGTCGGCCGTACGGAGGGTCAGGGGCCGGTCCCCGAGCAGGGGTGCGGTGGGGCGGTCGGGGGCTGCGGGCGGCGGGTCGGTGGTGCGCTGCACCGGGGCGGCGGGATGGTCGCGGGACGGGGGCTCGGCGGCCGCCGGTGCGCCGCCCTCCGGCTTCAGCGGGGCGTCCCCCAGGAGCGGCGCGACCGTCTCCGTCCCGGTGGGGGTGTCCGGGGTGCCGGGTGCCTCGGGGATCAGCGGTTGCGCGCTCTCGCCGGGGCCGGGCACCGGGTCGGCCGCATGGGCCGGCGGCTCGGCCGCGTGGGCCGGCGGCGGGGCGCTGTCCCGCTGCGCCTGGGGCGGCTCCGGGGGCTGGACCGCCTTGCGCTGGGCCGTGGGCGGCAGGCCGGACAGCGGTGCCCCGAGGCCGCCGGTGCGGCGGGACGGAGGCGGGGGTGGCGCCGGACTCGGTGGTCCGTCGGCGGAGGTGCGCTGCACGGGCGGGGCGCCCGGGGCCGGGGTGCCGGGCTCGGTGGTGTCCGCGTGAGGCGCGGGGCCCACCGGCTCGGTGCGCCCGTCCGGGGGTACAAGGGGCTGCTCGCCGACCAATTGGCGTAGAGGCAGACCGGCGGATGCCGAGGCCGGTCCGGCCGAGGTGAGGTTCGGCAGGCCGTCCCCGTACGCCCGCTGGACGGCGACCGCGTCGCGCCGCGTACCGGGGCGCGCCGGCATCGGCATCTCGACGGCCCGCTGGACCGGTGGGGGCGGGCTTCCCGGGGCGGCGTCGACCACACCGCGTACCAGGCCGGCGGGGGCCTCGGGAGTCACCAGGTGACCCAACGGCTGCCCCAAAGCTGCATTCTGACGTATGATCAGTCCCGCCTCGAAACCGGCCGGGTTGGTCAGCAGCTCCTGGCCCGTGACGGACCGCTGCACAGGTTCCAGCCGGCTCACGTCGACCCGGTCGGCCCGGTCCGGCCCCGCCGGTCCGGGGAGCCGCGAGGGCGGGGCGTCGGTGGAACGGCCGCCGCGCAGCCAGGACATCAGCCCCATGGTTCCTCGTCCTCCTCCGTGCTCCTGGCTACTGCCCGTTGAGGCGGGCGACCTGTGCGACGAACTTCAGGCGTTCCGGGTGCTCCAGGTCCAGCAGGTCGTCCAGCGGCCAGTGGAAGTGGTAGGCGAGGTACGCGACCTCCTCGTAGAGCAGGTCGGCCGCGTACGTCACGATTCCCCCAGGCGACCGCCGGCGAGATCCACCGCGAACTCCTCGTCGCAGGACGGACAGGTGACGGCCGCGCGGGTGTGCCCCTCGGCGTTGATCCGGCGGTAGAAGTCCTGGAGGAACGCCAGGTCCGATGCGAACAGGTCCTCGATGACACCTGGATGGATGTCCTCGACCGTCCCGATCCGGGTCACCACCCGGGAGATCAGCACGACCGAGAGGTACGCGGAGTTCTCGCGGACCCGGTCGTCGCGCAGCGGAACCAGCTCGTCCCGCGCGGTCGCCAGCCGCATCACCCCGCTGCGGTGCACGGTGCCCGACTCGTCCACGTAACCGCGCGGCAGCTCGAAGGTGAACTCGGTCCGCAACGGTTCGGACCGTCCCGTACCCGTGTCCCGTTCCGGTGGCGTCTGGAACTGGACCGTACGCCGCATCAGTCGAGCTCCATGCTCTCGTACGTGATCGCCAGCTTCTCGGTGAGCACCGAGGTGTCACCGGCCTTGAGCGTGCCGATCTCCAGTGACTTGGGCCAGGCGTTGATGAGCTTGTACCGCTTGATCGGCAGCCCCTCGTAGTCGTACACGATGACGGCGCCGTTGCGGCGGGCGTTCGTCATGCGGCCGAAGCGGGAGTCCTTGATCCAGCGTTCGAAGCTGTTGTCCTCGGTCAGACCGCGCGTGACGGTGACCTCGCCGGCCTTGGGGCGGCCGGGCAGCTTCTTGATGGCGTACTTGCCGTCGGCGGTGTTCTGCTTCAGCTCGATGACGTCCTGCTCCATCTTCAGACCACTGACCTCGGTGATCTGCTTGATGACGACGCTGTCGAATTCGAGACCGAAGGAGTGCCCGACGGAACTGTCGAGATCGGGAAGTGGCACCACAGGCTCCTTACGCCAGGTTCGGGAACGGGCCGGTCACTGAAGGTCGGCGCGCGCCGGTCACTCGTCCACGCCTCCGGTCCCGCCGGTCAGCTGGGACAGCCGGAACACGACGAACTCGGCCGGCTTGACGGGCGCGACGCCGATCTCGCACACGACCTGCCCCGCGTCGACGCTCTCCGGCGGGTTGGTCTCGCGGTCGCACTTCACGTAGAACGCCTCGTCCGGGGTGAGGCCGAACAGCGAGCCCTTGCGCCACTCGTTGACCAGGAACGCGGAGACCGTGCGCCGGATCCGGGCCCAGAGGGCGTCGTCGTTCGGCTCGAAGACCACCCACTGCGTGCCGGCGAGGATCGACTCCTCCAGGTAGTTGAAGAGCCGCCGCACGTTCAGGTAGCGCCACGCCGGGTCGGAGGCCAGGGTGCGGGCGCCCCAGACCCGGATGCCGCGTCCGGGGAAGGCGCGGATGCAGTTCAGCCCGATCGGGTTGAGCAGGTCGTGCTCGCCCTTGGTCAACTGCGTCTGCAGGGCCACCGCTCCGCGCACCACCTCGTTGGCCGGAGCCTTGTGCACGCCGCGCGAGTCGTCGTTACGGGCCCAGATCCCGGCGATGTGACCGCTCGGCGGTACGAGGGTGGCGCGGCCGGACGCGGGGTCGGCGACGCTGATCCACGGGTAGTAGAGGGTGGCGTACTTGGAGTCGAAGTTCGCCCGGTCGGTGCGCCAGACCCGGACCTGTTGCGGCGTCAGGCCGGGCGGCGGGTCCAGGATGGCGACCCGGTCGCCCATCAACTCGCAGTGACCGATGAGCGCTTGCTGCACCGCGACGACCGCTTCCAGGTCGAGCAGCCCGCGTTCGTACGCGCCCATCAGGTCGGGCACGGCGATCATCGTGACGTCGTCCACCGCTTCGAGGCCGCCCAGGCCCGTGCGGCGGTCGGCGTCGCCGACGTACACCTCGGGGGCGAGCGCCCCGGCGCTTCCGGCGGGCGGGGCGGCGGGGGCGAGGGTCACCGACTGGGGCGCGGGACGGGCGGGGGCGGCGCCGCGCCCCGACTCCCGTATCTCGATCAGCTCCGACGTGGCGTTGACCCGGGTGGCGACGTTCTCCTTGCTCCGCTTGGTCGTCACGGACGGATAGGTCTCCGCGACCTGACCGTCGCGCTTCACGATCAGCTGGAACACGTCGGACGGCGGGTCCTCGCCCTCAGCCTCCACGACCTCCACGCTGATCTCGCCGGCCACTCCCGGTTTCGGCTTGACGGCGTACGGCCCGACCTGGACCTCGGAGCCCGCCGCGAGCTCGCCCTCCGCTCCCCCGGCCACGGTGTCCGAGCCGTCGCCGATGCGGACGACGTAGCAGATGCCGCCGCCGTTGGCGAAGAAGCCGTAGACGCAGGTGGCGAGGTACGTGCCGTCCACGAAGTCACCGAAGGTGCTGACGAACTGGCTCCAGTTCGTGATCAGCGTCGGCTCGTCGAACGGGCCGCGCTGGGCGAACCCGACGAAGGCGGCGACCGACGTGCCCACCCCCTCGATCGGCCGGGAACCGGACTCGACCTCTTCGACGTAGACACCCGGGGACAGGTACGACGGCATAGGGGGCCTCTCCTTGACGTGCTCCTCGACGTGCTTCCCACCCAGTCGCGTGACAGCTGCCCGACCGGGGAACACCGGCGATTCTCGCCACTTCGGCGATCACCGGGAACGGATACTCGGCCGCCCTGCCGTGCATGGGGAGCTGCCCGATGAGGCAAGGAGGCGGCGCCGGGCGCACCGCACGGGCCTGCCCCGCCCCCGTCCCGCCGGCGCTCCCTCCGCCCCGGGGGCGCCCGGCAGCCTGGCTAGCCACCGTGTGCGGGCGGAGCTGTGCTGGCGGGAGGGGACGTATGAAGGCGGGTCCCGAGAAGTCGCCCGCCGCCGGGTCCCGTACCGGCTCTCCTCGTACGGAAGCGGCCCCCGCCCCCACGCCTGCGCCCGCCCCGGCGGCGGCCCCGGACCGCCGCAGTCTTCAGCGGCTGCAACGCGCGGCCGGCAACGCGGCCGTCTCGCGTCTCGTCGCCCAGCGCTACACGGCCCCCGTCAAGCCGTCGCCCGCCCAGGCCCCGGGCTTCCGGGGCGTCAAGGCGGACATCGCGGCGAAGAAGCAGCGGATGGCCCAGCACCGGCCGGCCGCGACGGAGTCGAGGGCGTCACAGGACGCCGCCGTCGCCCCTCCGGATGACAAGGAGGCGCAGGGCAAGGCGGCGAACGCGGAGAAGATGAACGCCGCGAAGCCGGGCGAGTTCGACAAGAAGGCGTTCATCGACGCGGTGAACAAGGCGATCGACGCGCAGGCGCCCAAGAACCTGGACGACGCCGACAAGTTCTCCAAGTCCGGCAAGGCGGAGCGGGTCAAGGCGGAGGTCGACGGCAAGGTCTCGGACGGCAAGGAGGCGTCGGCCAAGGACATCGACACGGCGACGAAGGCCCCGCCGGACACGTCGGCCGCCAAGGACAAGCCCGTCACCCCGCTCACCCCGGACCAGCCGCCCGGCAACCCCGGGGCGCCGTCCGCCGCGGCCGCGATCCCCGAGAAGCAGCCGGCGGCGGTCACCGACTTCTCCCAGGGCCCGGCGCAGAACGACAAGGCGATGGCCGACGCCGAGGTCACCGAGGAGCAGCTCGCCAAGGGCAACGAGCCGGAGTTCAACGAGGCGCTCAGCGCGAAGAAGACCGCCGAGGCGGACTCCGCGAAGGCCCCGGCGAAGGGCAGATCGGCCGAGAACCAGCAGCTGAGCGCCGCGAAGGCGGGCGCCGCAGCCTCGGGCGCCGCCGCGATGAGCACGTTGACCACGACGCGTGCGCAGGCCGGACAGAAGGTGGACGGCGGCAAGGGCGAGACCAAGTCGAAGGACGAGAAGAAGCGCGCCGAGGTCACGGCGAAGCTCCAGAAGGTCTACGACGGCACGAAGAAGGACGTCGAGACGACGCTGTCCGGCCTGGACCAGAAGGTCGACGCGGCCTTCACCTCCGGGGAGAAGGCGGCCCGGGACGCGTTCACGGCGGACCACAAGCGCCGGATGAAGAAGTACAAGGACAAGCGGTACTCCGGCTGGACCGGCAAGGCCCGCTGGGTGAAGGACAAGTTCGCGGGCCTGCCGGAGGAGGCGAACAGTCTCTACCAGGAGGCCCGCAAGCTGTATGTGTCCCAGATGCAGACGGTGATCTCGTCGGTCGCCGACATCATCGGAACCGAGCTGGGCAAGGCGAAGGCCCGGATCGCGAAGGGCCGGGGCGAGCTGAAGGCGGAGGTCGACAGACTCCCCGCCGATCTGCGTCAGTTCGGCGAGGAGGCCGCGAAGGACTTCGCGGGCAAGTTCGACGACCTGGAAGCGACGGTCAACGAGAAGTCGGAACAGCTGGTCCAGGACCTCGCCCAGAAGTACACGGCGGCGCTCAACAAGGTCGACGAGGAGATCAAGAAGCTCCAGGAGGCCAACAAGGGGCTGATCGACAAGGCGAAGGACGCGATTGTCGGCGCGATCAAGACGATCAACGAGCTGAAGAACCTCCTCCTCGGCATCCTCGCCAAGGCCGCCGGCGCGATCATGAAGATCATCAAGGACCCGATCGGCTTCCTGGGCAACCTGGTTGCGGCCGTCGGCGCGGGTCTGAACCTCTTCATCACGAACATCGCCGGCCACCTGAAGACCGGGCTCGTGTCCTGGCTGCTCGGCACGGCGGTGAAGGCGGGCCTCGAACTCCCCCAGAAGTTCGACATGAAGGGCATCATCCAGCTGATCGGCTCCCTCCTGGGCCTGACCTGGGCCAACATCCGGGCCCGCGTGACCCGCAAGGGCGTCCCCGACCAGGCGATGACGGCGGTCGAGTCCTCGGTCCCGGTCGCCCAGAACATCGCCCGGGAGGGCCCGGCCGGGGCGGTCAAGGAGATCCAGGAGGAGGCGGGCGACCTCAAGTCCACCATCCTCGAAAAACTCACGAGCTACCTGATCCCCACGGTCATCATCGCCGGCATCACCTGGATCCTCTCCCTCCTGAACCCCGCCTCCGCGTTCGTCCGCGCGGTCAAGGGAATCATCGACATCGTCACGTTCGTGGTGAACCAGGGCGCCCAGATCGTGGAGTTCGTCAACTCGGTCCTGGACGCGGTGGTGGCGATAGCCAATGGCGGCAAGGCGGGCGTCCCCAAGATGGTCGAAACCGCCCTGGCCGCGAGCGTCCCCCTTCTGATCGGCTTCCTCGCCTCCCTGCTGGGGATCGGCAGCCTGGCCGCGAAGGTGAAGAGCGTCTTCCACGCGGTGTCGCGCCCGGTGAACCGAGCGATCGACAAGATCGTGAACTTCATCGCCAAGAAGGGCAAGGCGCTCTGGGCGAAGCTGAAGAAGAAGGACGGGAACAAGGGCGCGGACGCCGCCAGCACGAAGGATCCGGCCAAGGAACGCGTCGCCATCACCGCTGCCGACCGCATGCTTGCGGCCGGCCCGCAACACGATTCCGCCACCGAGCAGCTCTCCTCACTGTCAAAACGGCACAACGTACCGATGCGTCTGGTCACCGAAACGACCGACACAAAGGGCGAGCACGTGCACGTCCAGACCATGAAGACGCCATCCCGCGTGCTGCCCGCGGTCGACGCAGCGCAGCAACAGCAGCTGGACGACCTCAAAGCGCAGTTTGTAGGACTGGCCACGACGCTGGGGTGCGACAGCGGCAAGGCCGCGGCAGTGGCCACATACCGGCCAGGCCGCGGATCAGTCGACGACTTCATCCGAGAGATGGAGAGCCGCGCGATCAAAGTGGTAGGAACCGCCCGCAACGCGCCAGGGGTCGTTAAAGCAGACCTGCAAAAACTCGGAATGGACTTCGCGCTGCGCCGACAGGGAACCGCCGGCAATCCCGGTGAGTTCGCGAACGTATTCGAGTACTACATGACGTTATGGGCTGACAAACGAGCCGCAGCGGCGAAGAAGATGCGGGACGACTTCGCCCAGGGGCTGCGTGAGCAGCCGACCAAGCGCGAGTTGAAGGAAGAGACTGCGCGTACTGCCTTGGCCGAGCTGCAAGGGTCGCCCAGTGGCGCGACCAGCGCCCTCTATCGTGACCGGGCCAACGTCGAAAACCTCGACAAGGATGGCGTCAGGGCCGATCCCAATCTCACGGACGACCAGCTTGAGGCCCAGATCAGGGCCCAAGCCGGCCAGCTAAAATTCGGTTCCACAACCGGTGCCGCCTACCACTCCCGGGCGCATCGGAACGAAATCCCGGAAAGCCGCCGAGAGGCCAGAGCGTTCATCGCGAACTACCACGCCGCAGCGGAGACGGTGGTCAGAGAGGGGCGGGCGCAGTTCTATCCGGCAGGAGGCGGATCCAGGCAGGTGCGGTTCATCGTGGAGACGATGGATGACGCGGGACAGCCCGTTACGCTCACCGTCATGATATACGCACGGGCCGACGGCCGGGTCGTGATGGCGACCTTCGGTTCCTTCCTCAAGAACTGAAAGGGAGACACGAACCATGGTGCGATACGGCTTTCCCCGCCCGGATGCGGAAGGCTACTTCGCCGGATTCGAACGCGCCATAGACGTTCTGGCGAAGACTCGCGGAAGCGACCGAGCTCGAGCAGCAACACTCGGCGACGCGCTTGCGACCGTGCTCGGCATCTGGCTACTGAGTCTGCAGAACACTTCGACACCGTGGGCCGGCCAGCGCCTGAACGCGTTCTACGCCCGCGTCCTGCACGCCTTGGACGAGTACGGCGGCGACTTCGCCGTGTACCTCACCGAACTGGACTTCGCGCTCGAGAGCGAAACGCCCACCGGCTGGTACGACGCATGCTTCACCCGTAGCGTAGTGGAAGTCCTGCTCCGTGAGGCCGGCCTGTCCCCTGCGGCGTTGGTCGCGTCCGACTGGGTGGAGGCAACGGATGAAGAGATGCGTGAGGCCGCAGGCAATGCGACGCCTCTGCCGGCCGAGGTGATTCCCCGGAACATGCCCGGCGAGCATTGGTGGTGGTTCGCCGCTTACGGAACGCCGAATGCGGTCGATTGCGAGTACTGAGCCATTGGTGGGCACTCGGGTGCACTGACGCATGTCACTTCATTCACGCAAGCAGCCCCAGATACGGCCCGAACTCCGAGGCCAGCGTCAGACGCCCCAGCTTCTGGTACTCCCTCTGCACCGCATGGATCAGCGTCGCCATAGTCACCGCTCCCCCCGCCTCCGCCGCCAAGTACGCCGCCGTCACCGCGATCGAGCGGATGTTGCCGCCCGCCAGCTCGAAGTTCTCGGCGCAGAAGGCGAGGTCGAGGTCCGAGGCGCGCGGGAGGGTGGGGCCCAGGCAGCGGTCCCAGAGCACGCGGCGTTGGGCCGGGTCCGGGACCGGGAAGTCCACGACCAGGTCCAGGCGGCGGGTGAAGGCGTCGTCCAGGTTGGCGCGGAGGTTGGTGGCGAGGATGGCCAGGCCGTCGAAGGACTCCATGCGCTGGAGGAGGTACGCGCTCTCCACGTTCGCGTAGCGGTCGTGCGCGTCCTTCACATCCGAGCGCTTCCCGAAAATCGCGTCCGCCTCGTCGAAGAGCAGGACCCCGTTGACCCCCGCCGCCTCCGTGAAGATGCGTTCCAGGTTCTTCTCGGTCTCGCCCACGTACTTGTCGATCACCGTCGCCAGGTCGACCGTGTAGAGGTCGAGACCGAGGTCGGCCGCGATCACCTCCGCCGACATGGTCTTGCCCGTGCCGGAGTCCCCCGCGAACAGCGCCGAGACCCCCCGCCCCCGGCCTCCCCCCGGCCGCATCGCCCACTCCCCCAGCACCCGGTCGCGGTGGCGGGCGCGGGCCGTGAGTTCGCGGAGCTGCGCGTGGGCGTCGGGTGGGAGGACCAGGTCGTCCCAGGTCACCGTGGGTTCGATGCGGCGGGCCAGGCGGTCGAGGCCGGCCGCGTTCTGGGCGCGGGCCCCCCGGCGTACGTGGTCCGGGGTGAGGGTTCCGCCGTCGAGCCGAGCCGTCTGGGCAGCGCTCAGGGCCGCCCCCCGGACCTGCTCCGGGGTGAGCAGGAACGGGGCCAGGAGGTGGTCCGGGTCGACGCCGGCCGGCACGGCGCCCGACCCCGTACGCCCGTACGCCTCACTCCACAGCGCCCCGCGCGCCGACGGCTCCACCCTCGGGGCGTGTACGAGCAGCGGCGGCACCGTGGACCAGGAGGCGTCCCACGGCACCCGGCCCACCATCACCGTCGGCACCGGCGTGCCCGTCAGCAGCCTCAGCAGGTGCGGGTGTTCGCGGGACACCGCGTCCAGCGGCGCGCACACCAGGCCCGCCCCGGTCAGCCGCGCCTCGCGGACGAGCGCCCGTACGGCGTCGGCGGGGGCCGGGTCCGCCGCCAGCCGGGCGAGGTCCACGCCCAGGACCCGGCGGCCCGCCCGCTCCAGCGCCGACGCGGCCAGGGCCGTGCCCGCACCGCCCTGGTCCTCGCTCAGGTAGACCAGGGGGACGCCGCCGGCCAGGACCCGGGCCAGAGCCGCCGGGTCGCCCACGCCTCCCACCGCCTCCCAGGGCGCCGTGACGTCCGCGATGCGCGGGTCCCTCGTGTCGTCGCCGAGCAGATGCGCCGTGACCCGGTCCGGCACGCGCAGCGCCCGGCTGAGGAACGGGCGGTCGAGGTCCTCGGCCAGCAGCAGGCCGGCGTCCCGGAGCGGGGCGGCAGCCGCCAGCCGGCCGCGCGCGACGGCGTCGGCCGGGGACACCCCGCACAGGCCGAGGGCCAGGCCGATGGACGGGCGCCGGCGGGTCACGTCGTCGTTGAGGTACCCGTAGAACGCCTCGAAGCGGTCGTCCAGGTCCGGCACGAGCGCGATGAGCAGGATCTCGGTGTCGAGCGGGGTGAGACCGAAGCCGGTCTCCAGAGCGGTGAGCCGGGACGGCCCGGTGGTCTCGCCCTCCTCCCCCACCAGGTCCGGGAACCCCCGCGCCTCCTCCTCGTTCAGCAGTCGCGCGATGTTCTCGTCGGTCAGGTACAGGCCCCGGAACGCGTCCTCGGGGTCCGGATCCGTGCGCTGACGGGTTTCCACCGCGCGGCGGACGCGCTGCTCCACGAGGGTCGCCCGGGCGAGGAGGTGGCGCAGGTTCTGGTCGTCGTGGGGGTGGCCCGGGGACGTCATGCGGTGGGGTCCTCCTCAGCCGCGGCGGCGTCGCCGGCCGAGCGCTTCTCGGTGATCCGCAGCCCCAGGCCGCGACGCGCCGCGGTGGCCGGGGGCTCCTCCCGTACCGGACGGCCGGGACGGCTTCCGTACACCGGCAGACCGCCACGCACCGGCTCCGGGGAGCCGGGCATGTCGCCGAACCGTGCGTGCAGGCCCTCGTCGCCGACCGGCGGGCCCGCCGGGTACGTCGGCGCGGCCGTGACCGGCACGCTCACCACCAGGTCGAGCGACGGTT
Source organism: Streptomyces sp. NPDC016469 (assembly GCF_040632905.1). Classification (NCBI taxonomy): domain Bacteria; kingdom Bacillati; phylum Actinomycetota; class Actinomycetes; order Kitasatosporales; family Streptomycetaceae; genus Streptomyces; species Streptomyces sp. NPDC016469. Next base: position 90,882 of record NZ_JBEYCQ010000024.1, read on the forward strand.
TCAGCTCGCCGCCGAGCGCGCTCCACACGTCGGCGAAGGAGCGGTCCTCCGGCGGGGGCAGGGCGATCGACATGGGCACGGCGGCCCCGATATCGGCGAGCGATCCGGCCAGCCGCTCCGGGGGCAGTGCCTCGTACGCCAGGAGGCACGCGAGCAGGGAGGACAGCAGCCGGTGTTCGTCCTCCGGGCGCTTGGTCCACGCGGTGATCAGGTACGAGAGCTTGAAGTAGCGCGGCGGGCGGCGCCGCGCCACGACGGCGCCGCGTTCGTCGTACTCGTTGTGCAGACCGCGCTCGCGCCGCCGCATGTCCTCGCGGATGTCGTACAGGTAGAGGTTGACCATGGGGGCGTTGACCTTGGCGGCCCACTCCCGGGTGGGGGCGTCGAAGACGACCGTGATCTGGCCGCCGCCGAGCACCTCCGCCCGGATCAGGGACCGGAGTACGTCGTCCACCTCGTGGATCACCTGGTGCCCGCCCCTCTCACGTACGGCCCTTGAAGTCCGGTGGCTGGAGGTTGCGCTGGACCACGAGGACCGGCTTCTCCAGCCGTGGGAGCCCGGTGATGCCCGCGCGCAGCACGCGGGGGCCTAGGGTGTCCTTGCGCAGCACCAGCACCTGGACCTCGAAGGTGCCGTCGCGGCCCACGCGTACGCCGGTGCGGTCCGCCGTGATGCCGGTGTTCCAGGTCAGACGTACGGTCTCGCCCGGCGGGTAGTCCTTGCCGCGCGCCACGACGGGCTGGCCGGGTTTGGCGACCTGCGGGGTGACGGTGAGGGAGAGCTTGAGGACGCGAAGCCTCGCCGTGTCCCGGTCGTTGACGGGGTGCAGGTCACCCAGCATGCCGCTCACGGTGGCGCGTACGTCTCCGGTGACCGGCGCACGGTACGTGCCGGTCTGGGTCAGCTCGATCCGGCCACCGGGCGGGATGGTGCAGGGGGCGGCGGCCGTGCAGCGGCCGAGGGAGGTCAGCGTGCGGTCCTTCGCCTTGCCGGGCTTCGGCCAGCTCGTGGCGAGGACGACGTCCCTCGCGGTGTCCGGCCCCGCGTTGGTGACGGTGAACCGGGCGTCGGTCCGGCGGCCGATGTACCTGCGGCCGGGGCTGAGGTCGGCCTTGACGGCGACGTCCGTCGCGGGGGGCGGAGGCAGCGGCGGCGGTGGCGGCGGCAGCACCTGGAACACGGCGGTGTCCGTGGCAGTGTTGCCCGCCGCGTCCGTGGCGGTGCAGGTGACCGTGGTCGGGCCGATCGGGAAGAGGGACCCGGACGCGGGGGTGCAGGCGACGGGGAGGCGGCCGTCCTGGGCGTCCCTGGCGGTCGCCCGGTAGCTGATCCTCGTACCGTCCTCGTCGTCCGCCCTGGCGATGCGGTCGTCCACGGTGACGACGGGCACGTCGACGTCGTTCACGTCGATGGTGATCGTCTGCTGGAAGTCGGGGTCGGGCGCGGCCGTGGGGGCGAGTCGGGCCGTGCCCGGGATCTGCGGGCCGAGCAGGAACTGGACGGTGCAGGTGAGGTGGGCGCCCTGCGGGGCGTCGGCCGCGACGTCGATGGTCTCGGCGAAGTGGGCGGTTTCGCCGCTGGTCACCCGGCGGGTGGGCGGGTCGAGCGCGACGGTGAGGTAGGGGCTGCAGTCGCTGAGCTGGTGGCCGACGGAGGTGGGGAGGTTGTCCATGCCGTCGACGATGGCCTGGGCGACCTCGTCGCCCTGGATGCCTTCGAGGAGCCGGCCCTGGGTGGCTTCGATGATGCGGGTGGCCTGGCCCGCGTCGGTCGGCGGCTTCTCGACCTGGTCGGGGTAGTCGGGATTGTGCGCGTTGCCGGTGCCGTTGAGCCCGTCGCCGAGTGCGCTGTCCACGTCGACGCCGACCACCCGGACGCCCTTGTCCTGGAGGGCGAAGATCGTGTCGTCAATGGTGTGGCCGGCGCTCGGTGCGTGGCTGGACGCGTCGCTGACCAGGACGATCACCGGGTTGGAGCCCTCGCGGAACACCGTCTCGCCGCCGGCTCCGTCGGCGATCTGCCAGAGGCCGTTGATCCAGTCCTCGGACGGGCCCATGCTGTAGGCCCCCAGGTCCGTCGTCAGCTTGTCGACTCCCTGCTGCACCTTGACGAGGTCGTCCGTGAGGCCCTGGAGGACCTTGAAGCCGGCGCCTGGATCGACTTGCTGATCCCCGAAGGTGGCGACGGCGAAGCGCGACTCGGGCCGTGCGGCCAGGACCTTCTGGGTGATGGCGGGCAGGTTCTGCTGCACGCTGGCTATGGGCTCCTCCATGCTGCCCGTGCCGTCCACCAGCAGGACGACCTCGGGTTTCGGCGGGATCGCCGGCGTACGCACCGACTTGTCGACACTCGTGGAGCCACCCGGATCGAGCGCTTCGTGCACGGTCGCCGGGGTGACCCACGGGTCCGGGGGGACGGGCACGGCGGGGGCGGCGCCGGCCGAGCCCGGCCCGGGGACGAACGCGGTGGCCAGCAGGAGCAGGGCGAGCGCCGCCGGGCGGCGCGCGCCGGGCCGTCCGGGTGGGCGTCCCGCCGGCCGAATCCACCGCACAGCTTCTCTCCCCCGCACCCGGACCTCCCACCGAAGAACAGCGCCCACACGGTCCCCCGTTCGGGCGCCGCGCGCAGCGGGAAGTCAGCCCTTTCGGCGGGTAGCGCCCGCTGCCCTTTGGGGCAGCCGACCGGGCCGCATGGAGCCGGGCCGCGTCAGATCAGGCCCTGGCGCATCGCGTACGCCACCGCGTGGGACCTGTTGCGCAGTTGGAGCCGGGTCATCACGGAGTGCAGGACGTTCTTGATGGTGCGTTCGGAGTAGGCGAGCTTCGTGGCGATGTCGGCGGTGTCGTAGCCCTCGGCGACGAGGCGCAGGACGTCCACCTCGCGGGCGGCGAGTCCGGTGAAGTGCAGGCCGCGCGGGGCGAGCACCTGGCCCTGGAGCCGGCCGACCTCCGCGAGGAGCCGGCCGAGCAGGTCGGAGGGGAGGTGTCCCTCGCCCCGGGCGACCGTCCCGATGACGTGCACCAGGTGCTCGGGCGTGGACTCGGCCCGCCTGATGACCCCGACGACCCCGCATTCCGCGGCGCTCACCAGCTTCTGTTCGTCGATGTCCGTGGTGACGAGCACGGCACGGGAGTCGGTGGTCCGCTGGATGTGACGCAGTGTCGTCAGCACGTCCTCTTCCACGGCGTCCACGACCATGACGACGACTTCGGGCCAGGGCCCCTCCTCGCTCCAGTCCACGACGTTCACTTCGGGCCGTGTCCTCAATTGGCTGGCCACTCCGGCTTGCGAGATCGGGTCCTGGGCCCGTAACGCGACGGTCGTGCGCTCCATATCGTGCTCCCCCTGTATGACGGCCGGAAGCACTTCTGGCACACGCCTCGCAGCCGTGTTCGTGCGCCTCACCGGTGAGGAGGCGGACGGAAGATGCCCTGGTTCATTGAGGAGGAAACCACATCGCTTGGCCGGGGCACCGGATGTGCCCGAAAGTGTTCCTTCACGGCCGATGTACGACGTGGGCGGCGACCTTACGGTCCGCCGTATGAGTCTCACGGCAAGCCTCGACGTGTCCACCGTCAGCGCCGCACCGGGCGCGGAGACGGGTGTCCCCCTTCAGGTCCGCAACTCCGGCCGGACCGTCGAGGAGTACCGCTTCGAGGTGGTCGGTGCGTGTGCCGCCTGGGCGGCGGTGGAGCCGGCCGTGCTGTCCCTCTACCCGGGCGACTCGGGCACCGTGTCGCTCATGCTGCGGCCGCCCCGCGACGCGACGGTGCCCGCCGGCGAGACGCCCTTCGGGGTGCGGGTGGTGCCGACCGGCGAGCAGGGCGAGACGGTGGTGCCCGAGGGCCGGGTGACCGTGCTGCCGTTCACCGAGACGACGGCCGAGCTGGTCCCGCGTGGTTCGCACGGAGCGCTGGCCGGACGCCACCAGCTGGCGGTCGACAACCGGGGCAACACCCCGGTCACGGTACGCCTCGGCGCCCAGCCCGGGACCGAGCGGGCACGCGTCGTCTTCGCCGCACCCGAGCTCCGGGTAGCGCCCGGAAAAGCGGAGTTCGCGCGGCTGCGGGTGCGCCCCGTCAAGCGGATGTGGCGCGGCACGCCGGTCACGCACCCCTTCCAGGTGTTCGCCGCCACACAGGTGGTCGAGGGGCAGGACCCGGTGGAGCCGGTCCTCGTGGACGGCAGTTACGAGCAGGAGCCCCTGCTCCCCCGCTGGCTGCCCCGGGCCCTGATCACCGCCGCCGTCCTGGTGCTCGCGCTGGTCGGCCTCTGGTACGCGCTGCTGCGCCCGGCCGTGAAGTCGGCGGCACGGGAGGCGGTCACCCCGGAGGCGGTGCGGTCCGCCGCCGCGGCCGACAAGAGCAAGGCGCCGGAGCAGGGCGGCTCGGGCGGTTCCGGGGCGGGCGGGGGCGACTCCGCCGGGAGCGGTTCGGGCGGGGGCGGCGAGTCTAAGCCCACGCCGAGCGCGACCCCGAGCCCGTCGGCGGCGGCCGACGCGGGAGCGGCGACACCCACCAGCGCGCAGGTCAGGGTGCAGGACTCGCTGGGCGGCGGGACGAACACGGGGACGGCGCTCACCGTGCCGGCCGGGAAGACGTTCCAGCTGACCGACATCGTGGTCCAGAACCCGCAGGGCGACGCCGGGACGCTGGCCGTCTCCGCGGGCAGGGAGACCCGGGTACTGAGCCTGGGCCTGGAGAACTTCCGGGACTCCGACTACCACTTCGTGACGCCGATCGTGGTCCCGGCGGGCGGCAAGGTCACCATGACCATCGACTGCCGCAAGGTGGGCAGGCCGGTGGGCGCGCAGGCGCCGGCGCGGTGCGCGGAGTCGATGTTCCTGGGCGGCACGATGCGCAGCACCGGCGGCAACTGACGACACATCAGGCCGGAGGGGTTTCTTCTTCCTCCTCCGGGTTCTTCTCCTCCGCGCGCTGTACGAACGAGCCCTGGACGTCGGCGGGTTGCTCGTCCTCGTCCTCCGTGGCCGCGCGCTGGACGGCGGGCGCGGCGGAGGGTGCGGCGGTGGGGGCCGCCGGGGCGGCCGGGGCCGGGCCGGAGAGCACCCGGTCGGCATTGGCGACGGCCTCGCGTTCGAAGCGGTCCGAGGGGTCGCTGACCCGGATGCCGCCGGGGGCCTCGGTGCCTTCGACGGGTCCGCTGCGCTGCTGGATGACGTGGGTCAGTTCGTGCGCCAGCGTCGTACGGCCCTGGGGCGAGGACGGGTCGTAGGCGTCGCGCTGGAAGACGACGTTGTTGCCCACGGTGTAGGCGTGCGCGCCGACGCCCTTCGCCGATTCGTGCGCGGCCGAGTCGTTGTGGATGCGTACGTCGGAGAAGTCGGCGCCCATCCGGTTCTCCAGGTCCACCCGGGTCTCGGTGTCGAGTGGGGTGCCGCCGCCGGAGGAGATGACGTCGTGCACGGGCGAGCGCGGCTCCTCGGCCTGCTCCGGTGCCGCCGCCCGGGCGCGCTGGAGCACCGGGCCCAGCGCGGCGTTGCCGACGGTGCGCTGGAGAACGCCCATGCCGGCGGTGCCCACCACGTCGGTCCGGCCGGTGGCGGCGGCCCGGAAGAGGTGGTGGGCGTCGGAGCCGGCGGGCGCCTCGGCCGTCGCGTCGTGCGGGGGGCCGGCCGGCAGCCGCTCGTGGTCCTCCACGGGCTTCACGTGGTGCTCGTGCTCGTGCTCATGGTCCTGTGCGTTCACCGTCGTCTCCCCTGACCGCACCGGGGCGGCCGCGGCGGGCCGCCCGCTCCTACCGGCCTTCCACCCTGGGGGACGCGTCGCTGCCCCGTCCAGCCCGGCTCTGTCCGGTGCGGGGCACGGCGGGGTGCCCCTTCGGGCAGCGGGGCGGTACGGAAGGACGCCGGCGAGGGCGTGGGGAACCGGTCAGGATTCGAGAAGCGCGGCGCCGGCCCCGTGCCTAGCATGATCTTCATGGACATCACCATTCACACCAGCTTCCTCCCGCACGACGACCCGGAGGAGTCCCTCGCGTTCTACCGCGACACGCTCGGCTTCGAGGTCCGCAACGACGTCGGCCAGGGCAAGATGCGCTGGATCACCGTCGGCCCGAAGGACCAGCCGAGCACCTCCATCCTGCTGGCGCCGCCGGCCGCGGACCCGGGGATCACGGACGATGAGCGGCGCACCATCACCGAGATGATGGCCAAGGGCACCTACGGCTGGATCCTGCTCGCCACCCGCGACCTGGACGCCACCTTCGAGAAGGTGCAGGCCGGTGACGCGGAGGTGGTCCAGGAGCCGACCGAGCAGCCCTACGGCATCCGCGACTGCGCGTTCCGCGACCCGGCGGGCAACCTCGTCCGCATCCAGGAGCTCCGCTAGCCGCCGAAGGCTTACGGTCCCGTGACGTGCCACCGCCGGAGCACGTGACGGGGCCGTGCGCGTCCTAGCGTGGCGCGCATGCGCGTACTTGTCACCGGCGGTGCCGGATTCATCGGTTCGGAGATCGTCCGCGGTCTCACCTCGGCCGGGCATGAGGTGGTGGTGCTCGACGCACTGCTCCCCTCGGCACACGGTCCTTCCGTACAGCGCCCCGCCGGGGGTGCCGGCGGGCGGCTGATCGTGGCGGACGTACGGGACCGCGCGGCCGTGGACCGTGCGCTGGACGGCGTCGACGCGGTGTGCCACCAGGCGGCGATGGTCGGCCTGGGCAAGGACTTCGCGGACGCCCCGGAATACGTGGGGTGCAACGACCTGGGCACCGCGGTCCTGCTCGCCGCGATGGCGGGGGCCGGGGTGCGGAGCCTGGTGCTCGCCGGGTCGATGGTCGTGTACGGCGAGGGCCGTTACGCCTGTGCGCGCCACGGCACCGTGCGCCCCGGCCCCCGCGACCCGGCCGACCTGGCGGCGGGCCGCTTCGAGCCGCGCTGCCCGGACTGCGGGGCGGCGCTGGCCCCCGGTCTGGTCGGGGAGGACGCGCCGGCCGACCCGCGCAACGTGTACGCGGCGACGAAGCTGGCGCAGGAGCACCTGGCAGCGTCCTGGGCGCGGGCGACGGGCGGGAGCGCGGTCGCGCTGCGGTACCACAACGTGTACGGCCCCGGCATGCCCAGGGACACGCCGTACGCGGGTGTCGCCTCGTTCTTCCGGTCGGCGCTGGCCCGGGGCGAGGCGCCGCGCGTCTTCGAAGACGGCGGGCAGCGGCGCGACTTCGTCCACGTACGGGATGTGGCCGCCGCGAACACGGTGGCGCTGGAGGCCGTCGGCGCCCGCGCTCCTGGGAGCTTCGCGGCGTACAACACCGGCAGCGGCGAGCCGCACACGATCGGCGAGATGGCCGGGGCGCTGGCGGCGGCGCACGGTGGTCCGGCGCCGGTGGTGACCGGCGAGTTCCGGCTCGGGGACGTACGCCATGTGACGGCGGACTCGCGGCGGCTGAGGGAGGAGCTGGGCTGGCGGCCCGCAGTGGGGTTCGCCGAGGGCATGGCCGACTTCGCGGCGGCGCCGCTGCGGGAGGCCGGGGCGGGGCTGCCCGCCTGATCCTCACGCCAGGGGCCGGGCCGAGGCTCACGCCAGGGGCCGGGCCGAGGCTCACGCCAGGGGCCGGGCCGAGGCTCACGCCGGCGGCAGCGTCACCTCGAAGCAGCAGCCGCCGGTGACGTTGCGGACCTCCGCCCGGCCTGCGTGGGCCTCGACGATGCCGCGCACGATGGCGAGCCCGAGGCCCGCGCCGGCCGGAGGTGTACGGGCATGGCTGCCGCGCCACCCGGTGTCGAAGACCCTCGGCAGGTCCTCCTCCGGGATGCCGCCGCAGCCGTCGGTCACCGAGAGGACCACCCCGTCCGGAGCGCGGTGGGCCGCGACGGCGACCGTGCCGTCGGCGGGCGTCCGGCGGATCGCGTTGATCAGGAGGTTGCCCAGGACCCGGCTCATCTCCTTGCCGTCCACCTCCACGGGCACCTCCTCGATCCGTCCGCCGACCAGCCGCACCCCGTGCTCGCGGGCGAGCGGGTCCGCGCCGGCGAGGGCGTCGCCCACCAGGTCGTAGACGGAGACGCGGGTGGGGGTCAGCGCGAGCGAGCCCGCGTGGATGCGGGAGAGCTCGAAGAGGTCGCCGACCATGTCGTTCATCCGCTCGACCTCGGTACGGATCTGGCGCAGGTAGCGCGGCGAGTCGGCGGCCATGCCGTCCTCCAGCGCCTCGGACATGGCGCGCAGTCCCGCCAGCGGGGTGCGCAGGTCGTGCGAGATCCAGGCGACGAGTTCGCGCCGCGAGGTCTCCAGGGCGCGTTCCCGCATCCGCGAACTGTCCAGCTTGGCGCTGGTGGCGGCGAGTTCGCGGGTGAGGGCGGCGAGCTCGGCGGTGGCCGGGGCCTCGGGCGGCGCGAAGGTCCCGCCGTCGCCGAAGGAGCGGGCGGCGAGGGTCAGCTCGCGGCTGCGGGCGGCGACCCAGCGGCCCAGCAGCATCGCCGTGACCAGGGAGACCACGGCGGCCATGGCGACGACGGTCGTGACCACGCTCAGGTCGTGCGATGACAGGAACATCGCCCAGGCGACGGCCAGGGTGCCGGCGAGCATCGCGGTGACGGCCACGGCGGCCACGATGCTCAGGGAGACGACGAGCGAGCGGTGGCGGGTGAGCCGCAGTGCGAGCGCCCCGAGCAGTCCCGCCGCGGCGGCGCCGAGGAAAGCGAAGAGGGCGATGAGGAGCGTGTCGGTCATGACGGGGTTCCGGCGTCCTGGGCTTCGGTGTCACGGGCGGGCAGGTCGAGGCGGTAGCCGACGCCCCAGACCGTACGGATCAGCTCCGGGTGGGCCGGGTCGGCCTCGACCTTCCCGCGCAGCCGGCGCACATGCACGGTGACGGTGGACAGGTCCCCGAAGTCCCAGCCCCAGACCTCGCGCATCAGCTCCTCCCGGGTGAAGACCCGGCCCGGGTGGCGCAGGAGGAAGGCGAGCAGGTCGAACTCGCGGAGCGTCAGGGCCAGCCGCCCGCCCCGGCAGGTCGCGCTCCGGGCCGCCGGGTCGAGGACGAGCCCCGCGCCCTCCAGCAGCCGTGACTGCCCGGCGGGGACCGCCGCCGCCCTGGCGCGCCGCAGCACGGAGTCGACCCGCAGAACGAGCTCGCGCGGGCTGAACGGCTTGGTGACGTAGTCGTCGGCGCCGGTTTCGAGGCCGAGGATGCGGTCGTCCTCGTCGCCGCGCGCGGTGAGCATGATGACGGGCACCGGCCCCTGGGACCGCATCCGGCGGCAGACCTCGAACCCGTCCATCCCGGGCAGCATGAGGTCGAGGACGGCCAGGTCCGGCCGGCGGGCCGCGTACAGCGCGAGCGCGGCCGGGCCGTCCGCCGCCCGGGCGACGTCGTAGCCGGCCCCGGTCAGGTATCCCGCGACGACCTCGGCGACGGTCGGGTCGTCGTCCACGACGAGGACATGGCCGCGCACCGGGGCGGCGGGGGGCACCCCGACAGCGGGGGCGGGTGGCGGTGTGTCCGGGGGCGTCTGCATGGAACCACCCTGGCACCCGGGGCGGCGCGGCCGGAAACGCGGGCGGGCCGGTGGCGGGCGACGTCCATGTTTCGTAAGAATCCAAAGCCCGAAATGCCGGTTTTTGCTCCGTAGGGTGAGCCGGGTGATCCTTCCTTCCGATGACTCAGGCCCCCGCGCCGACGATGACCCAGGCCCCCACGCCGACATCGTCCTTCCCTGTCTCGACGAGGCGGCGGCCCTGCCCGGCGTGCTGGCCCGGGTGCCCCGGGGCTGGCGGGCGATCGTGGTGGACAACGGCTCGACCGACGGCTCCGCCGAGGTGGCCCGTGCGCTGGGTGCGACCGTGGTGCACGAGCCCCGGCGCGGTTTCGGCTCGGCCTGCCATGCCGGACTGCTCGCCGCCGAGGCGGAGTTCGTCTGCTTCTGCGACTGCGACGGCTCGCTGGACCCCGCGCTCCTCACGGGCTTCGTACGCCGGGTGGCCGACGGCGAGTGCGATCTGCTGCTCGGGCGGCGGCGCCCCCAGGAGCGCGGCGCCTGGCCGCTGCACGCACGGGCGGGCAACGCCGCGCTGTCCCGGATGCTGCGACGACGGACCGGTCTGCGGCTGCGCGATCTGGGCCCGCTGCGCGCCGCCCGCCGCGCGGACCTGCTGGCACTCGGGCTCACGGACCGGCGCAGCGGCTACCCGTTGCAGATGGTGGTGCGGGCGGCCGACGCGGGGCTGAGGGTGGCCGAGACGGACGTCCCGTACCTCGCGCGTACCGGGAAGTCGAAGGTCACCGGCACCTGGCTGGGCACCTGGCACGCGGTCCGCGACATGCGGGCCGTGCTGGCCGAGCCGCCGGTCCCGGCGGGGGTGCCCCAGTGAGCGCGGCGGCGCCCGGCGCCGGGCCGGCCGGTGCGACGACGGTGCTGGTCATCGCGAAGGAACCACTGCCCGGGCGGGTCAAGACCCGGCTCACTCCGCCCTTCTCCCCCGCCGAGGCCGCGCGCCTCGCGGAGGCCGCGCTCGCCGACACCCTGCACACCGTCCTGACCCTGCCGGCTGCCCGGCGCGCCGTCGTCCTGGAGGGGGCGCCCGGGCCGTGGCTGCCGCCTGGCATCGAGGTCGTGCGGCAGGGGGCGGGCGGGCTGGACGAGAGGCTGGCCGCCGCGTTCGGGGCGTGCACCGGGCCGACGCTGCTGATCGGGATGGACACCCCCCAGATCACGGTGGCCGACCTGGCCCCCGCGCTCTCCCCGGGGGCCTGGGACGGGTGCGGCGCCTGGTTCGGTCCGGCGGAGGACGGCGGGTTCTGGGCGCTGGGCCTGGCGGAGCCGGACCCCGGGCTGCTGCGCGGGGTCCCGATGTCCGTGCCGGAGACGGGTGCGGTGCAGCGGCGCCGGCTGGTCGAAGCCGGGCTGACCGTACGGGACCTGCCCCGGCTGCGGGACGTGGACACGGCGGCCGACGCGGCGGAGGTCGCCGCGCTCGCGCCGGACGGGCGGTTCGCCGCCGAACTGGCCCGGACGCGCCGGACGGCTGTCCGATGAGCCGTACCGGCCAGGAGCGGAACGTGCTGGTCCACTCGCCCACGGACCCGGAGGCCGGGCCCGGGGGCGTCGAACACGCGCTCGCGGACCTCGGCGCCGGGCCCGCGCGCAAGGCCCCCGCGCCCCAGCCCCCCGCCCGTCCGGACGCCGACGCGTGGGGCACCGACCCGTACGCCAACGCCCTGCGCAACGGTCACGGGCCGCTGTTCCTGCGCCGTACGGACGGGTGGCTGCTGCCGCTGGACGTCGAGCGCTGGTGCGCCGGGGCCGACGCGGCGGACTTGTCGGCGTTGCGCCGCTGCGAGGGCCCGGTCCTGGACGTCGGGTGCGGGCCCGGCCGGCTGGTCGCCGCGCTGGCGGCACGCGGCCACCGGGCCCTCGGGATCGACGTCAGCGAGGCGGCGGTCGCCCGGACGGTCCGGCTCGGCGGGTACGCGCTGCGCCGGTCGGTGTTCGACCCGCTGCCCGGGGAGGGCCGCTGGGGCACCGTACTGCTCGCCGACGGCAACATCGGGATCGGCGGCGACCCGGACCGGCTGCTGCGCCGGGCGGCGGAACTGCTCGCGCCCGGCGGCCTCCTCATCGCGGAGACCGTGCCGCACGACCTGGACGAGCGGGTCCGGGTGCGGCTGGACGACGGGCGTGCCCCGGACGGGTGTCCGGCGGCCGGGCTCTTCCCGTGGGCGCGGCTCGGCTCCTCCGCCCTGCTGGGGTACGCCCGCCCGCACGGGCTGCGGGCCGACGGTCAGTGGGAGGCGGACGGCCGCACCTTCGTGGCCCTGCGGCGGAGCCGGAGCGCGCGGACCCCGAACCAGAGCGCCGACAGCAGGAACAGCGCGGCCGTGGTCAGCAGCCAGTTCCCCAGGAACACATCGGGGGACAGCCCGCTCGCCGGCTCGTAGCGCTCCGGTCGCGCGATCAGCGGGAACCACACGAGCAGCAGCAGCCCGGACAGGAAGGCCGGTACCCGTACGTAGTTCACGGAGGCCGGCCGCCGCCGTCCGAGGCTGCTGCGCAGGGCCAGGTCCGCGGCCGCGTACAGAGGTACGAGCACCAGGTCGTGGACGAGGGCCGCGCCCACGAACCACACGGTGACGCCCAGCCAGTCGCCGGCGAGCAGGCGCACACCCGCGTAGCCGGCGAGCGCGAAGGAGGCGGCCAGCAGGACGAGGTGCAGGGGTCCCGCGCCGTAGCGGCGGCGCGGGAGGGCACGGGGGCCGGTGGCGTTCACAGTTCTCCGAAGGTCAGCCGGGACACCCATTTGGTGTTGAGCACCCCGGGGGCGGCGGGGACGATGATCCGGGCCGGGTATCCGTGGTCGGGTGACAGGTCCTCGCCGTTGACCTGCAACGCCAGCAGTGAACGCGGGTCGCGCACCTGGTTGTCGCGGAGCGCGGCCCGGCGGAAGGGGCCGCTGCGCTGGAGGGACTCCACCAGCACCCCGGGCGGCCGGTCCGGGTAGCCGGCGAGGGCCGCGAGGTCGCTCAGCCGCACCCCGCGCCACCACTGGTCCGAGGTGGACCAGCCCTCCACGCAGGCGATGGGCAGGGCCGCGCTCCGCTGCTCCATGGCCAGCAGCTGTTCGCGGCTGAACCGCAGGTCGCCGGCCGGACCGCTGACGGTGAGCCACCAGCCCTCGCCGGTGTCGGCGGTGGTGATCCCGACGGCGGCGGCGGTCTTGTTGATCTGGAAGCCGTTGGGGCCGGACCCGGGTTCGGCGGCGCCGCGCGGGGTCAGCACCGCGAGGCGGCGCAGGGGCCCGTCGAAGCTGCGGCCGGCCGAGGTGACCAGCAGGACGAGTGAGCCGCCGCCGACCATGGCGAGGGCGCCGCGCCGGGACAGGGTGGGCGCCGCCGGGGCGGGTGATTCCAGCACGTCGCCGGGGACCGGCCCGTTCAGTCCGCCCGTCCGCAGCACCCGTACGGCCTGCGGCGCGCGGAGCCCGGCGTGGGCGAGGAAGGCAGCGAAGAACACCCACGCCCCGTAGAAGTGCAACGGGTAGAAGGAGCCGGGGAACAGGTACTCCAGCTGGATGTTGAGCAGACCGGTCACGAACTCGAAGAGTGCCCCGCCCACCAGCAGGAGCAGCGAGATTCGCTCCAGTGCGTGGGCGGGGGACCGGGCCGGCGGCAGGGTGAAGAGCCGGGGCACCACGGACCAGAGCTTGGCCAGCAGGACGGGGACGAGGACGATCCCGACGGTGACGTGGAGTCCCTGCGTCAGCCGGTAGAGCCAGTGCGGCGAAGTCGGCCAGGGGAAGAGGTAGAAGCCGAGCAGCCCCTTGTCCGGTGTCTTGTCGTTGACCGGGGCGAGATCCGGGTTGTACGCGGCGTACGACAGCAGGCCGGTCACGAAGAGCAGCGTGATCCCGGCGAGCAGGACGAGCCCCAGCACGGCGGTGAACGGCACGCCGCGTACCGGGCTGCGCCAGAAGCCGGGTGCCGACGGCAGCCGTTCGAGGAGCGCGGCGGCGCGGGGCCGGGAAGTGGAAGCGGAGGGTGTCGGAGCATTCCGACGGCTGTCGCCCATGGGCCCGACGCTATGCCCGTGGCCTGCGCGACCGGCGGCTGCGACTCCTGACGAAACGGTGACGTCACCCCGGTGAAGGTACGGCAGGCACCGTGGATCTGACGGTTGTGTGACGCGCCCGGCCGGTACCGGCCGTCACGGTGTCCCGGTGCGTACGGTGCGTGCGTGAAGACCGAGGACCGCACCGAACCCCGTACCGAACCGGACACCGCCACGCGCTCCGGGCAGCGCTGGGACCTGGTGGCCGCCGGGGCGGGCGTGGTGCTCGTGGTCGCCGCCGCCCTGGGCGGCCGGGCCGTCGAGGACTACGCGCGGACGCTGTACGTGCACTGGCCGCCACTGCTGGCGTCCTGGTACCCGCACACGGGCCCCGGGACGGTGGCCGCTCCCGTGGTGGCCGTCGCCGTGATCGCGTACGGGCCGCTCCTCGCCCGACGGCTGCGCTGGCGGTCCCTGCTCCTGGCGGTCTACGCCTCCTCGCCGGCGTGGATCTTCTCGCTGGCGCTGATCGACGGCTGGGGGCGCGGCATCGCCGAGCGCCTGACCACCAAGCACGAGTACCTGCGGGTCATCGACCGCTTCGATGACATCGGCGCCGCGCTGCGCACCTTCGACGCGCACATCCTGCTCGACGCGCCGGACAACTGGCCCGCCCACGTCGCCGGCCACCCGCCGGGCGCCACGCTCACCTTCGTGTTCCTGGACCGGGTCGGACTCGGCGGCGGTGCCTGGGCCGGGGTCTGGTGCATTCTGACCGGCGCGTCCGCCCTGCTCGCCGTGCTGGTCACGGTGCGGGCCCTGGCCGGTGAGGACATCGCCCGGCGCGCGGTACCGTTCCTCGTCCTGGCCCCGGTCGCGGTCTGGGCCGGGACCTCGGCGGACGGGTACTTCGCGGCGGTGGCCGCCTGGTCCGTCGCGCTGCTGGCCCTGGCGGCGACGCGTACGGTGCGCGGTCCGGGGGCCGCCGCGCTGGGGGCGGGCCTCCTCTACGGCTGGGTCAGCTATCTGAGTTACGGGCTGGGGCTGATCGCGCTCCTGCTCCTGGCCGTGCTCGTGCTCGCCCGCACCGCACGGCCGCTGCCGCTCGCGCTGCTCGGGGCCCTGGTGGCACCGGTTGCCTTCACGGTGGCGGGCTTCAACTGGTGGGAGGCGTACCACGTACTCGTGGAGCGCTACCACCAGGGCGCGGGCGGGTTCCGGCCGTACGGGTACTGGGTGTGGGCGAACCTCGCCTGCACGGTGATCGCCGTGGGCCCGGCGACGGTCGCGGGGCTGCGCCGCACCTTCGGGGGTGCGCCGGGTGCCGTACGGGCGCTGCGCGGCGGGGAGACGAGCGCGCCGGACCGGCTGGTTCCACTGGTGCTGGTGGCGCTGCTCCTGCTGCTGGCGGCCGATCTGTCGGGGATGAGCAAGGCGGAGACCGAGCGGATCTGGCAGCCCTTCATGGTCTGGCTGCTCCCTGCGGCGGCACTCCTGCCCGACCGGGGCCGAAGGGGTTGGCTCGCCGTCCAGGCCGTGGTGGCCCTCGCCGTCAACCACCTGCTCTGGACGGGCTGGTGACGGCGGGGCGGGTCACTCGAGCCCGACCCGGACCAGCGCGGCGGCCAGCCGGGGCAGATCGTCGTCGGGGACGAGACCGGCCAGCTTCTCCGGTGAGCGCGGCAGCCCCAGCTCCTCGGCCGCGTCCTGGGCCCGCTTGTCGAAGGCGGGGCGGAGTTCGGGCCACAGCCCCTGGACCTCGCGGCTGAAGATGTCGGCGCCCACGGGCCCGATCCTGGGGAACTCCGTGAGCAGTTCGCGCAGTTTCCCCGCGTCCCCGCCGGCTTCCTCGCGGAGCCTCCGCAGGTCCCCGTGGTACCGGTCGAGGGCGAGTCGGGCGCCCTCGCCGAGCGCGGTGGCGGTGCTCTCGTCGTAACGCCGGTAGTGGGCGCGGCCCAGCGCGTCGACCCGGTCCTGCCAGGACGCCTCCACCATGGCGTGGGGGGTGCGCATTCCGGCGCCGAAGAGTTCGCGGGCGGCGGCGACCGCCATGCCGGCCTTGATGGGGACCGAGAACAGGGTGCACAAGGTCAGCAGCTGGTACAGCGGCATGGGCGTGTCGCGGAGCCGGATGCCGGCTTCCTCGGCGTACGTCTGCCCGTGCTCGTCCAGCAGGTTCCGCACGGTCGTGGCTCTGGACACGGTGGTGCTCCGTTCGGTTCTACGCGGTCAGCGCGTCGAGCAGGGTGCGGGCGCGGCCGAGGGAGCGGGGCCGCGGGGGGTGGTGCCAGGGGTTCCGGTCCACGAGCGCCTCGGCGTCCCGCAGGGTCCAGCGGCGGGCGTCGAGTGCCGGGTCCTCGATGTCCTCCCAGGCCAGGGGCGCGGCGACGGGGGCGCCTGGGCGGGCCCGGACCGCGTAGGGCGCGACGGCGGTCTGGGCGTAGGCGTTGCGCTGGACGTCGAGGTAGAGGCGGCCGTCGCGGGCCTTCTTCCGGGCCTCGGTGGTGAGGCGGTCGGGGTCACGGGTGACGAGCGCGTCGGCGACCGCGCGGGCGAACTCCCGTACGGAGTCGAAGTCGTCCCGGCGGTCGAGCGCCACCACGACGTGGAGTCCGCGCGAGCCCGTGGTCATGACGAGGGACGGCAGCTCCAGCTCGTCCAGGAGTCCGTGCAGTCCGAGCGCAGCCTCGCGGACCGGGGCGAAGTCGTCGCCGGGCGGGTCGAGGTCGAACACCAGCCGGTCCGGGTGGCGGGGCCGGTCGGCGCGGGAGAGGAAGCGGTGCGGGGTGATGCTCGCCTGCCCCGCGAGGTACACGAGCGTGGCGGTGTCGTCGGCGATCGGATAGGTGACGGTGCCGTCCTCCTTGGGGAGTTCGGCGCGGTGGATCCGGTCGGGGAAGTGGTCCGGAACGTCCTTCTGCATGAAGCCGTGGCCGCCGATGCCGTCGGGGAAGCGTTCCAGCATGAGGGGCCGGTCCCGCAGGTGGGGCAGCATGCGGGGGGCCACCGTGCGGTAGTAGTCGGCGAGGTCGGCCTTCGTGATGCCGTCGTCCGGGAAGAGGACCTTGTCCGGGCGGCTGATCTCCGGAATGCCGTGTGCCGTCATCGGCGCTCACCTGCCCCGTACCGCGCGCCGGCCGAGCGCCGTGGCGCCGCAGGCGGCCCCCGCCGCCATGACCGCGGCGAGGGCGGGGTGCCGGGAGGCCCACAGCTGCGGATCGCGCCGGTGGGACTCCCGGTCGAAGGTGCCGTGCGCCCCGTGGTCGGTGCCGTCGTCCACCGGCTGCCACAGGTTGTGCTCGCGGTTGCCGTCGCCGTCGTCTCCCGACTGCTGGGAGTCGAAACCCGTACGGGCGAGGTAGCGGTCGAGGAGGCCCGCGGCGAACTTGTTGGCGACGACGGTGGCGACCGTGCTGGAGCCGACGTAGTACTGCTTGCGGCCGGGGTGGTCGGCGGCGTACAGCACGGCCTCGGCGGCGACTTCCGGCTGGTAGATCGGGGGGACGGGCTGCGGGTTGCCACGCACGCGCGAGAGGACCCAGGAGAACTGCGGGGTGTTGACGGCCGGCATCTGGACCACCGTGACCCGGATCCCGCTGCCCTGGTGCATGAGTTCGGTGCGCAGGGAGGAGGTGAAGCCGTTGATGGCGTGCTTGGCCCCGCAGTACGCCGACTGGAGCGGGATGGACCGCTCGCCGAGCGCCGAGCCGACCTGGATGATCGTCCCGGCGTCGCGCGGGGTCATGTGCGTGAGTGCGGCCCGGGTGCCGTTGACGAACCCGAGGTACGTGACCTGGGTGACCCGCTCGTACTCCTCGGGCTCGATCTCGGTGAAGGGGGCGAAGACCGAGGTGAAACCGCAGTTGACCCAGACGTCGATCCGGCCGAAGACGCGCACGGCCTCGTCCGCCGCGGCCTCCACCGCGCGGTGGTCGGACACATCGGTGGGGACGGCCAGCGCGTGCCCGCCGGCCGCCTCCACCTCGCGGGCGGCCGCGTCGAGACCGGCCCGGCCCCGGGCCAGCAGGGTCACGTCGGCCCCGCGTGCCCCGAAGGCCCGGGCCACCGCCCGGCCGATGCCTGCGCTCGCTCCTGTGATGACGACGCTCTGGCTCACGATGTCTCTCCTTCGGTGGGGGCCGGTGCGGCGAGGCGGACGGAGGTTTCGAGCATCAGCGCGTGGACGAACGCCTGCGGGAGGTTGCCGCGCAGCTGCCGCTGGCCGATGTCGTACTCCTCGGTGAACAGACCCGGTGGCCCGCAGGCCGCCCGGCTGCGTTCGAACCAGCGCACCGCCTCCCGTTCGTGGCCCTGCTGGTGCTCGGCGAGCGCCATCAGGTGGCCGCACAGCAGGAACGCTCCCTCGGCCTCGGCCAGGGGGCGCTCGTCGTGCCGGAAGCGGTACGCGTAGTGGTCGTGGGTCAGCTCGGCGCGGTAGGCGTCGAGCGTGCGGACGGTCCGCGGGTCGCGGGCGCCGATGCCGCCCCGGATCGCGGGCATCAGCAGGGCGGCGTCCAGACCGGGGTCGTCCGCCGCGCGCTGCCAGCGCCCCGTGGGATGGGTGCTGGTGGCGGCCGTCCGGGCGAGGAGCGTGTCGGCCAGCCCGGCCCACGAAGCGGCCTCGGGGCAGCGGACGCTCGCGGCCATGGCCCGCAGGCCCGCCGCGCAGATGAGCCTGCTGTGCGTCCAGGCCCGGTTGTCCAGCTCCCAGATGCCCGCGTCCGGTTCGTGGTGGCGCCGTTCGATGGCCGCGACCGCGATGTCCGCCGCGCGCCGGCCGTCCGGGTCCAGCCGGCCGGCCCGGGCCGCGGCGGCGAACAGGAGCAGCGCCTCACCGAACGCGTCGAGCTGGAACTGCCGGTTGACGTGGTTGCCGATCCGGTCGCCCCCGCCCGGGTAGCCCGGGACGGGCAGCCTCTCCTGGTCGGGGACGGGCGCGCCGGTGACGGTGTAGGCGGGCGCGAGACCGGGCCCGTCCTCGTGCAGGCGCGCGGCGACGAAGCGGACGGCGTCGTCGGTCAGCCGGTGCGCGCCGGCCGCCGCCGCGGCCTGCCCGGCGTAGCACTGGTCGCGGATCCACACGTACCGGTAGTCGTAGTTGCGGCCCGCTTCGGCGCGCTCGGGGAGGCTGGTGGTGGCCGCGGCGACCATCCCGCCGGAGGCGCTGGTGAGGCCGCGCAGCACGGTGTGGGCATGGCGTGCGTCGTCGGGGGCGAGGCAGTCGGGCAGCGGCTCGGCGGCGCGGGCCCAGGCGTCCTGGGTGGCGTGCCAGGCCCGGTCCGGGTCCACCGCTTCGCCGCGCCGGACCTGGTCCTCGTCCTCGGAGAGTTCGAGGACCAGGTCGTGGTGACCGCCCGCCGGTACGGTCAGCTCCGCCGCCAGGCCCGTGCGGTGGCCGTCGCGGACGGGGTGGGCCGCCTCGGCCCCGGTCCACCGCCAGTGCAGGGGGCCGGTGCGCCCGGTCCACACCCCGGGCCGCTCGCGCCGCACCTCCCGGGAGCGGTGCGCGCCGAAGTCCGCGTGCGGTTCGAGGCGTACGGTCACCCGGGCGTCGCCCTCCACGGCGTGGATGCGGCGCAGCAGGACGGTGCGCCGCGCGTCGCCGGGGAACGCCAGGGCCTCGCGGCACTCGATGACACCGGCGGCGGTGACCCAGCGGTTGCGCCAGATCAGCGTCCCGGACTCGTAGGAGCCGCCCCATACGAAGCGCTCGGTGGGCGTGACGGTGTAGTGGCCGGGGCCGCCGATGAGGGCGGCGAAGACCGCGCCGGAGTCCCAGCGCGGGGCGCACAGCCAGGCGATGTCGCCCTGGGGGCCGACGAGCGCGCCGCGCTCCCCGTCGGCGATGAGGGCGTACTCGCGCAGTACGTGGGGCGGCGGGTTGTCGTGCGGGGGGTGCGGGCGGGTCATGCGCCTCCTCGTGGGGTCCGGCCGGTCACCGGACGCGGTAGCGTTCCGCCACCCCGGTGCGCAGCTCCAGTCCGTGCCCGGGGGCGCCGGACGCGCCGGGGCGTACGGTGCCGCCCGCCGGGTCCAGCGCCCCGTCGAAGAACAGGTCCTCGATGCGGACGTGGTCGTGGAACCACTCCAGGTGGCGCAGGTTCGGTACGGCCGCCGCGGCGTGGGCGTGGACGTGCGGGGCGCAGTGGCCCGAGACGTCCAGGCCGGCGGCCTCGGCGAGCGCGGCGGCGCGCAGCCACACGGTGATGCCGCCGCAGCGGGTGGCGTCCGCCTGGAGGCAGTCCACTGCGCCGGCGGTGGTCAGCTGCCAGAAGTACGGCAGGGCGTAACCGTACTCACCGGCCGTCACATCGGCCGTCGTGGCCGCCTTGATCTGGGCGAGCCCGGCCGGGTCGTCCGAGGAGACGGGTTCCTCGTACCAGGTCACGCCGTGCTCCTCGAAGCTCCGCGCCACGCGGACGGCCTGTTTGCGGGTGTAGGCGCCGTTGGCGTCGACGTACAGCTCGGTGCTGTCCCCGACGCTGCGGCGGGCCCTGGCGATCCGGTCGAGGTCGCGTGTCTCCTCGCGGCCCCAGGACTCGCCGATCTTGATCTTGACGCGGGGGATGCCCCGGCCCTCCGCCCAGCCGCGCAGCTGCCGGTCCTGCTGGGTGTCGTCGTACGGGGTGAAGCCGCCGCTGCCGTAGACGGGGACGTCCTGGACGCTCGCCCCGAGGAGCCGGGTGAGCGGCAGGTCCAGGAGGCGGGCCTTGAGGTCCCAGAGGGCGATGTCCACGGCGGACAGCGCCTGGGCGACGAGCCCGGGGCGCCCGGCGTTGCGGACGGCCCGGCTCATGGCCTCGTTGGCGGCGGGCACGTCCCAGGCGCTGCGGCCCGTGACCACCCCGGCGAGCAGTTGGTCGACTGCCGCGGCGGTGGCGGGCGCCCCGTAGGTGTAGCCGAGGCCGCTCGCCGGGCCCGCGCCCACCCGGACCAGGACGAGTGTGGTCTCGTCCCAGGCCAGCGTGCCGTCGCCCTCGGGGGCGTCGGTGGGCACGGTGTAGACGGCGGTCTCCACCCGGTCGATCAGGGGGGCGTCCGCCTCGCCGGGGCGCGGGCTCACTTGCCCGGGCGCCCGTCGTGGTGCCCGGGCAGGATCTCCTGGACCTTGGCCTTGAAGCCCTGGCGCACCACGTCCGCCCGGTCGCTGTCGCCCTTGAGGACGGCGAGGGCGGCGGCCTCGATCTGGTCCAGGCCGGCGTGCGGCGGGATCGGCGGGACCGCCGGGTCGGTCCGGAAGTCGATGACGAACGGCCGGTCGCAGGCCAGGCCACGGTGCCAGGCGCCCTCGACCTGGTCGGGCTTCTCGACGCGGATGCCGTCCAGGCCGACCGAGCGGGCGAAGTCGGCGTAGCGCACGTCGGGCAACGACTGGGAGGGCAGGAACTGCGGGGCGCCGGACATGGCGCGCATCTCCCAGGTGACCTGGTTCAGGTCCTCGTTGTTGAGGACGGCGACGATCAGGCGCGGGTTCTCCCACTCGTGCCAGTACTTGGCGATGGTGATGAGCTCCGCCATGCCGTTCATCTGCATGGCGCCGTCGCCCACGAGCGCGATGGCGGGCCGGGCGGGGTGGGCGAACTTGGCGCCGATGACGTACGGGACACCGGGGCCCATGGTGGCGAGCGTGCCGGAGAGGGAGCCGCGCATGGCGCCCCGGAAGCGCAGGTGCCGGGCGTACCAGTTGGCGGCGGAGCCGGAGTCGGCGGCCACGATGACGTCGTCCGGCAGGAGGGCGTCGAGTGCGTGGACGACGTACTCGGGGTTGACCGGGTCGGCCGCCACGGCGGCGCGGCGCTCCATGACCTCCCACCACTTGGCGGTGTCCTTCTCGATCTTCTTGCGCCAGGAGCCGTGCTTCTTGCGCTTGAGGCGCGGCAGCAGGGCGTCCAGCGTGGCGGCCGCGTCACCCACGAGGTTGACCTCGAACGGGTAGCGAAGACCGATCATGTAAGGGTCGATATCGATCTGTACCGCCCGGGCCTGGTCGAGTTCGGGCAGGAACTGGGTGTACGGGAAGCTGGAGCCGATCACGAGCAGGGTGTCGCAGTCCCGCATCAGCTCGTAGCTGGGACGGGTGCCGAGCAGCCCGATGGACCCGGTCACGTACGGCAGGTCGTCGGGGAGGACGTCCTTGCCGAGCAGCGCCTTGGCGACGCCCGCGCCCAGCACCTCGGCCAGCCGTTCGACCTCGGCGCGGGCGCCCCGCGCGCCCTGCCCGACGAGGATCGCGACCTTCTCACCCGCGTTCAGCACCTCGGCGGCCCTGGCGATGTCGTCCTCGGCGGGGACGGGGGCGGACATGCTCGCGCCGAGGCTGGAGGGGACCATCTTGAAGGCGTGGGTGGGCGGCGAGTAGTCCAGTTCCTGGACGTCGGCCGGGATGATGACGGCGGTCACGGTGCGCTTGGCGTAAGCGGTGCGCATGGCCCGGTCGATGACGTTGGGCAGCTGTTCGGGGACGGTGACCATCTCGCAGAACTCGGAGGCGACGTCCTTGTAGAGGCTGAGCAGGTCCACCTCCTGCTGGTAGGAGCCGCCCATGGCACTGCGGTTGGTCTGGCCGACGATCGCGACGACGGGCACGTGGTCCAGCTTGGCGTCGTACAGGCCGTTGAGCAGGTGGATCGCTCCGGGGCCCGAGGTGGCGGCGCAGACGCCGGCCTTGCCGGAGAACTTGGCGTAGCCGACGGCCTGGAACGCGGCCATCTCCTCGTGCCGTGCCTGGACGAACTTCGGCTTGTTCTCGGCCCTCCCCCAGGCGGCGAGCAGTCCGTTGATCCCGTCGCCGGCGTAGGCGAAGACGTGGTCGACGTCCCATTCACGCAGGCGCTGAAGGACGTAGTCGGAGACCTTGGTCGCCATGGTTTCCTCTCCTATCGGTGGTGCGTCGTGCTTCGGTTCCGGCGCAGGGCCGCGTACGCGGCCGTGCCGAGCGCGGTCAGGGCGGTGAGTGCGGCGCCCGTCACCAGTCGGCTCGCGGCCGGGTCCGGTCGGCCGGGGCGGGCGGTGGCCTTCTCGGGGTGGTCGGCGGGCAGCGGCCCGTCGAGTCCGAGCGCGAGCGCCTCGGCCAGGTGCATGGCGCGGCGGCCGGTCTCGCCCTGCTCGATCTGCGTGCGGCAGCTGAATCCGTCGGCGACGACCAGCGCGTCGGGTGCGGCGCCCCGGACGGCGGGCAGGACGCCCTGCTCGCCGATGTCCATGGACAGGTCGTAGTGGCCGCGTTCGAAGCCGAAGTTGCCGGCGAGACCGCAGCAGCCCTCGTCCAGGACCTCGGCGTCGAGCCCGGCGCGGCGCATGAGTTCGCGGTCCGCGTCGAACTTGGTGACGGCGTGCTGGTGGCAGTGCGTCTGCACGGTGGCCCGCCGGGTGAGAACGGGCGGCCGCCAGTCGTCGGGGGCGTCGTTGACCAGGAGTTCGGCGAAGGTGCGAAACTGCCCGGCGAGGCGCTGGATGTCCTGGTCGTGCGGCATCAGCTCCGGCGCGTCGGACCGGAAGACGGCCGTGCAGGAGGGTTCCAGGCCGACGATGGGGGTGCCGGCCTCGATCCACGGCCGCAGCACCTCGACGGTCCGGCGCAGCACCTTCTTCGCGGTGGCGGGCTGTCCGGTGGAGATCCAGGTGAGCCCGCAGCACACGGCCCGCTCCGGGACGGCGACCCGGAAGTCGGCGTCCTCCAGGACCCGGACCGCCGCCCGGGCGATGCCGGGGTGGAAGGAGGAGGTGAAGGTGTCCGGCCACAGCACCACGGTCCGGGCGTCCGCCGGGTCGGGCTCCGGCCTGCCGCGCGCCCGCCACCACTGGACGAACGACTCCTCGGCGAACGCGGGCGGCTGCCGCTCGTCGGCGACCCCGGCGACCCGCTTGGCGACGCGGCGGAGTCCGGGGGCGTCGAGCGCGGCGTTGACCAGGCGGGGTGCGATGCGGGAGAGCAGGGCCCACAGGGGCAGCCAGCCCAGCGAGTAGTGCGCGGTGGGGCGCAGCCGGCCCGCGTAGTGGTGGGCCAGGAATTCGGACTTGTACGTGGCCATGTCGACGCCCACCGGGCAGTCGGACTTGCAGCCCTTGCAGGCGAGGCAGAGGTCGAGCGCGTCGCGGACCTCCGTGGAGCGCCAGCCGTCGGTGACGGGCGTGTCCTGGTGGCCGCCCAGCATCTCGAAGAGCAGCCGGGCCCGCCCCCGGGTGGAGTGCTCCTCCTCCCCCGTCGCCCGGTACGAGGGGCACATCACGCCACCGCTGTGGGAGCGGCAGTTGCCGATGCCGACGCAGCGCATCACAGCCCGGTTGAAGGAGCCCTCGTCGTCCGGATAGTGGAAGTGCGTCTCGTCGTTCGCGGGCCGCCAGTGCGGGCCGAGCCGCAGGTTCTCGTCGGCGCGGTACGGATCTGTGACCTTGCCGGGGTTCATCCGGTTGTCGGGGTCCAGCAGCGCCTTGACCTCGCCGAACGCGGCGACGAGCCGTTCGCCGTACATGCGCGGCAGCAGCTCGCCGCGCGACTGCCCGTCGCCGTGCTCGCCGGAGAGCGAACCGCCGTACGAGACGACGAGGTCGGCGGCCCGGAACAGGAACTCCCGGAAGGAGTTCACGCCCTCGGCGGTCTTGAGCGCGAAGGGGATGCGGGTGTGCACGCAGCCCTGTCCGAAGTGGCCGTAGAGGGAGGGGTGGTCGTAGTCGAACTCGGCGAAGAGCTCCTTCAGGTCGCGCAGGTAGTCGCCGAGCCGTTCGGGCGGCACTGCGGAGTCCTCCCAGCCCTCCCAGGTCTCCCGTCCGTCCGGCGGCCGGGCGGTCACGCCGAGCCCGGCCTCCCGGGCCTTGAGCATGCGGCGCTCGCGCGGCGGGTCGTCGGAGAAGGTCACCGCGGGGTCGTCCTCGTCGCGGCCGAGCGCCTTCAGCAGGTCGTGCGCCTGCCGGTCCACGTCCTCCTGGGTGTCCCCGCTGAACTGGAGCAGCAGCCAGCCGTCGCCCTCCGGGAAGGTGTCCAGGGACGCGACGTGGCTGTCCTCCTCGCGCATGAGCTGCGCCATCCGGCCGTCCAGGGCCTCCAGCTGGGTCGGGGAGCTGTGTTCCAGCAGGCGGGGCACGTCGTCGGCCGCGGCGCAGATGTCGGGATAGCCGAGGACGAGCATCGCCTCGTGGGGCGGGACGGGGACGAGGTCCAGCTCGGCGCGGAGGACGGTGACGAGGGTGCCCTCGCTGCCGACGAGGGCGCGGGCCAGGTCGAAGCCCTTCTCCGGCAGCAGCGAGTCGAGGTTGTAGCCGGAGACCCGGCGCGGAATGGCGGGGAAGCCCTGGCGGACGTCGGCCAGATGCGCGTCGATGATCCGGCGGAGTCCCTGGTACACCTCGGCGCGGCGGCCACCCGCTCCGACGATCTCCGCGAACTCCTCGTCGGAGGTGGGGCCCACCCAGCAGCGGAGTCCGTCATAGGTGAGGATCTCCAGCCGCCGGACGTTGTCGACGGTCTTGCCGTACGCCTGCGCGGAGGCGCCGCAGGAGTTGTTGCCGATCATGCCGCCGAGCGAGCAGTGGCTGTGCGTGGAAGGTTTCGGGCCGAACCGCAGGCCCCGGCCCGCCAGCTGCCGGTTCAGTTCGTCCAGCACGATGCCGGGCTCCACCACGCAGGTGCGGGCGGCCTCGTCCACGGAGACCAGGTGGTGGCAGTACTTCGTCCAGTCGATGACGACGGCGGCGTTGGTGCACTGTCCGGCGAGGCTGGTCCCGCCGCCCCGGGACAGCACCGGTACGCCGTGCCCGGCGCAGACGGCGACCGCCTCGGCGCCCGCGTCCACCGTGCGGGGGACGACGACGCCGATGGGCACCTGCCGGTAGTTGGAGCCGTCGGTCGCGTAGGCGCCCCTGCTGCCCGCGTCGAAGCGGATCTCGCCGTCGACGCGCCGTTCCAGCTCGCGGCGGAGGGCCCGCAGGGCGGGTGCCCGGTCCGTCCCCGTACCGTGCGGCCCGTCCGCCGGGGCGTTCCCTCCCGTGGCCATCCGTCGCTCCTCCTCGTCGTCCGGCGCCCCCGCCCGGGGCCCGGCCTCGCAGAGACCCCGGTACCCGAAGTCGGCGGGTTCACTGATGGGCGTCGCGGTGAGTGACCCCGATCGGCCCCGCGAAACCCGTCGGCCGGGCGTACGGGCTGCCGTGGAGGTCACCCGAGCGCGCGACCCGGTGGGCGTGCCCGGCGCGGCGGTGCCATGTTTCGGACGGAGCCGCCCGGTAACCCGGGTGGTGACCCCGGACCGGGCCCGAGTGGCCGAGGACAAGAGCGAGGAGGACGGCGTCATGCCGGCAGGATCGAGCCCCAAACGTGAGCGTCAGTACGAGCACGTGAAGGAGAGCGCGGAGAAGCGCGGCACGTCCGAGAAGCGTGCGGAGGAGATCGCCGCCCGCACGGTGAACAAGGAGCGTGCCCGCTCCGGCGAGTCGAAGACGGCGAGCAAGACGTCCACGCGTGACCCCAAGTCGGCCTCCCAGCGCGGCGGTGAGCGCTCGCACAAGGGGGCGCAGGGCCGCACGAAGGACCAGCTGTACGAAGAGGCGAAGAAGAAGAACATCGAGGGCCGCTCCACGATGAACAAGGAGCAGCTTCTGAAGGCCGTCAGCCGCTGAATCAGCGTGGCGTTGCCGATTCGGATCTTGATCCATTCGGCGTGGAGGCTGTGCCAGAAGGTCGCCTTTCCGCCC
>NZ_JBEYCQ010000025.1:0-116445 GCF_040632905.1 Streptomyces sp. NPDC016469
ATCCAACGTCAGGTCATCGGCGAAATGCCGGTCACCGGTCGCGTCGGGCACGTACTTCACAGTGACAACGATCCTCAAGCTCACGCCGGCTCTCCCTGTACCTGGTGGTGTCCTGCGGGAATCCTATGGCACTCAGTACCCTTCGTAAAGGTACCCAGTGTCGGCAGGCTGCTTTCGGTGTTACGTTTCCGGCATGACCGAAGACCGCCGGCCGGCCAAGAAGCCCCCCATGCGTGACGTGCTCGCCGAGGCGGCCTTCGCGCTCTTCCTGGAGCGCGGGTTCGAGCGGACCACGGTGGACGACATCGTGGCGCGGGCCGGGGTGGGCCGGCGGTCCTTCTTCCGCTACTTCCCCTCCAAGGAGGACGCGGTCTTCCCCGACCACGAGCGGTGCCTCGCGGACATGACCGCGTTCCTGGCGGACGCCGACGGCACGGACCCGGTCGCCACGGTGTGCGACGGCGCCCGGCTGGTACTGCGCATGTACGCGGAGAAGCCCGAGTTCTCCGTGCAGCGCTACCGGCTCACCCGCGAGGTGCCCGGGCTGCGCACGTACGAGCTGTCGGTGGTGCGCCGCTACGAGAGGACCCTCGCCGGCTACTTGGAGCGGCGCTGGGCCGGGGACCCGGACGCCGGGCCCGACGCCGCGCTGCGCGCCGAGGTGATCGCCGCCTCGGTCGTCGCCGCGCACAACAACGGGCTGCGGTCGTGGCTGCGGTCGGGCGGCGAGGGTGACGCGGGGGCCGAGGTGGACCGGGCCCTCGAACTGGTGCGCGCGGTGTGGGGCGGGGCGGGCGCGCGGCCGGTCGCGCCCGCCCCGGAGGCGGAACCCGCCGCGGTGTCCTCCTCCGGGAGCGACGACGAGGTGATCGTCATGGTCGCGCGCAAGGGCGCCCCGATGTGGCGCGTGGTGCAGCACATCGAGTCCGCGCTCGGCACCGCCTGAGGGGCCTCGCAGGAGCCACAGCACCACTTCGCGGCACTCAGTGCCTTTACTCCTGGAACTAAGTGCCATACGGTGCCGGTGTGCCGCCGCCGGAGGTGCGGCGCACCGAGTCGAGCGCGGGAGGCGGAACGTGTTCAGTACCGGAACCGACGTGGGGCCGCGGGCCCGCGAGGCCGTGGCGGCGCACACGCAGGAAGGGCTCGTCTACCAGGTGTGCCGCTGGTGCCACACCGCCTCCTTCCGCACACTCCTGTGCCCCGTCTGCGCGTCGAGCGATCTCGAATCCGAGCGGAGCGACGGCCACGGCGTGGTCATCCGCTCCAACGTCGTCAACCGCTACTCGCGCGTGATGCGCAACGAGTCCCTGGTCCGCTTCCCCGAAGGCTTCGTCTACCGGTGCCGGATCGTGGGCGCGGCCCCGCACCTGGTGAACGTCGGCGACCGGGTACGACCGGTCGGCGGCCGCACCTCCGTGGCCGGCGAGGTCGTGCTCGAACTCTGCGACCCGCCCGGCTCGGCCGGCTGGTACTGAGGGACGCCGGGGCCGGGGCCCTCACGCCTCCAGATAGCGCAGGACGGCGAGGACCCGCCGGTTGTAGCCGGTGGTGTGCGCGAGGCCCAGCTTGTCGAAGACGGTGTTGAGGTTCTTCTCGACGGCACTGAGCGAGATGTGCAGCTTCTGCGCGATGGCCGCGTTGGTGTGACCCTGCGCCAGCGCCTCCAGGACGCTGCGCTCGCGCGGGGTCAGCCGCGACAGCGGATCACCGTGCGTGCTGCGGATGACCAACTGCCGTACGACCTCCGGGTCGAAGACGGCCCCGCCCGCGTGGATGCGTTCCAGCGAGTCCAGGAACTCCTCCACCTGGGCGACCCGGTCCTTGAGCAGGTACCCGACCCGCTCCGCGTTCTCGGCGAGCAGCTGGGCGGCGTAGTTCCGCTCCACGTACTGGGAGAGCACCAGCACGCCGACGTCCGGCCGCCGCGCCCGGATCTCCACCGCCGCGCGCAAGCCCTCGTCCTTGTGCGTGGGCGGCATCCGGATGTCGGTGACGACGATGTCCGGCGCGTGAGCCGCGACCTGCGACAGCAGGGACTCGGCGTCACCCACCGCGCCCAGCACCTCATGGCCCTCCTCGGTGAGCAGACGGACCAGGCCCTCCCTGAGCAGGATCGAGTCCTCGGCGAGAATCACACGCACGGCAGCTCCGCGGTCACGGTGGTGGGGCCCCCTGCGGGGCTGTGGACGTCCAGCATGCCGTCGATCGCGGCGACCCGGCCGCGCAGCCCCGCCAGCCCGCCGCCGTCCGGGTCGGCGCCGCCGCAGCCGTCGTCCCGGACGCGCACGGACAGCACGTCGCCGTGTCGCGCCACGCTCACCACGACGCCCTCGGCGCCCGAGTGCTTGGCGGCGTTGTTAAGGGATTCGGACACCACGAAGTACGCGGCCGTCTCCACGGGCGACGGCAGCTCCCCGGAGACCTCGTAGGCCACCCGGACCGGGATCGGGCAGCGCTCCGCCACCCCGCCCAGCGCCTCCCGGAGCCCCACGCTGTCCAGCGCCGTCGGATACACCCGCCAGGCCACCTCGCGGAGTTCCGCGAGCACCTCGCCCGCCTCCCGGTGCGCCTGGGCCAGCAGGGCGTCGGCGCGCTCGGCGTCCCGGGCGCGGCGGGCCCGGCCCAGCAGCATCGCCAGCGCGACCAGCCGCTGCTGGACCCCGTCGTGCAGATCGCGCTCGACGCGCCGCCGCTCCCGGTCCACCGCCCGCACCACGGCGGCCCGGCTGGCGGCGAGTTCACCGATGCGCCGCCTCAGCAACTCCCGCTCATCGGGCCCGAAACACTCCCGGGCGAGCCTGGCGTCCAGCGCGGCGAGCGAGAACAGCCCCTGCACGTCGAGGAAGAGCAGGACGGAGCCCAGGACCACCTGGGCGGGCAACTCGCCCCAGCCGAGCGTGGAACGGGCCAGGCCCACCGCGAGCAGCCCGGCCAGCACCAGGCCGAACCCGAGCAGCGCGGTCACCACCGCGCACAGCAGCCCCGAGGAGATGCGGCCGGCCAGATAGCGGAGGACCTGCTGGTCGGAGGGGCGGTGCGCGGGGAACCGGTCGCCGAAGAAGACGGCCCGGCGCCACCGCTCGGCCTCCGCCAGCCTCCTGGCGCCCGCCACCAGGAGGCGGCGCGCGGGGACCCGGGCGCGGGGCCACAGCAGGAACGGCCCCAGGAGCCCCCCGGCCACCGCGAAGTACACCAGACCGGCGAGGGCCGTCGCGCAGCCGAGCAGCGCCCCCGCCACCCCGGACAGCCGGCCGGCCGGGCCGCGGCCGGACGTGTCCGGCGCTCCGGGGGAATCCTCCAGCACCCTGCCCCGCTCCTCCGCCTCGTGTACGGGATCCCCGCTCGGGGGCCCGGTCGGGCGAACCATAGTTCCCGGCCCGCTCCCGCGCATCAGGCGCCCCGGCGGTGCCTCGCCCGCGCCGCCGCCGCGCCTGAACGGACGCGCACCACGACGTACAGCACGAGCGCCACCGCGACCAGCAGCAGCACGGCCTTGGAGAGCACGCCGACGTAGCCGCCGACGGTGTCCCACTGGTCGCCGAGCCAGTAACCCGCCATCACCAGCACGGAGTTCCACGCCAGACTGCCCACCGCGGTCAGCCCGAGGAACGTCGGCAGCGGCATGCGTTCCAGGCCCGCCGGTACGGAGATCAGGCTCCGGAAGATCGGCACCATCCGGCCCAGCAGCACCGCCTTCGTGCCGTGCCGCAGGAACCACACCTCGGTGCGCTCCAGGTCGGAGGCCCTGACCAGGGGCAGCCGCGCCCACAGGGCATGCACCCGCTCCCGGCCGAACAGCGCCCCGATCCAGTACAGGGCCGCCGCCCCCACCACCGACCCGAGCGTCGTCCAGAACAGCGCGGAGGCGAGCGACAGCACCCCCTGGCCGGCCGCGAACCCGGTCAGCGGCAGGATCACCTCGCTCGGCAGCGGGGGGAACAGGTTCTCCAGGGCGATGGCGAGCCCGGCCCCCGGAGCGCCGAGGGCGTCGATCAGGTCGGCCGCCCAGCCGGCGAAACCTCCGGCGGGTTCCTGCGGCAGAGCGAGTGGAACGGGATGCATGACGGGCTCCAGACGGACGGCCGCCGAGGCGCTCTGCCCCGGCTCCCCACCACGCTAGGAAGCGCCGGACCGCATCGGTATGAGGGTCGCCGCCGCTCGGGGTGCGGTTTACCGCAGATGTGTCCTCCGACGGCAGCACGCCGTAGTCATCCGATGAAGCTTGCCTTTTCTCTTCTCCCGGAGGGGTGGCGCCGCTACCATCGGGACGCGAAATGGGAGCGCTCCCACATCCGTTCACGCCCTTGACCGCCTTTGTCGGCGGACCTGTTC
The DNA here is from genome assembly GCF_040632905.1 of Streptomyces sp. NPDC016469. Taxonomy (NCBI): domain Bacteria; kingdom Bacillati; phylum Actinomycetota; class Actinomycetes; order Kitasatosporales; family Streptomycetaceae; genus Streptomyces; species Streptomyces sp. NPDC016469. The sequence goes on from NZ_JBEYCQ010000025.1 coordinate 4,336, forward strand.
GGAGGAGACGTTTCCGTGCGCACAAGCGCAAGACCCTTGGCCGCCCTGGTGGCGGCACTCACCCTCACAGCGGGGCTCTTCGCCGCCGGCGCCCCGGCGTCGGCGAAGGACAGCGACGCCGCTCCCGCCACCCAGGCATCCGATGTGTCCCTCGCGGCGGACACGTACGACTGGAAGAACGTCCGGATCGACGGCGGCGGTTTCGTCCCCGGGATCGTCTTCAACCGGTCCGAGAAGAACCTCGCCTACGCCCGCACCGACATCGGCGGCGCCTACCGCTGGGACCAGGCCGGCAAGCAGTGGAAACCGCTGCTGGACTGGGTCGACTGGGACCACTGGGGCTGGACCGGCGTGGTGAGCCTCGCCTCGGACTCCGTCGACCCGGACAAGGTGTACGCCGCCGTGGGCACCTACACCAACGACTGGGACCCCACCAACGGCGCGGTGCTGCGCTCCTCGGACCGGGGCGCGACCTGGAAGGCGAGCACGCTGCCGTTCAAGCTCGGCGGGAACATGCCGGGCCGGGGCATGGGCGAACGCCTCGCGGTCGACCCGAACAAGAACTCCGTGCTGTACCTCGGCGCGCCCAGCGGCAACGGCCTCTGGCGGTCCACCGATTCGGGTGCCACCTGGTCCGAGGTGACGGCCTTCCCCAACCCGGGCGACTACTCCTCGGACCCGACCGACACCAGCGGCTACGGCAACGACAACCAGGGCATCGTCTGGGTGACGTTCGACGAGCGCACCGGCAGCGCGGGCAGCGCGACCCAGGACATCTACGTCGGGGTCGCCGACAAGGAGAACACCGTCTACCGGTCCACGGACGGCGGCGCCACCTGGTCGCGGATCGCAGGGCAGCCGACCGGGTACCTGGCACACAAGGGCGTGCTCGACTCCGACAACGGCTACCTGTATCTGACCCTGAGCGACACCGGCGGCCCGTACGACGGCGGCAAGGGGCAGATCTGGCGGTACACCACCGCGACCGGTGCGTGGAAGGACGTCAGCCCGGTCGCCGAGGCCGACACCTTCTACGGCTTCAGCGGGCTCAGCGTGGACCGGCAGCATCCCGGCACGGTGATGGCGACCGCGTACAGCTCCTGGTGGCCGGACACCCAGATCTTCCGCTCCACGGACAGCGGCGCGACCTGGACCAGGGCGTGGGACTACACCAGCTACCCCAACCGCTCCAACCGCTTCACCCAGGACGTCTCCTCGGTGCCGTGGCTGACCTGGGGCGCCAACCCGACGCCGCCGGAGACCACACCCAAGCTGGGCTGGATGACGGAGGCGCTGGAGATCGACCCGTTCGACTCCAACCGCATGATGTACGGCACCGGCGCGACGATCTACGGCACCGAGAACCTCACCAACTGGGACTCCGGCAGCCAGTTCAAGATCACCCCGATGGTGAAGGGCCTGGAGGAGACCGCCGTCAACGACCTGGCCAGCCCGCCGTCCGGGGCGCCGCTGCTCAGCGCCCTCGGTGACATCGGGGGCTTCCGGCACACCGACCTCGACGCCGTGCCGGACATGATGTTCACCTCGCCCAACCTCACCTCCACCACGAGCATCGACTTCGCCGAGAGCAGCCCGAACACGGTGGTCCGGGTCGGCAGCGCCGACGCCGCCCCGCACATCGGCTTCTCGACGGACAACGGCGCCAACTGGTTCCAGGGCTCAGAGCCGTCCGGGGTGACCGGCGGCGGCACGGTCGCGGCGGCGGCCGACGCGAGCGGCTTCGTGTGGAGCCCCGAGGGTGCCGGGGTCCACCACGCGACCGGGTACGGGAGTTCGTGGTCGGCGTCGACCGGGATCCCGCAGGGTGCGACGGTCGAGTCGGACCGGAAGAACCCGAAGAAGTTCTACGGGTTCAAGGCCGGGACCTTCTACGTCTCCACGGACGGCGGCGCGACCTTCACGGCGAAGGCGTCGAGCGGCCTGCCCACCGAGGGCGACGTCCGCTTCAAGGCGGTCCCCGGCACCGAGGGCGACATCTGGCTCGCGGGGGGCGCCACGACGGGCGCGTACGGCCTGTGGCACTCGACCGACTCGGGGGCGACCTTCACCAAGCTGAGCGGTGTGGGGGAGGCGGACTCCGTCGGCTTCGGCAAGGCGGCCGAGGGCGCCTCGTACCAAACGCTCTTCGTGTCGGCGAAGATCGGCGGGGTGCGCGGCATCTTCCGGTCGACCGACGCGGGCACCACCTGGACCCGCATCAACGACGACGCCCACCAGTGGGGCTGGACCGGCGCCGCGATCACGGGCGACCCGCGCGTCTTCGGCCGGGTGTACGTGTCCACCAACGGGCGCGGGATCATGTACGGCGACTCGTCGGACAGCGACGGGGGCGGTACGGACCCCGGCACCGACCCGGGCACCGATCCCGGCACCGACCCGGGCACGGACCCCGGCACCGACCCCGGTGACGCGGCCTGTTCGGTGACGTACAAGGTCACCAACCAGTGGTCCGGCGGCTTCCAGGCCGATGTGACCCTCACCAACACGGGCAGCACCGCGCTGGACGGCTGGAAGCTCGCCTGGACCTTTCCGGACGGGCAGAAGGTCGGCCAGATGTGGAACGCGACGCCCGCGCAGGACGGGGCGAAGGTGACGGCCGCCAACGTCTCCTGGAACGGCCGGGTGGCGCCGGGTGCGTCCGCGGGCTTCGGCTTCACGGGCACGCTGACCGCCGGCAACAAGGCACCGGCCACCTTCTCGCTGGGCGAGGAGGTCTGCGCCACCGGCTGACGCGGGGCGCGGGGCCCCGCGGCGGGGGGCGGGCCGGGCGGCCCGGGCCCGTCCCCCGGCACGGTCTTACTGGCCCCGTACAGGTTCGTCGGCCATACTGCCCGCCGTGGAGCAGCGCATAGACCCGAAGACCCAGCCCGCGTACGCCGCAGGGACCGACCCGGCGTACATCCCCGGTCTCACGGCCCCCCGACCCGCCGAAGCGGTGGAGAAGGAGCCGGAGAACACCGAGGAGCCCGCCCCGGCGGACGCCGTCGCCGAGCCGCCGGCCGACCAGGCGCCGGTGGCGCAGGACGAGGAGGACGAGGAGAAGGAGAGCGACGAAGAGACCCCCGAGGGACCGTCGTTCGAGGTGAGCGACCGGCGCGGCTCGATCTCGGCCGGGCCCGGCGGAGTCCGGTTCACGCTGGACGACCAGCAGGCCGACTTCGGCTGGGACGAGATCGGGGCGGTCGAGCTGAAGCCGGCCCGTTTCGGCCGCAGGTTCACCGTCACCGTCCACCTGTCGTCCCAGCGCTGGTTCAACGGCGAGGTCGAGGCGACCTCCCGCAGCAGCCTCAAGGAGTGGACCGAGGGCTTCGACGCGGTCCTGGACGCCCACTTCGAGGAGTCCTGACGGGAGCTCAGTCCGTACCCCACGCCTCAAACGCCGGCGGGGCCGATTCTCGGCCCGTCCGGCGTTCGACGTCTGCCGCGCGGATCAGGCGTCCGCAAGCACCACCGAGCGGGTCAGGTGGCGGGGGGAGTCCGGGTCGAGGCCGCGGGCGGTGGCGCGGGCCACGGCCAGGCGCTGGACGCGGACCAGGTCGGCCAGCGGGTCCAGGGCGCTGTCCACCCAGCGGGCGCCGGTCTCCAGAAGCTGCTCGCGCAGGCCCTCGGGGGCGGTGCCGAACATCCAGGTGGCGGTGGTGTCGGTGGCGATGGAGATCGGGCCGTGGCGGTACTCCATCGCGGCGTACGACTCGGTCCAGGAGAGCGACGCCTCCTTCATCTTGAGGGCCGCCTCATTGGCGAGGCCGGCCGTCCAGCCGCGCCCGAGGAACGTGAACTGCGTGCAGTCCACCAGGCCCTCCGGCAGCGGCTCCGTGAGCGCCCGCTCCGCGTCCCGGACCACGGCGTCGGTGTGCAGGCCGAGGTGCGCGCGCAGCAGCGTGAGCAGCGTGGTGGCGAACCGGGTCTGGACGACGGACTGTTCGTCGGCAAAGTCGAGGACGACGACCGCGTCGGCGGCCGTCATCACCGGGGTCTCCGGGTCGGCGGTGATCGCGACCGTGGGCGTGGTGCCGCTCAGCCGGCCGAGGAGTTCGAGGACCTCGGTCGTGGTGCCGGAGCGGGTGAGCGCGACGACCCGGTCGTAGCGGCGGCGGGTGGGGAACTCGGACGCGGCGAAGGCATCGGTCTCGCCCTGCCCGGACTCCTCACGGAGCGAGGCGTATGCCTGAGCCATGTAGAACGAGGTGCCGCAGCCGACGACGGCGACGCGCTCGCCGGGCGCGGGCAGCGCGGCCGCGTGACTCGGTGCCAGCTCCGCTGCGCGGCGCCAGCACTCCGGCTGACTGGCGATCTCGATCTCGACAAATGACACTTTTGCACTCCGTACTGGTGATGGGATGCTCGTTTGCGCACGCTACCCGCGATGAGCGAGCATTATCAAGCATTCTGCTTGCACGGGACTTGACTCGCCGGAGCCTTGTGCGACGCTTGCGCCCTGTCCGGTGATCGCGCCCAAGGGGATGGGCGCCCGCAGCCCGGACCTGTGAGGAGAACCGTCTTGTCCAGGGATGCCCGGTGGAACGCACTGCTGGAACTCGTAGGTAAGCACGGCCGGGTGGACGTCGAGGACGCCGCGAAGACGCTGGACGTCTCGGCCGCGACCATCCGGCGGGACCTGGACCAGCTCGCCGAGCAGCAACTGCTCACCCGCACCAGGGGCGGCGCGATCGCCCACGGCGTCAGTTACGAGCTGGCCCTCCGGTACAAAACGGGGCGCAACGCCCCGGAGAAGCAGGCCATCGGCCGTGCCGTCGCCGAACTCGTCGCGGTCGGCGAGGTGGTCGGCCTCACCGGCGGCACCACCATCACCGAGGTGGCCCGCTCGCTCGCCGTCCGCGCTGACCTGGTGGGCGACGGGGCCGGCGGCGCGGCGGGGCAGCCGACGCTGACGGTGGTGACCAACGCCCTCAACATCGCCAACGAGCTGGTGATCCGGCCGCAGATCAAGATGGTCGTCACCGGCGGGGTCGCCAGGCCCCAGTCGTACGAGCTGACCGGTCCACTGGCCAGCGGGGTGCTCGGCGAGATAACGCTCGACGTGGCCGTCCTCGGTGTCAACGCCATCGACACCGAACGCGGCGCGTACGTGCACCACGAGGGCGAGGCCAGCATCAACCGGCTGCTCGCCCAGCAGGCCCAGCGGGTGGTGGTCGCCGCCGACTCCTCGAAGATCGGCAAGCGGGCCTTCGCCCGGGTCTGCGACCTCTCCCTGGTCGACTTCCTGGTCACCGACCGGGGGATCGCCCCCGAGGCGTCCGCCCGCTTCACCGAGGCCGGCGTCACGGTCATCGCCGTCTGACCCTCGCAGTACCCACGGCGGGCCGCCGCGCGCACCCTGCGCGGCAGCCCGCTTTTCCGTGCGCACCCGAACCGGTTCAGAGTGCCGTGTCGTGCGTGAAGTGTGCACGGTCAAGCACAATCGCGCACATGATGACCGGTTCTGACGAACAAACAGCACGTTCCCGGTCTCGGTTTGCGGTCATCGAACGCCCCTTATGCAGCGATTGCCGGGTCTGCGACGTCCTGTAGTGCTGCATGGAGTGACTTTTGCCTGCCCATAGATGTTCGTTACCTCTGCGAAATGAACAACTCTTGCCATACAGGTGCGCGGTCGTGAACTATGTGCCTGTCGCCGCGAAGGAGCAGCGGCCGCGCTTCCCCGAAGCGCGTGCCGCCCTCCACGTATGCGGGACGTTCTCTCGCTCCATCAGCCCTGGAGGTGCCTGTGACGATGGCAAACACGCCGGTCACAGCTGCGCGGCCGCCCGTGCCGCAGCCCCGCGACCCGGAAGACGCGGAACGCCCCGCGGGGAGGAAGGGCAGGAAGAACCGAATACGGCAGCCGCTTCGGCAGCGGCTCAAGCGGGACAAGGCGCTTCTGCTCTTCTGCCTGCCCGGCGTGCTGTACTTCGTCCTCTTCTTCTACCTGCCGCTCGCGGGCAACGTCATCGCCTTCCAGGACTACCAGCCGTTCCTGGGCTTCAAGCAGAGCCCGTTCGTCGGGATGGCGAACTTCACCGCGCTGCTGGCCGAGCCCGAGTTCTGGAGCGCGGTGTCCAACACCCTCCAGATCACGGCGATCCAGCTCCTCCTGTACTTCCCGGCACCGATCGCCCTGGCCCTGCTGCTCAACTCGCTCATCAGCGAGAAGATCAAGCGGTTCATCCAGACCGTCGTCTACCTCCCGCACTTCCTGTCCTGGGTCGTCGTCGTCGCGATGTTCAAGCAGGTGCTCGGCGGCGCCGGATCGGTCACCACGCTCCTCATGGAGCACGGGGTGAGCATCGGCAACGTGATGACCGACCCCGGGACCTTCAAGTTCCTCATCACCGCGCAGGCCATCTGGAAGGACTGCGGCTGGGGCACGATCATCTTCCTGGCGTCCATCGCCTCGATCGACATGGGCCAGTACGAGTCCGCCGCCATGGACGGCGCCGGCTGGCTCCGCCGGATCTGGCACATCACCCTGCCCGGCATCCGGCCGGTCATCCTGATGCTGCTCATCCTGCGGCTCGGTGACATCCTCTCGGTCGGCTTCGAGCAGATCCTGCTCCAGCGCGACGCCGTCGGCCCGGACGCCGCCGAGGTCATGGACACCTACGTCTACTTCCACGGCGTCGTGGACGGTGACTGGGGCATGAGCACCGCCGCCGGACTGATGAAGGGCGTCATCGGATTCGCCCTCATCCTCGCCGCCAACAAGCTGGCCCACCGCTTCGGCGAGCAGGGAGTGTACCGATGAGTCAGTCCGTCGCGACCCGGCTGCGTGCCGCCCGGCCCGGTCCCCGCCCCCGCAAGTCCAACGGCCGCCCGCCGTGGATGGAGCGCCCGCACTGGTACGGGCAGAGCGCCAAGGGCATCGCGCTCATCGTGCTGACCGTGATCGTGCTCTACCCGTTCCTCCTGGCCATCGGCACCAGCCTCGCGGGCCGCGAGGAGCTGAACGCCAACGGCGGCTACGTGCTGATCCCGCACCACCCGACGCTGGAGGCGTACCGCGTCATCCTGTCCGGGGGAGTGGTCACCCGGGCCGCGGTGGTGTCCATCTTCATCACGCTGATCGGCACCGCGCTCAGCCTGGCCTGCACGGTGATGATCGCGTACGGCACCTCACGGCCCGGCACGGTCCTCGCCAAGCCGATTTTGCTCCTTGTGCTCGGCACGTTCCTGTTCGCGCCCGGCATCATCCCGACGTACCTCGCCGTCCAGCAGTTCCACATGCTGGATACGTACGCCTCACTGATCCTTCCGGTCCTGCTGAACGCCTTCAACATCGTCGTCGTCCGCTCGTTCTTCCAGAGCATCCCGGAAGAGCTGTACGACGCGGCGCGCATCGACGGCGCCGGCGAGGTCACGGTCCTCTTCCGGATCGTCCTCCCGCTGTCGAAGGCGGTCCTCGCCGTGGTCGGCCTGTTCTACGCCGTCGGGTACTGGAACAGCTTCTTCAACGCGGTGCTGTACCTCAACGACTCCAGCAAGTTCCCCATCCAGGTGATCCTGCGGAGCTACGTCCTCAACGGGCAGAGCATCAACGCCTCCGCGATGGGCGTCCACTCCATCCCGCCCGCGACCTCCCTGCAGATGGCCGTGCTGATCATCGCCATCGTGCCCATCTTCTGCGTCTACCCCTTCCTGCAGAAGTTCTTCGTCAAGGGCGTCCTCACCGGGGCGATCAAGGGCTGATCCGCCCACCCCGCACCACCGCCCCGCACGCCACCCACTTCAAGGAGCCCCATGTCCACCCACCTGTCCCGACGCGGTTTCATGGGCGCCGCGGGAATCGCCGGCCTCACCGTCGCGGGTCTGTCGACCCTGAGCGCCTGCGGCAGCGGCGCCACGGTCAGCAAGGGCGGCGCCAAGGCGTCGGCCAAGCTCAAGCTCCCGACGTACGTGGCGGCCCAGACCGCCCCCGCCGACCTCGCGGGCAACGCGTCGGGCCTCGACGCGACCTACCTGCGCTACCCCAAGAAGCTCACCAGGTCCGTCGCGAAGGCCCCCGGCGACGGCAGCCGCATCACCGCCCTCACCGAGACGTTCACCACCCCCGCCCCGCCGCAGGCCAAGAACGCCTACTGGCAGGAGCTGAACAAGCGCCTCGGCGCTCGGTTCGACATGACGATCGTCGTGGACCAGGGCGTCGACGCGTACCTCACCAAGTTCAACGCGATGATGGCCGGCGGCGACATACCCGACCTGGTCTGGTTCCCGCCGAACCAGGGCATCCAGCGCGTGCCCGAGCTCCTGGACGCCAAGTTCCACGACCTCACGCCCCACCTGTCGGGCGACGCGGTCAAGGCGTACCCCAACCTCGCGAACCTGCCGACCACCGCGTGGAAGACCGCCGTCGTCAACGGCAAGATCCGCGGCGTCACCGTCGCCTACGGCTCCATGGGCCAGGTCTACGTCGTCAACCAGGACTTCTGGAAGCCGGTGGGCGGTGCCGAGTTCACCAGCGCCGAGGACTTCCTGGCCAAGGGCAAGGAGCTGCTGGACGTCAAGCGCAACAAGTACGTCCTGGAACCGGCGTACGTGAACCACATCGCCCAGTTCGCCCAGTGGTTCGGCGCTCCCAGCGCCTGGCGCCTGGAGGGTGGCAAGCTGACGCACCAGTACGAGACGGAGGAGTACCAGGAGGCCCTGGCCTTCGCCGTCAAGTGCGCCCGGGCCAAGCTCTTCTGGCCGGACCCCAACCTCAGCACCACCATGGAGAAGATGGCGCAGGGCTCCCTCGGCGCCTACGTCCAGTCCTTCCCCAGCTTCCTGGTCGACGCCAAGACGTACGACTTCCCGTTCGGCGTCATCGTGCCGTTCGCCGCCAAGGAAGGCGCCACACCGCACTACAACATGGGCTACGGCTCCGTCGGCTACACCGCGATCAACAAGAAGGCCGACGACAAGCGCGTCAAGATGCTGCTGCGCGTCCTGGACTACCTGGCCGCCCCCTTCGGCACGGAGGAGCGTCTCTTCCTCGACAACGGCATCGAGGGCAAGCACTGGAACCGCACATCCGACGGGGACGTGAAGCTCACCGCCAAGGGCAACTCCGAGGCCGTCACCACCGCGATGCCGCTGGCCTTCCTCGCCGCCGGACCCGAGTACATCTATCTGCCGGGCCGGGGCGACATGGCGAGCAAGATCCACGGCTGGCAGGAAGACCTGCTCAAGATCGCCCAGTCCAACCCGACGAGCGGCCACTTCTCGGACACGTCCACCAGCAAGGGCCCGTCGCTCACCACCTCCATGAGCGACATCCAGCTGGACATCGTCGCCGGCCGCAAGCCGATTTCCGCCTTCAAGGACGAGCTGCGCAAGTGGCGCTCCGGCGGCGGCGACAAGATGCGCGCCGAGTTCGAGGCGTCGCTCGCCGGCAAGTAGCCTCCGCCCGCACGACCCGCACCAACTGAAGGGACTCCCGTGTCAGACCTGCGACTCGGCGTCATCGGGCTCGGCCTGCGCCGGTCCATCGCGATGTCGGCCCACCACCCCGGCAAGGGATCGGCGATCACCGCCGTCTGCGACCTCGACCCGGAGGTGCGCAGCCGCGAGGCCGAGCGCTTCGGCGCCGAGATCGCGGTCGAGGACTACAAGCTGCTCCTCGGCCGGGACGACCTGGACGCGATCATCGTCGCGACCCCGGACGACACCCACGAAGTCATCGCCGTCGACGCCCTGAGGGCCGGCAAAGCGGTCTTCGTCGAGAAGCCCCTCGGCATCTCCGTCGAGAGCTGCGACACCATCCTGCGCGCCGCGTACGAGACCGGCACCCGGCTCTACGTCGGCCACAACATGCGCCACATGGGCGTCGTCCGGCTGATGCGCGACATCATCGCGCGCGGCGACATCGGCGAGCCCAAGGCCGTCTGGGTGCGCCACTTCGTGGGTTACGGCGGCGACTACTACTTCAAGGACTGGCACGCCGACCGCACCCGCACCACCGGTCTGCTGCTCCAGAAGGCGGCGCACGACATCGACGTGCTGCACTGGCTGGCCGGCGGCTACACGCAGCGCGTCAACGCCCTCGGGGACCTGCTCGTCTACGGGAACCTGCCGCGCCGCGAGCCGGACACCCCGCGCCCCGAGAACTGGCTGCGCGAGTTCGACTGGCCGCCGACGGCCCGCAAGGACCTGCACCACATCGTGGACGTCGAGGACGTCTCGGTGATGAACATGCAGCTCGACAACGGCGTCGTGGCCGCCTACCAGCAGTGCCACTTCACCCCCGACTACTGGCGCAACTACACGGTCATCGGCACCGAGGGCCGGCTCGAGAACTTCGGTGACGGCCCCGGCGACGAGGTCAAGGTCTGGAACACCGGCCCCAGCGGCTACCGCGCCGACGCCGACATCACCTACCGGGTGCCGGAGGCCAAGGGTTCCCACGGTGGCGGCGACAGCGGGATCATGCGGGAGTTCGTCCGGTTCGCGCGCGACGGGGGAGTCACCGACACCTCCCCGGTCGCCGCCCGGATGAGCGTCGCCGCCGGTGTCCTCGCGACCCGTTCCCTGCGCGAGGGCGGTGCCCCCCACGAGGTGCCGCCGCTCGACCCCGAGCTGATCGCGTACTTCGAACGAGGCCAGGTCCGTTCCTGACGCTCCGGCCGACCGGCCCACGGGTCCCCGGCGCACCGCCCACGCGGTCGCGCCGGGGACTTTTGGTGTCTGTTTTCGGCCATGCTCAGTGGGTAATCAGCCCCTTCCGGTTTGACGGCGCCGTATCCCGTAATAGTGACGAAGTCGGTCCGAAGTGGTCTCGTACGGTCACCGCCCGGCCGCCCGCAGGGCGGGTCAAGGGCTGTTTCAAGCCAATCACATGCCCGTATGGCCGGGCTCGAACGCGCGACCGGAAACCGGTCGGCATAATCGCGTCCATGTCGATCACGGGTGGGGAAGTCGTTGACCTTGGCAGGGGCCTGTACGCCTGGCTCCCGCCGAAGCGTGGCTGGGGGCTGGCCAACTGCGGTCTGCTCGTCTCGCCCCGCGGCGCGCTGTGGATCGACACGCCGTACGACCCGGTGCTCGCCGGCCAGTTCCTCGCCGAGTCCTCCAAGCGGCTGCCCGACGGCGTCACCATCGACCGGGTCATCGTCACGCACGCCAACGGCGACCACTTCTGGGGCGCGGGGGTGCTTGGTCCGGACGCCGAGATCATCGTGACCCGCGAGGCCCGGGAGCACATCCACTACGAGCCCTCCCCGCAGCAGCAGCACGCGCTCGTCACCGGCGGCGACCCGGCCACCCCGCTCGGGGCCTACCTCGCCCGCCACTTCGGCCCGTTCGACTGGTCCCGGACCGAGCCCGTCCGGCCGACCACCTACTTCACGGGCGAACTCGAACTGAGCCTCGGCGACTACCCGGTGCAGATCACCTCGCTCGCGCCCGCGCACACCACCGGCGACCTGATGGTCCACCTGCCCGCCCAGTCCACCGTGTTCAGCGGCGACATCATCTTCTCGTCGTCCCCCGAGCAGCCCGGCGACCACCCGATCCACTGGGAAGGGCCGCTGAGCAACATCATCGGCGCCTGCGAACAGGTGCTGGCCACCGGCGCCGAAACGATCGTTCCCGGCCACGGACCCCTCCTCGACCGCGACGGCGTCCGCGAGCACATCACGTACCTCGAATACATCCGCGAGCGCGCCCACACCCTGCACGCCGCGGGCATCCCCTCCCTCGAGGCCGCCCGCCGGGTCATCGCCGAGGGCCGCTACCCCGGACTCGGCCTCCCCGAGCGGCTGGTGGTCACCATCGGCAGCGAATACCGGCAGCTCGACGGCTCGGAGCGGCCCAGCGTGGTCCAGGTCATGACCGACGTCGCCACCGTCGCACACGAAGTGGAGCAGGTCAGTGAGCCGGCAGGCAGCGCGGGCTGACCGCGCGGTCCCGCCCCGCGCGCGACGGCGGACCGACCCGACGAGAGAAACGCGGTAACGGCATGGCATGGATCGTCGCACTGATCGCCGTCGTCGCCGCGGTGGTGGGCTTCGCCCGCGCCTACCGGACCGGCCTCTCCGAGCAGCAGGCCGTCACCCGCGCCGAACTCGCCGAACGCCAGGCCAAGGCCGCCGAGGCCCGCACCGCCGCCCTCCTGGACGAGATCAGGCAGCTCGCGCGCCGACGCATACCCGCCGCCGCCCTCGCCCTCTCCCACCCCAGCGCCACCGTCCCCGGACTGCGCGAGGCGGCCGAGGTCGACGGCGGCGCCGCCCTCCTGCTCACCGAGGCCGTCCAGGCCGCGCGGACCGCGGTCCTGGAAGAGCGCGGACGCGTCGACGCCGCGGCCCGTGCCGCGATGCGCGGCACCTCGGCCAAGATCCAGTCGCTGCTGAACCAGTCCCAGCAGCTGCTGCACGAGCTCCAGCACGAGTACGACGACCCGCGCATCCTCCAGCTCGACTTCCGCAACGAACTCGCGCTGCGCCGCACCCAGTCCACCGCCGTCCTGTGCGACGCCTGGCCCGGCCTCGCCCGCCAGAACTCCCCGCTGGTCGAGATCGTCCTCGGCGCCCAGTCCCGCGTCGCCGGCTACGAGCGGATCAAGGTCTCCAACCACCTGCGCGACGAACGCCTCGCGCTCGCCGCCCGCGCCGCCGAACCCCTCGCCATCGCCCTGGCCGAACTCCTCGCCAACGCCACCGCGTACTCCCACCCCGAAACCGACGTCCAGGTCACCGTCCAGCAGAGCGGCGGCCGAGGCGCGTTCCTCGTCGTGGACGACGCCGGCATCGGCATGGACGAGGACGCCCTCGAACGGGCCCGCGCCCTGCTCGCGGGACCCGCCGAGGTCCTGCTCACCGAGCTGGGCGACCCGCCGCAGACCGGCTTCGCGGTCGTCGGCCGGCTCGTCGTGCAGTACGGCTTCGACTGCCACATCGAGGCGTCCCCGTTCGGCGGCATGCGGACGATCCTGCGCGTCCCGGCCCACCTGCTCACCGTGCTGGACGAGGACCGGAACCTCTCCGCCCTCGCCCCCGCCCCCGTGGCAACCGCCGCCCCGGCCCAGCCCGCCCCGGCCGGAACGGACACCCCCGCACCGGACGCCGCCGAGCCCACCGGGCTGCCCAGCCGGCGCCGGCGGACGCCGCGCCGCACACCCGCCGCGGCCACCGCCGCCCGGGCCGCCGAGCCGTCCGCCGACCGGATGTCCCGTACACCGGAGGCGGCAGGGGCTTCCTGGGCGGCCCTCCAGCAGGGCACCCTCAACGGCAGGAGCGTCACCGGGCGGGCCCCCGCACCGGGCACCGGCGCCCCCGACCACCAGGACGACCAAGGAGACGACGAGAAGTGAGCGCCCCCAGCCCCACCTCAGGCGACCTCGCATGGGTGCTGACCCCGCTGCTGGAGCTGCCCGGAGTCCAGCACGCCGTGGTCGCCACCGGCGACGGCCTGGTCGAAGGCGCGTCCCCCGGCCTCGACCGGGCCTCCGGCGAACGGGTCGCCGCGATGACCGCCACCCTGCACGCCGCCGCCCGCGCCTTCACGACCGCCTTCACCGACGCCGAGGCCCCGCAACTGGCCCAGACCGTCGTGGAATCGGACCTGGGCTTCGCCATCGTCGTACCGGCCGGGCGCAACACCACCCTCGCCCTGTTCGCCGAACCCGGCGCCAAACTCGGCGACATCGCCTACCAGATGCAGGTCCAGGTCACCGCGCTCACCCGGGCGATGCACGCACCCGCCCGCCAACCGGACACCGCCGCCCGGCCATGACCCCCGGCCCAGCACGCCGCCTGATCCCCGCCTATCTGGTCACCGGCGGCCGGTCCCGCCCCGCCGGCCCCGCGCTCGACCGGCTCGCCGTCCTCGTACGCACCGACGCGCCCGTGCCCGACGACGCCGGAACCCAGGCCCGCAGACTCTGCGACCTGCTGGAACCGGGTGCCCTCACCGTCGTCGAGTGCGCGGCCCACCTGGACCTGCCGGTCAGTGCCACCGTCTTCCTGGCCACGGACCTCGCGGCCACCGGACTACTGCTCACCCGACCGCCGATACCCAGTGCCGGGCAGATCGACAGGTCGCTTGTCGAGAGGCTGCTCGATGGACTCCGCTCCCTCCCCTGACCGGACCGGCGTCGGCTATCTGCCGGCCGCCGCCCGGACCCTGATGAAACTCGTCGTCACGGGTCCCTTCGGCGTGGGCAAGACCACCCTGATCCGCACCCTCTCGGAGATCGCCACCCTTCACACCGAGGAGGCGATGACCCAGTCCAGCACCCGCGTCGACTCCACCGCCGGACTCCCCGACAAGACCACCACCACGGTCGCCATCGACTTCGGCCGCCTCACCGTCCCCGACGACCTCGTGCTCTACATGTTCGGCACACCGGGCCAGGAACGGTTCCTGCCGCTGTGGGAGGACATCGCCCGGGGCGCGCTCGGCGCACTCGTCCTCGTGGACACCCGGCGGCTCGCCGACTCCTTCGCCGTTATGGACATGGTCGAGGAGCAGGGCCTGCCGTACGCCGTCGCGGTGAATCGTTTCCCCGACGCCCCCGCGCACAGCGACGAGGTCCTGCGCAAGCACCTCGACCTGGACGGCAACACGCCGCTCATCCAGTGCGACGCGCGCGAACGCCGCGGCAGCATCGACGCCCTGATCGCACTCGCCGAACACGTGCTGACCCGCATGCCGCAGCCCGAGGACGCCTCATGACCGCGTACGCACCACCGCCGCAGCCCCTCGCGCTGTTCGGCCCGGCCTTCGCTGCCGACCCGCAGGGCCACTACCGCGCCCTGCGCGAGCACGGCCCGCTCGCACCGGTGCGCATCGCCCCCGACGTCGAGGCACTGCTCGTCACGGACTACCAGGCCGCCATCGACCTGCTCCGCGACACGCACACCTTCAGCAAGGACCCCCGCGCCTGGCAGGCCACCATCCCGCCGGACTCGCCCGTGCTGCCCGTGCTCGGCCACCGCCCCACCGCCCTGTTCAGCGACGGCGCGGTGCACGCCCGCTACCGCGAGGCCATCAACGACAGCCTCGCGCTCATCGAACCGCACGTCCTGCGCGCCGAGGTCGCCCGCGTCGCCCGCCAGCTCATCGGCCGGTTCGCCGCCACCGGCAGCGGTGACCTCATCGCCCAGTACGCCCGCCGGCTCCCCATGCACATCTTCGTCACCTGGTTCGGCGCCGACCCCAAGGACGGCGAACGCATCGTGGACGGGGTGGCCGGGATGATGAACTCGGCGGCCGACGCCGCCGCCGCGTACGCCGACCTGGTCGACGTCGTCAGCCGCCTCGTCGCCGACCGGCGCGCCCGGCCGCGCCGCGACCTGACCTCGTACTTCCTCGCCCACCCGGCGGGGCTCGACAACGACGAGACGGTGCGTCAGATCACCCTGGTGATGAGCGCGGGCAACGACCCGATGACCAACCTCATCGGCAACGCCACGCTCCACATGCTCACCGACGAACGCTACGCGGGCTCCCTGCACGGCGGCGCGATGACCGCCCACGAGGCGATCAACGAGGTGCTGTGGCGCGACCCGCCGATCGCCAACCTGGCGGCCCACTACCCGCGCCGGGACACCGAGTTCCACGGCGTCCGGCTGCGCGCCGGACAGCTCGTCCTGGTCTCCTACGCCGCCGCCAACTCCCAGTCCCCGCCGCCCGCCACCGACGACGGCGTCCGGTCCGGGGCCAGCGCCCACCTCGCCTGGTCGGCGGGGCCCCACCGCTGCCCCGCCAAGCAGCCGGCCCTGCTCATCGCCATGACCGCCATCGAACAGCTCACCAGCCTCCTGTGCGACGCGGAGCTGGCCGTGGCACCGGACGAACTGCTGTGGCGCCCCGGCCCGTTCCACCGCGCGCTGGCCCATCTCCCGATCCGCTTCACCCCGCTGGACACCACCGCCGCTCCGAGCGGCGCCATCACGGTCGCGGACCCGTCGGACGTGATTCCGGCTGCGGCGATCGAATCTTGAGCCGTGTCGCTCGTAGGCCGAACGGGTGAGGGAGGGGACAATCGCCCGATGAACAGTGAGCGCAGCCGGCACAACGCCGACCGATGTGCGGACGGGGTGGTCCGGTGAGCAGGTACGACAGGTACGACGTCACGGACGAGCAGTGGGAGGGGCTGGCCCAGGTCGTACCGCTGCGCAGCCGCAACGAGTGGCCCTCCCGGGTGGACCACCGCGCCGTCCAGGACGATCCGGAGCCCGCCGAGCAGCGGCGCATGGTCGTGTTGCGGGTCCAGGTGTTCGCGGACGCCCGCGAGGTCGCGGAATACCTGGTCGCCCAGGTGCCGGTGCTGCTCGACCTGACCAGCGCGGAGGGCGATGTGGCCAAGCGCATCCTGGACTTCGCCAGCGGTGTCGTCTTCGGGCTCGGCAGCGGCATGCACCGGGTGGACCGCAACGTCTTCCTGCTGTCGCCGGCCGGCATGGAGGTCGAGGGCGTCACGGCGGCCGGGGTGCCGGGGGCGTAGGGCGAGCAGGTGACCGAACTCGACGTACGGACCCTCCAGCGGCGGCTGGCCGCATTCGCGGACGCGCGCGACTGGGGGCAGTACCACACCCCGAAGAACCTGGCCTCGGCGCTGAGTGTGGAGGCCGCCGAACTGGTCGAGATCTTCCAGTGGCTGACGCCCGAGCAGTCGGCACGGGTCATGGAGGATCCGGCGACGGCACCCCGTGTGGCGGACGAGGTCGCGGACGTGCTCGCGTATCTCCTCCAGTTCTGCGAGGTGCTGGGGATCGACGCCCTGGCGGCACTCGCCGCCAAGATCGAACGGAATGAGTCGCGCTTTCCGGCCCCAGGATCAACGGGCGACCAAGATCGTCACTCTTCGGAGTGACCGACTTGTTCACACTCGATTGAGTGTCCACAGATTTCCGAAATCCTCTGGCGTTTCGGTGCGGTCGCCCTCACTGTGGGTAATGAACGTGGTGAGCGGGTTTTCCGCGGCGACGAGCGGGATTTCGCATCGAACGGGGGCAGTCGATGGAAGCGGAACGGCTGGTAGCGGTCATCAGGCAGGCGCTGGCGCAGAGCCGGGGCACACCGGACATCATCGCCGAGGCGTGGCAGGCGCAGGCCCTGTCCCAGGCGGTCGGCAGCCGGCTGGCGGCGGCCGGTCCCAAGGAACTGCGGACCGAGGCGGGCGCCCTCAGCGAGATCGGGGGCAGGAGCAGCGGCGCGCTCGACCACCCGGCGGCCCGCTCCGGGGTGGCACGCGCGGCGCGGCTGACCGAGGTCGCCGATCCCCGGGCGGCCCTGACGGGCCTGGCCGCGCTGCTCGGGGAGGTCGGTATAGCCCTGGTAGGGGTGGCGTGCGAGACCGATGAGCAGAGCCTGTACTGGCAGTGCATGGAGGCGATCGACGCCGCCGACGAGTCCACGGACCGGGTCCGCTCCATGCTCCGTCTCCTCGACGACCGGGAGCGCGAGCGGCGGGAGGACCTGGAGCGCGGCCGGGAGCGGGACGGCCCGCACGGGGTGCTGCACGGCCCGGTGGGCCCGGTGACCGGCATCCAGTGAGCGGTACGCCCTCCGGTACGCCCTCCGACGCCGCGACTCGATGCGGACGGTGCCCCGGAGAAGGGCGTACGGCGCGCGCGGGTGCAGGATGGAGGCATGGATCTTCGCATTTTCACCGAGCCCCAGCAGGGGGCGAGCTACGACACCCTCCTCACCGTCGCCAAGGCCACCGAGGACCTCGGCTTCGACGCCTTCTACCGGTCCGACCACTATCTGCACATGGGACAGGGCGACGGCCTGCCCGGCCCCACGGACGCCTGGATCACGCTGGCCGGGCTGGCCCGCGAGACCAAGCGCATCCGCCTGGGCACGCTGATGACCGCGGGCACCTTCCGGCTCCCCGGCGTCCTCGCCATCCAGGTGGCGCAGGTCGACCAGATGTCGGGCGGCCGGGTCGAACTGGGCCTGGGTGCGGGCTGGTTCGAGGAGGAGCACACGGCGTACGGCATCCCCTTCCCGAAGGAGAAGTTCGGCCGCCTGGAGGAACAGCTCGCGATCATCACCGGGCTGTGGGCGACCGAGGTCGGCAAGACGTTCAGCTACGACGGCACGTACTACCAGCTGACGGACTCCCCGGCGCTGCCCAAGCCGGCGCAGGCCAAGGTGCCGGTGCTCATCGGCGGGCACGGTGCGAAGCGCACCCCGCGCCTCGCCGCCCAGTACGCGGACGAGTTCAACATCCCGTTCGCCTCGCTGGAGGACAGCGAGAAGCAGTTCGGCCGGGTCAGGGAGGCGGCCGAGGCGGCGGGCCGCAAGCCGGATGACCTGGTGTACTCCAACGCGCTGGTCGTCTGCGTCGGCCGGGACGACGCGGAGGTGGCGCGCCGGGCCGCCGCCATCGGCCGCGACGTGGTGGAGCTGAAGGCGAACGGACTCGCGGGGTCGCCCGCCGAGGTGGTCGACAAGATCGGGCGGTACGCGGCGATCGGGGCGTCGCGGATCTACCTCCAGGTGCTCGACCTGGACGACCTGGACCACCTGGAGCTGATCTCCTCCCAGGTCCAGTCCCAGCTGGGCTGAGAGCGGGGCAGCGATGACACCTGGGCCCGGCCGTCCGCTGGCCGCCGCGCTGGCGGAGGGCACGCTCGTCCTGGACGGCGGGCTCTCCAACCAGTTGGAGGCCCAGGGCTGCGATCTGTCCGACGCGCTGTGGTCCGCCCGGCTGCTCGCCGACGGACCCGAACAGATCGAGGCCGCCCACACGGCGTACGTGCGGGCGGGGGCCCAGGTGCTCATCACGGCCAGTTACCAGGCGAGCTACGAGGGGTTCGAGCGGCGCGGAATCGGCCGGGACGAAGCGGCCGGGCTCTTCGCCCGCAGCGTGGAGCTGGCCCGCCGGGCGGCCGGCGCGGTGGAGCGGGACGTCTGGGTGGCGGCCTCGGTCGGCCCGTACGGGGCGGTGACGGCGGACGGGGCGGAGTACCGGGGCCGCTACGGGCTCACCGTCCGGGAGCTGGAGCGCTTCCACCGCCCCAGGATCGAGGCGCTGGCCGCCGCCGGGCCGGACGCGCTGGCCCTGGAGACGGTGCCGGACATGGACGAAGCGCGGGCGCTGCTGCGGGTGGCGGGGGAGTACGGGCTGCCGGTGTGGCTGTCCTACACCGTGTCCGGGGACCGGACCCGGGCCGGGCAGCCGCTGGACGAGGCGTTCGCCCTGGCCCGGGCGCACGACGAGGTCATCGCGGTCGGGGCCAACTGCTGCGCCCCCGCCGACGCGGAGGCCGCCGCGCGGGCAGCGGTCCGGGCGACCGGGAAGCCGGCGGTGGTCTACCCGAACAGCGGCGAGCGCTGGGACGCGACGAGCGGTGCCTGGACCGGGGCGGCCACGTTCACCCCGGACCGGGCGGCGTCCTGGGAGGAGGCGGGCGCCCGGCTGATCGGTGGGTGCTGCCGGGTGGGCCCGGAGGCGATCGCGAGGCTGACGGCTGCGCGGCACGGTGCGCCGGGGGAGCCCGCGGGAGGAGCCGGGGCGGGGTGACACCGCGTGGGCCCGTGCGCGGGTGCCGGTCGGCGTCGGGGCATGGCCCGAGGGGTTACCGCAGGCGGATGCCGGACCAGGCGGCGACCTCGCACTGCCCGTCCGCGTTGTTCCCCGTGCTGACGACCGTGCCGTCGGTGCGCAGGCCGAGCGTGTGCGTCGACCCCGCCGCCACGGCGACGATGTCGCGCCAGCCGCCGACCTCGCACTGTCCGCAGCTGTTGTCGCCCACCGCGAGGACCCGTCCGGAGGAGGTGACCCCGACGGTGTGGCAGCTGCCCGCGTCCAGCCCCACCACGTCCTCCCACTCGCCCACCTCGCATGCCCCGGTCGCCCGGTCGCCGGTGGCCAGGGCGCGCCCGTCGGCTCCGAGGGCGACGGTGTGGAGGTACCCGGCCGAGACGGCGGCCAGGCCGCGCCATTCCTCCAAGGCGCACTGCCCGCGCCGGTTGTTCCCCGTGGCCACCGCGGAACCGTCCGCCCGGACGCCGACCGAGTGCCAGTCACCGCACGAGAGGGCGACCACCTCGCGCCAGGGCCCCACATCGCACTGCCCCTCCGCGCCCCGGCCCGCCGCCACCACAAGGCCGTTCCCGAGCAGCCCGAGCGTGCGGCGCCAGCCGGCGGCCACGGCCGTAACGCCTCGCCAGCCGGACACGTCGCACTGCCCGTCGCCGTTCCACCCCGTCGCCAGTACCGTGCCGTCCGAACGGAGGCCCACCGTATGGGATCTGCCCGTGTTCCTCGCGGTGTGGACGTTGCCCGCCGCGACCGAGACCACGCCGTCCCACCGGCCGACACGGCACTCGGCGGTGGCGAGACCGCTGCCGGCGGTGAGCACGGTGCCGTCCCGGCGCAGGCCGACCGAGTGACGCCTCGCGGCGGCCGGCACCGACGGGCCGATGAGCATGGAGCCTCCTGGAAGCTCGGTGTGAGTGCTGGGGGCTGGACATGGAAATTGCCTGGTGGGAGGAGGACGGGCGGATCATACTCAAACGTGTGTTCCTGACGATCAGTACAACCGGCTCCCCGGAACGTCCCGCCACCGACCTCGGGTTTCTGCTGCACAAGCATCCCGAGCGGGCGCAGGCGTTCTCCACCTCCCACGGCACCGCGCACGTCTTCTACCCCGAGGCGTCCGCGGAGCGGTGCACGGCGGCCCTGCTGCTGGAGGTCGATCCCATTGCCCTGGTGCGCAAGGGGAAGGGCAAGGGCCGGGGCGGGGCGCCCGACGCGGCGCTCGCGCAGTACGTCAACGACCGCCCCTACGCGGCATCCTCGCTGCTGTCCGTCGCGATGAGCACCGTCTTCAAGTCCGCGCTGAGCGGTGCCTGCAAGGCGATGCCGGAGCGGGCGGCGGCCCCCCTGGAGCTGCGGATCGAAGTGCCCGCCCTGCCGGCCCGTGGTGGTGCCGAGCTGGTGCGCAAGCTCTTCGGTCCGCTCGGATGGACGCGGGTGGAGGCGGAGGCCGTACCGCTGGACGAGACGTTCCCGGACTGGGGCGACTCGCGGTACGTACGGCTGGTGCTCGAAGGCGAGCTGCGGCTCGCCGACGCACTGCGCCAGCTGTACGTGCTGCTGCCGGTGCTGGACGACGCCAAGCACTACTGGGTGGCGCCGGACGAGGTCGACAAGCTGTTGCGGGCGGGCGAGGGGTGGCTGGCCGAGCACCCCGAGCACAAGCTCATCACCAGCCGGTATCTCGCGCGGCGCTGGGGACTGACCCGGCAGGCGATGGAGCGGCTGGAACTGGTGCGGCTCGCGGAGGCGGACGACCTCGACGTCGAGAGCCTCGACAACGCCGTGGACGAGGGCTCCGACACGGAGGAGCGGCCGGTGCCGCTGGCCGTGCGGCGCCGCGACGCGATCCTGGCCGCGCTCACCGCGGCCGGGGCGGGCCGGGTGCTCGACCTGGGCTGCGGACAGGGGCAGTTGGTGCAGGCACTGCTGAAGGACCCGCGCTTCACGGAGATCGTCGGCCTCGACGTGTCCATGCGCGCCCTGACGATCGCCTCGCGCCGGCTGAAGCTGGACCGGATGGGGGAGCGGCAGGCGGCCCGCGTGACGCTGCGCCAGGGCTCGCTCACCTACACGGACAAGCGGCTCAAGGGGTACGACGCCGCGGTGCTCAGCGAGGTCATCGAGCACCTGGACCCGGAGCGGCTGCCCGCCCTGGAATTCGCCGTGTTCGGCTCCGCGCGCCCCCGCACGGTGCTCGTGACCACGCCCAACGTCGAGTACAACGTCCGCTGGGAGACCCTCCCGGCCGGCCACACCCGCCACGGCGACCACCGCTTCGAGTGGACCCGGGCCGAATTCCGGGCCTGGGCCGAGGCGGTGGCCGGACGGCACGGGTACGGCGTGGAGTTCGTGCCCGTCGGCCCGGACGACCCCGAGGTCGGCCCGCCCACCCAGATGGCCGTGTTCACCGCCGGCACCGCCACGACAGCCACCACCGACGAGACCGAGAAGGAGGCGAAAGCCGCATGACCACCAACGACACCGGGCGCGCCCCGCACCGCACCCTCCCCGTCACCGACCTCTCCCTCGTCGTGCTCATCGGGGCGAGCGGGTCCGGCAAGTCCACCTTCGCGCGGCGGCACTTCAAGCCGACCGAAGTCATCTCCTCGGACTTCTGCCGGGGCCTCGTGGCCGACGACGAGAACGACCAGAGCGCCAGCAAGGACGCCTTCGACGTCCTGCACTACATCGCGGGCAAGCGCCTCGCCGCCGGCCGGCTGACCGTCGTGGACGCCACGAACGTGCAGCCGGAGGCCCGGCGCCAGCTCGTACGCGTGGCCCGGGAGTACGACGTGCTGCCCATCGCCATCGTGCTCGACCTGCCCGAAGAGGTCTGCCTCGCCCGCAACGCGGCCCGCCCGGACCGCGCCGACATGCCCCGCCACGTCATCCAGCGCCACCGCCGCGAGCTGCGCCGCTCCCTGCGCGGCCTGGAGCGCGAGGGCTTCCGCAAGGTGCACATCCTGCGCTCCGAGGATGAGGTCGACCAGGCCGAAGTGGTCCTGGAGCGCCGCTTCAACGACCTGCGCCACCTCACCGGCCCGTTCGACATCATCGGGGACATCCACGGCTGCCGCTCCGAGCTGGACACCCTCCTCGGCAAGCTGGGATACGTGGACGGCGCCCACCCCGAGGGCCGCACCGCGGTCTTCGTCGGCGACCTGGTCGACCGCGGCCCCGACAGCCCCGGCGTCCTGCGCCGCGTGATGTCGATGGTCGCCGAGGGGAACGCGCTGTGCGTCCCGGGCAACCACGAGAACAAACTCGGCCGCTACCTCAAGGGCCGCAAGGTGCAGCTCACCCACGGCCTCGCCGAGACCGTCGAGCAGCTGGAACGGGAGGACGCGAAGGACCCGGAGTTCCGCAAGCAGGTCGGCGCGTTCATCGACGGGCTCGTCAGCCACTACGTGCTGGACGGCGGCCGGCTCGTCGTCTGCCACGCCGGGCTGCCCGAGAAGTACCACGGCCGCACCTCCGGCCGGGTCCGCTCGCACGCGCTGTACGGGGAGACCACCGGCGAGACCGATGAGTTCGGGCTGCCCGTGCGCTACCCGTGGGCGGAGGACTACCGGGGCCGCGCCGCCGTGGTCTACGGCCACACGCCCGTGCCCAGCACCTCGTGGATCAACAACACCATCTGCCTGGACACCGGTGCCGTCTTCGGCGGGAGGATGACCGCGCTGCGCTGGCCGGAGCGCGAGCTCGTCGACGTACCGGCGGAGCAGGTCTGGTACGAGCCGGTGAAGCCGCTGGAGACCGAGGCGCCCGGGGGCCGGGAGGGCCGGCCGCTCGACCTGGACGACGTGCAAGGCCGCCGCATCGTGGAGACCCGGCACATGGGCCGCCTCGCCGTCCGCGAGGAGAACGCGGCCGCCGCCCTGGAGGTCATGAGCCGGTTCGCGGTCGACCCCCGGCTGCTGCCCTACCTGCCGCCGACCATGGCGCCCACCGCCACCTCGCACGAGGACGGCTACCTGGAGCACCCGGCCGAGGCGTTCGGCGAGTACCGGGCCGCCGGCGTGGCGAAGGTCGTGTGCGAGGAGAAGCACATGGGCTCCCGCGCCGTGGCCCTGGTCTGCAAGGACGCCGCCGCGGCCCGGGAGCGCTTCGGTACCGCGGACGCCGGCGACGGCGGGCCCACCGGTGCGCTGTACACCCGCACGGGCCGCCCGTTCCTCGACGACACCGCGCTCACCGAGACGGTGCTCGGGCGGCTGCGCGCGGCCGTGACCGCGGCCGGGCTGTGGGACGAGTGGGGCACCGACTGGGTGCTGCTCGACGCCGAGCTGATGCCCTGGTCGCTGAAGGCACACGGCCTGCTCCGCTCGCAGTACGCGGCCGTGGGCGCCGCCTCCGGCGCGGTGTTCCCCGCCGCCACCGGGGCCCTGGCCGCGGCCGCCGCGCGCGGCGTCGACGTGGGCGCGCTCGCGGACCGGCAGCGGGAGCGGGCCGGGGACGCGGCGGCGTTCACGCAGGCGTACCGGCGCTACTGCTGGGGCACCGACGGGCT
This sequence comes from Streptomyces sp. NPDC016469, assembly GCF_040632905.1. NCBI lineage: Bacteria > Bacillati > Actinomycetota > Actinomycetes > Kitasatosporales > Streptomycetaceae > Streptomyces > Streptomyces sp. NPDC016469. The sequence continues at coordinate 28,344 of NZ_JBEYCQ010000025.1, forward strand.
GGACGGCGTGCGCCTCGCGCCGTTCCAGATCCTCGCCGTACAGGGCCGCTCCCTCGCCTCCGTACCGCACGACGAGCAGCTGGCCTGGCTGGACCGGCTGGTGGAGCACGACCCCACCGGGCTGCTCCAGGTCACCCGTCGGCTCGTCGTGGACACCGCCGACGAGGCGTCGGTCCGGGCGGGCGTCGACTGGTGGCTGGAGATGACCGGCCGGGGCGGCGAGGGCATGGTCGTCAAGCCGCTCGGCGCGCTTGTCCGGGACGGCAAGGGACGCCTGGTGCAGCCCGGGATCAAGGTGCGCGGCCGGGAGTACCTGCGGATCATCTACGGCCCCGAGTACACCCGCCCGGACAACCTGGACCGGCTGCGCGGCCGCTTCCTCGGCCACAAGCGCTCGCTGGCCCTGCGCGAGTACGCCCTCGGCCTGGAGGCCCTGGACCGGCTCGCGGACGGGGAGCCGCTGTGGCGGGTCCACGAAGCGGTGTTCGCCGTCCTGGCGCTGGAGTCCGAGCCGGTGGACCCCCGGCTCTGAGAGCACCGGCAGAACAAGCTGGCGATTCGCCGGGTGAACGGCGCGCCGCGCGGTGAGGATGTGGGCATGGGATTCCATGTCGACTCCGAGGCCGGGCGGCTGCGCCGCGTCATCCTGCACCGCCCCGATCTGGAACTGAAACGGCTCACGCCGAGCAACAAGGACGCGCTGCTCTTCGACGACGTGCTCTGGGTGCGCCGGGCCCGGCAGGAGCACGACGGCTTCGCGGACGTGCTGCGGGACCGGGGCGTCGAGGTGCACCTCTTCGGCGACCTGCTGCGCGAGGCGCTGGAGATCCCGGTCGCCCGGCGGCTCGTGCTGGACCGGGTCTTCGCCGAGAAGGAGTACGGCCCGCTCGCCACCGAGCACCTGCGGGCCGCCTTCGAGGAGTTGACCTCGGCCGAGTTGTGCGAGGCGCTGGTCGGCGGGATGACCAAGCGGGAGTTCCTGGAACGGCACAAGGAGCCGGTCTCCGTCCGCTTCCACGTCATGGACCTGGACGACTTCCTGCTCGGGCCGCTCCCCAACCACCTGTTCACGCGCGACACCTCGGCGTGGATCTACGACGGTGTCTCGATCAACGCGATGCGCTGGCCGGCCCGGCAGCGCGAGACGGTCCACTTCGAGGCGATCTACCGTCACCACCCGCTGTTCACCGGCCCGGAGGCGGGCGCCTTCCACCACTGGTCCGAGGGGCAGGACGACTACCCCTCCACCATCGAGGGCGGCGACGTCCTCGTCATCGGCAACGGCGCCGTGCTCATCGGGATGAGCGAACGCACCACCCCGCAGGCCGTGGAGATGCTGGCCCGGGGGCTCTTCGACGCCGGCTCGGCCCGGACCATCGTGGCGCTGGACATGCCCAAGAGCCGCGCCTTCATGCACCTGGACACCGTGATGACCATGGTCGACGGGGACACCTTCACCAAGTACGCGGGCCTCGGCATGCTCCGCTCGTACACGATCGAGCCCGGCGACGGGCCGCGCGACCTCAAGGTCACCGACCACCCGCCCGAGCAGATGCACACCGCCATCGCCCAGGCGCTCGGTCTCGGCTCGATCCGGGTGCTCACCGCGACCCAGGACGTGCACGCGGCCGAGCGGGAGCAGTGGGACGACGGCTGCAACGTGCTGGCCGTCGAACCCGGGGTCGTCGTCGCGTACGAGCGCAACGCCACCACCAACACGCATCTGCGCCGGCAGGGCATCGAGGTCATCGAGATCCGGGGCAGCGAGCTGGGCCGGGGCCGGGGCGGTCCGCGCTGCATGAGCTGCCCGGTCGTGCGGGACGCGGTCTGACGGGCGACGGGGTCCGTACCGCGAGACGGCGCTGTATAGCGATGCATTGCGTCGTATAGGGTTCCAGCGTTACGGTATGCGTCCCCCCGCCCGACCCAGGAGCAGTCACCATGGCCATAGACCTCGCAGGCCGCCACTTCCTCAAGGAGCTGGACTTCACGGCCGCGGAGTTCCGCGGCCTGATCGAGCTGGCCGCCGAGCTCAAGGCCGCCAAGAAGTCGGGCACGGAGACGCAGCGGCTGCGCGGCCGGAACATCGCGCTGATCTTCGAGAAGACGTCGACCCGCACCCGGTGCGCGTTCGAGGTCGCCGCCGCCGACCAGGGCGCCTCGACCACGTACCTCGACCCCTCCGGCTCCCAGATGGGGCACAAGGAGTCGGTCAAGGACACCGCGCGCGTCCTCGGCCGGATGTTCGACGGGATCGAGTACCGGGGCGACAGCCAGGCGGCCGTCGAGGAGCTGGCCGCGTACGCCGGGGTGCCGGTGTTCAACGGGCTGACCGACGACTGGCACCCGACCCAGATGCTCGCCGACGTGCTGACGATGACCGAGCACAGTGAGAAGCCACTGGAGGAGATCGCGTTCGCCTACCTCGGCGACGCCCGCTTCAACATGGGCAACTCCTACCTCGTCACCGGCGCCCTGCTGGGCATGGACGTGCGCATCGTCGCGCCCAAGGCGTACTGGCCGGCCGAGACGGTCGTCGCCGAGGCCCGTGCGCTCGCCGAGGTGTCCGGCGCCCGGGTCACGCTCACCGAGGACGTGGCCGAGGGTGTGCGCGGCGCGGACTTCGTCGCCACCGACGTCTGGGTCTCGATGGGCGAGCCCAAGGAGGTCTGGGACGCGCGCATCGCGGCCCTCGTGCCGTACGCCGTCACGATGGACGTCCTGCGGGCGACCGGGAACGCCGGGGTGAAGTTCATGCACTGCCTGCCCGCGTACCACGACCTCGGCACCGGGGTGGCGCGCGAGATCCACGAGCGGCACGGGCTGAGCGAGCTGGAGGTCAGCGACGAGGTGTTCGAGTCCGAGCACTCCGTCGTCTTCGACGAGGCGGAGAACCGCATGCACACCATCAAGGCCGTGCTCGTGGCGACGATGGCCGGTTAGCGGCCCGGCGGCCCCGCATGTTCATGCAGCCAATTGGGTGAATATGCGGACAGGTGTCTATGATGGTGCCGATTGGTGGGGTTCGAGCTCGCACGCTCGAACCCCCTTTTCGTGCGCGGGACGGCCCCCACCGCCCGAGCCGCGCCTCCCCCCCCACGCGTACCACCGGAAATGAGACACCGCCGTGAGCCCACTGCGCCTTCCCGGCCCCCCGCACCGCGTCAAGGACCCGCACCGGCTGATCGCCGAATCGGGCGCCGACCTGGAGGGGCACGGCCTCAAGCGCACCATGGGCCTGTTCCAGCTGGTCTGCTTCGGGGTCGGCGCGGTCGTCGGGACCGGCATCTTCGTGGGCCTGTCCGACAGCGTGGCGGAGGCCGGGCCCGCCGTCGTGGTCTCCTTCGTCCTCGCCGCTGTCACCTGTGTCTTCACGGCGTTCTCCTTCGCCGAGCTGGGCAGCGCCATTCCCGTCTCCGGCAGCTCGTACTCCTTCGCCTACGCCACGCTCGGCGAACGCCTCGCCTTTCTCGTCGGCTGGTGCCTGCTCCTGGAGTACGGCGTCTCGGTCTCCGCCGTCGCGGTCGGCTGGAGCCAGTACGTCAACGAACTCCTCGACAGCCTCTTCGGCCACCAGCTGCCCGCCGCGCTCTCCGCGGGCCCGGCGGACGGCGGCGTGATCAACCTGCCCGCCGTGATCGTGGTCATGATGGCCGCGACGCTGCTGGTGCGCGGCGTCCGGGAGAGCGCGGGCGCCACCGCCGCGATGGCCGTCCTCAAGCTGGTCGTCCTCGCCCTGTTCTGCGTCATCGCGTTCACCGCGTTCGAGCGCGGCAACCTCGCCCCGTTCGCCACCCACGGCGCGGGCGGTGTCACCGCGGGCGCCTCCCTGGCGTTCTTCTCGTACATCGGCTTCGACGCGATCACCACCGCCGGGGAGGAGGTCAAGAACCCCCGGCGCAACATCCCGCTCGCGATCATGATCTGCATCGGCCTGGTCACGCTGCTCTACTGCGCGGTCGCCCTCGCCGCGATCGGCGCCCTCGGCCCGGACGCCGTCTCCGACAAGCCCGCCGCGCTCTCGCTGATCGTCGACCAGGTCACCGGCTCCTCCGTGGGCGGCGGCATCATCGCCTTCGGCGCGGTCGTCGCCATCGCCTCGGTGGTCCTCGCGGTGATGTACGGGCAGACCCGCATCCTGATGTCGATGTCCCGCGACGGCCTGGTCCCGAGGGTCTTCGAACGGGTCTCGCCGCGTACCGCGACCCCGGTCGCCAACACCTGGATCGTCGCCGTCGTCTTCGCGGTCCCGGCGGCCTTCTCCTCGCTCGACATGGTGGTGAACCTGACCACCATCGGCACGCTCGCCACCATGGTCGCCGTCAACGCCGCCGTCCTCGTGCTGCGCCGCCGCAACCCCGAGGTGCGCGGCTCCTTCCGGGTCCCGCTCTACCCGCTGAGCCCGCTCATCGGGATCGGCTTCTGCCTCTACCTGATGTACGGCACCGGCTGGACGACCTGGGTCCAGTTCGCGGTGTTCCTCGCGGCCGGTGCCCTCGTGTACGCCGTCTACGGGCACCGCCGCTCCCGGCTGGCCCAGGGCTCCTAAGGCTGTACGGGCGGCAGCCGGAACCAGACCGCCTTGCCGCGGTCGGTCGGGCGGTGACCGCAGGACGAGCTGAGCGTGCGGATCAGCAGCAGGCCCCGGCCGTGCTCCTGCCACGGGTCCGGTACGTCATCCGGCTCGGGGCGGGACAGATCGCCGGGCGGGGCCGGGTCGCCGTCGTGCACCTCCACCTGGCAGCCGGCCGGAAGCAGCTCGACCACCAGCTCTATGGGCTCGTCGCCCGGGGTGTGCTCCACCGCGTTGGCGACCAGCTCGGCGGTCAGCAGTTCGGCGGTGTCGCTGTCGGCGGGGGCGTCGATGTCCGTCAGCACCGAGCGGATCAGCGCCCGGGCGATCGGCACGGCGGCCGTGGAGTGCGGCAGGGAGATGCGCCAGGAGGGGCGTGGCGGTCCGTCGGGGAGCACGAGGGTTTCCGTTCGGGTGAGCGCGGGGGGTCCTGGGCTCAGACGGTTCCGCGCTCAAGACTTTCTCGACTCCACCTTACGAAGCGGCGCGACGCGGGCAAGGGCCTGCCGCCCGGGACCTTGGGGACATTCGTCACTGGACGGGCACGCGACGGTGTATCGCGTACTCGTGACGGGAGTCACGCAACGGTGATAAATTCGGGGCCAGGCAGCAGCGACGGCTGAAGGGGATACCCCGCCATGAGCCCGTTCACCGGCTCCGCACCGCGTACGCAGCACTGGCGCCACCTGCGGGTCACCGTCGAGGACGGCGTCGCCACCGTCACCCTCGCCCGGCCCGAGAAGCTCAACGCCCTGACCTTCGGCGCCTACGCCGACCTCCGCGACCTGCTGGCCGAGCTGGCCCGGGAGCGCTCCGTGCGGGCCCTGGTGCTGGCCGGTGAGGGGCGCGGCTTCTGCTCCGGCGGCGACGTGGACGAGATCATCGGCGCGACCCTCGCGATGGACACCGCCCAGCTCCTGGACTTCAACCGGATGACCGGCCAGGTCGTCCGCGCGGTCCGCGAGTGCCCCTTCCCCGTCGTCGCCTCGGTGCACGGGGTGGCCGCCGGGGCCGGCGCCGTCCTCGCCCTCGCCGCCGACTTCCGCGTCGCCGACCCCACCGCCCGGTTCGCCTTCCTCTTCACCCGGGTCGGGCTCTCCGGCGGCGACATGGGCGCGGCCTATCTGCTGCCCCGGGTCGTCGGTCTCGGTCACGCCACCCGGCTCCTGATGCTCGGCGAACCGGTCCGCGCCCCCGAGGCCGAACGGATCGGCCTGATCAGCGAGCTCACCGACGAGGGCGACGCCGACGAGGCCGCCGCCGCGCTCGCCCGCCGCCTCGCGGACGGGCCCGCGCTCGCCCTCGCCCAGACCAAGGCGCTGCTCACCGCCGAGCTGGACATGCCGCTCGCCGCCGCCGTCGAGATGGACGCCGCGACCCAGGCCCTCCTGATGCACGGCGAGGACTACGCCGAATTCCACGCCGCGTTCAGCGAGAAGCGGCCGCCCGCCTGGCGCGGCAAGTGACCGCCCCGGGCCCCGGCCTGCACCGGATCGCGGTCATCGGCGGCGGGCCCGGCGGGCTCTACGCGGCCGCGCTGCTCAAACGCCTCGGCCCGGACCGCGAGATCACCCTCTGGGAGCGCAACGCCCCCGACGACACCTTCGGCTTCGGCGTCGTCCTCTCCGACGAGACCCTCGGCGGCATCGAACACGCCGACCCGGTCGTGCACCGTGCCCTCCAGCGCGAGTTCGTCCGCTGGGACGACATCGACATCGTGCACCGGGGCCACACCCAGACCTCCGGCGGCCACGGCTTCGCCGCGCTCGGCCGCCGCCGGCTCCTGGAGATCCTGCACGGACGCTGCGCCGGGCTCGGCGTCGACCTCCGCTTCCGTACCCAGGCCCCGCCCGCCGCCGAACTCGCCGCCACGCACGACCTGGTCATCGCCGCCGACGGCGTGCACAGCGCCACCCGCGACGCCCACGCGGAGAGCTTCCGGCCCCGGATCACCGGACACCGCTGCCGCTACATCTGGCTCGCCGCCGACTTCGCCCTCGACGCCTTCCGCTTCGAGATCGCCGAGACCGGGTACGGCGTGATGCAGCTCCACGCCTACCCGTTCTCACGGGACGCTTCCACCGTCATCGTCGAGATGCGGGAGGAGGTGTGGCGCGCGGCCGGCTTCGACGCACCCAACCCGGCCGAATCCATCCGCCAGTGCGCCAAGGTCTTCGCGGGCGCCCTCGGCCACCGGCCGCTGCGTTCCAACAACTCCGCCTGGCTCACCTTCCGTACCGTCGTCAACGCGCACTGGTCGCACGGGAACACCGTCCTCATCGGGGACGCCGCGCACACCGCGCACTTCTCCATCGGCTCCGGCACCAAGCTCGCCGTGGAGGACGCCCTCGCGCTCGCCGCCTGCGTCGAGGAGCAGCCCTCGCTGCCCGCCGCGCTCGCCGCCTACGAGAGCGAGCGGCGGCCCGTCGTGGAGTCGACGCAGCGCGCGGCGGCGGCCAGCCTGCGCTGGTTCGAGGAGCTGAGCCGGCACGTGGACCAGCCGCCCCGGCAGTTCGCGTTCAACCTCCTCACCCGCAGCCGCCGCGTCACCCACGACAACCTCCGGCTGCGCGATCCGGCGTTCACGGCCGGGGTGGAGGAGGAGTTCGGCTGCCCGCCGGGCACCCCGCCGATGTTCACGCCGCTGCGGCTGCGCGGCCTGGAACTGCGCAACCGCGTCGTCGTCTCGCCGATGGACATGTACTCGGCCACCGACGGCGTCCCCGGCGACTTCCACCTCGTCCACCTCGGCGCACGGGCGCTGGGCGGCGCCGGGCTCGTCATGACGGAGATGGTCTGCGTCAGCCCCGAGGGCCGCATCACCCCCGGCTGCACCGGCCTCTACACCGACGAACAGGCGGCCGCCTGGGCCCGGGTCACCGGCTTCGTGCACACCGCGTCCCCCGGCACCGCCATCGGCGTCCAGCTCGGCCACTCGGGCCGCAAGGGCTCCACCAAGCTCATGTGGGAGGGCATCGACCAGCCCCTGGACCGCGGTAACTGGCCGGTGACCGCCGCCTCGCCACTGCCGTACGCCCCCGGGGTCAACCAGGTCCCGCACGCCCTGGACCGGGCCGGGCTGGAGGAGGTCCGGGAGCAGTTCGCCGCCGCCGCCCGGCGCGCCGACGCCTGCGGGTTCGACCTCCTCGAACTGCACTGCGCGCACGGCTATCTGCTCTCCGGCTTCCTCTCGCCGCTCACCAACCACCGCACCGACGCCTACGGCGGACCGCTCGCCCACCGCCTCCGCTTCCCCCTGGAGGTCTTCGACGCGGTGCGCGAGCTGTGGCCCGAGGACCGGCCGATGACCGTCCGGATCTCCGCCACCGACTGGGCGGAGGGCGGCACCACCGCCGAGGACGCCGTGGAGATCGCCCGTGCTTTCGTCGCGCACGGGGCCGACGCCATCGACGTCTCCACCGGCCAGGTCGTCCCCGGTGAGCGGCCCGAGTACGGGCGGTCCTACCAGACCCCGTACGCCGACCGCATCCGCAACATCCTGTGCGTGCCGGTGATCGCGGTCGGCGCGATCTCCTCCTGGGACGACGTCAACTCCCTGCTCCTCGCGGGCCGGGCCGACCTCTGCGCCCTGGCCCGCCCCCACCTCTACGACCCGCACTGGACGCTCCACGCGGCGGCCGAACAGGGCTACACAGGACCGGGCGCCCCCTGGCCCCTCCCGTACCGCGCCGGCAGCCGCACCCCGCCGACCGGCCGCACCGACGCCCCGAAGCCGCGCCTCACTCTGGGCTGACCGGCAGGCACTCGTGGCACAGGCACGGGTCCGGATGCGGGGCCGCGTGGTGGGTGTTCCGGCCCAGGCGCGCGGTCCGCTCCAGCTGCTCCGCCCACTCCAGCGCCTCCTCGCGCGTCCACACGATCCACTCTGCGCAGCGCCGGAGCACGGCGGGGGAGTACACCAACTGGGCCCGGAACGTATGCAGGTGGCGCGTGACGGTGTCGATGGTGATCCAGTGCCCGGTGTGCCGGCCGTGGCCGACCGCCGTCAGCTGCTCGTTGCCCATCCCCGGGTAGGTGTCGACCACGTAGACCTTCGCGCCCGGCCGGAACGCCTTGGTGCCGGAACGGAACTCCTGGCCCAGCTCCCCGTACCGCCGCCACCGCACGACGTTCGCCGCGACCAGCCAGCGAGGCTCGGGCGCCTCAGCCATGGTCAGGCTCCGGGCCGGCCGTCATCCGGTGCGCGAACTCCGCCCCCGCGTCCCGCAACCGCTCGTGCAGCGCCCGGAACACCTCGGCCGACCTGGCGCCCGGCCACTCGTCGGGAAGCAGCTCTCCGGGCAGCCCCGGGTCGGCATAGGGCACCCGGCGCCAGGAGTCCAGCGCCGTCAGGTAGTCCCGGTAGGCCGCCTCCGGGTCCGTCGCCGCGTCGCCGCGCGCCTCCCAGGTCCTGAGCACCGGTTCGTGGCGTTCCAGGAAGCCGTGGTGGAGCCGGGCCACCGCCTCCAGGTCCCACCAGCGGGCGACGGCCTCCCGGGTCGCGCTGAAGCCCAGGTGGTCACCCCGGAACAGATCGACGTACGGGGCGAGTTCCAGCCGTTCCAGGGTGTGCCGGGTCTCGTCGCGCAGCCCCGCCGGCGCGATCCAGACCCCGGGGGCCGCGGTGCCGAACCCGAGCCGGGACAGCCGCGAGCGCAGCAGGTGCCGCTTGTGGCGCTCCGCCTCGGGCACCGAGAACACCGCCAGCACCCAGCCGTCCCCCACCTGCGGGTCCGGGTGGCGGTAGATGCGCCGGTCGCCGTCGTCCAGGAGCTGGCGGGCGTCCGCCGACAGTGCGTATCCGGCCGCCCCGTCCGCCGTGCGCCCGGCGACGAGCAGCCCGCGCCGCTTCAGCCGGGAGACGGACGAGCGTACGGCGGGGGCGTCCACGCCGACGGCACCGAGCAGCCGGACCAGACCGGCCACCGGCATCGGCCCGTCGCCGGGGGTGCGGCCGTACGCCCCGTACAGGGTGACGATCAGCGAACGGGGGGTGTGCGGTTCGACCATGTGATCATTCTCGGTCCGGGGCGGGCCCCGCCGCACCGGGTTCGCCCGCGCGGAGCCTGAACCGTTGCAGTTTCCCCGTGGCGGTACGGGGAAGGGCCGGCAGGAACGTGATGCGGCGGGGGCACTTGTGCGGGGCCAGCTCCGCCCGCATGAACGTCCGCAGCTGGTCCGCCGTCAGCGCGGCGCCCTCCCGCTCCACCACGTACGCCGCCACGATCCGGCCGCGCAGCTCGTCCGCCTGCCCCACCACCGCCGCCTCCGCCACATCGGGGTGGCGCAGCAGGGCCTCCTCGACCTCGGGGCCCGCGATGTTGTACCCGGAGGAGATGATCATGTCGTCGGCGCGGGCCACGTACCGGAAGTAGCCGTCCGCGTCGCGCACATAGGTGTCACCGGTGACGTTCCAGCCGTGCCGTACGTAGTCGCGCTGCCGTTCGTCCGCGAGGTAGCGGCAGCCGACCGGGCCGCGCACGGCGAGCAGGCCGGGCTCCCCGTCCGGCACCGGCGCGCCCTCGGCGTCCACCACGCGGGCCTGCCAGCCGGGGACCGGGACGCCCGTGGTGCCGGGGCGGATCGCGTCGTCGGCGGCCGAGACGAAGATGTGCAGCAGCTCCGTCGCGCCGATGCCGTTGATGATGCGCAGCCCGGTCCGCTCGTACCAGGCGTGCCAGGTCGTCTCCGGCAGGTTCTCGCCCGCCGAGACACAGCGGCGCAGCGCCGACAGGTCGTGCCCGTCGAGCTGGTCCAGCATCACCCGGTACGCGGTCGGCGCGGTGAACAGCACGGAGACGCGGTGCTCCGCCAGGGCGGGCAGCAGCTGCTTCGGCCCGGCCTGTTCGAGCAGCAGCGCCGACGCGCCCACCCGCAGCGGGAACACCACCAGGCCCCCGAGGCCGAAGGTGAAACCGAGCGGCGGACTGCCCGCGAACACGTCGTCGGGCCCGGGCCGCAGGACGTGCCGCGAGAAGGTGTCGGCGATGGCCAGCACATCGCGGTGCAGATGCATGCAGCCCTTGGGGCGGCCGGTGGTGCCCGAGGTGAACGCGATCAGCGCCACGTCGTCCGACGCGGTGTCCACCGCCCGGTACGGGCCCGGCCGGGCGGCGGCCAGCCGCAGCAGGTCGTCCGGCGCCGCACCCCCGTACGCCGTGATCCGCAGTCCGGGCACCCGCGCCCGCGCGAGGTCGTCGACCGACCGCGCGTCGCACAGGGCGTGGCTCACCCGGGCGATCGAGCAGATCGTGGCCAGCTCGGACGCCCGCTGCTGCGCCAGTACGGTGACGGCGACCGCGCCCGCCTTCAGCACCGCCAGCCAGCAGGCGGCCAGCCGGGGCGTGGTGGGGCCGCGCAGCAGGACGCGGTTGCCGGGGACGACGCCCAGGTCCGAGGTGAGGACATGGGCGATCCGGTCCACGAGGTCCCGCAGCTCCCCGTAACTCAGCACCCCGCCGTCCGGCGTGCGGAAGGCGGGGCGGTCGGGGCCGAGGCGGTCGGCCGTGCGGTCCAGGAGCTCGGTGGCGCAGTTGAGCCGGTCCGGGTAGTGCAGCTCGGGCAGGTCGAAGAGCAGGTCCGGCCACTGCTCCACGGGTGGGAGATGCTCCCTGGCGAAGCCGTCGATGTGCGCTGAGGTTTTCGGGTCCATGAAGGATCGCCCCCTTGTCGCTCCTGGAGCGTATCGTTTGGGTGACGGTAGTCAACGGTCCGCGATAAAGATGCTCAGGTGCAATCGATGCGACCAGATGCGACCAGAGAGGCGCCGGTATGACGGCATTCTCGCTCGATCCGGCACAGACCGCCTGGTGCGAGGAACTGCGCACCCTGGCCCGCGACCGGCTCGCCCCGCTCGCCGCGCGCGGGGAGCCGGGGCACGTCAACCGCCCGCTGCTCGCCGCCCTCGGCGAGCTGGGCCTCCTCGACCGGCTGTTCGACTCGGGCGCCCTGGACCTCTGCCTGCTGCGCGAATCGCTCGCCCGGAGCTGTACCGAGGCCGAGACCGCCCTCGCGCTCCAGGGCCTCGGCGGCTTCCCCCTCCTCCGGTCGGGCACCCCCGCCCAGCGCGAGCGGTGGCTCCCGGGGATCCGCGCCGGCCGCTGCGTGGCCGCCTTCGCGCTCAGCGAGCCGGGCGCGGGCTCCGATGCGGGTGCCCTGGCGCTCGACGCCGCCCCGGACTCCGGCGGCTGGCGGCTGACCGGCGAGAAGTGCTGGATCTCCAATGCGCCGGAGGCCGACTTCTACACGGTCTTCGCCCGCACGACCCCGGGCGCCCGGGCCCGTGGTGTCACCGCGTTCCTGGTCCCCGCCGACCGCGCGGGGCTGACCGGCACCCCCCTGGACATGCTCTCCCCGCACCCGATCGGGGCCCTGGCCTTCGACGGGGTCCGCGTCACCCCCGACGACCTGCTCGGCGAGCCGGACCGGGGCTTCGCGGTCGCCATGGACACCCTGAACCTCTTCCGCCCCAGCGTCGGCGCCTTCGCCCTCGGTATGGCCCGGGCCGCTCTCGACGCCACCGTGGAGCACACCGCGACCCGGACCGCCTTCGGCGCGCCCCTGTCCGCCCTCCAGGCGGTGGCGCACCAGGTCGCCGAGATGGCCACCCGCACCGAGGCCGCCCGGCTGCTGGTCTACGCGGCGGCCGCCGCCCACGACGCCGGGGAGCCCGGGGTGCCACGCCGGGCCGCCATGGCGAAGCTGTACGCGACGGAGACCGCGCAGTTCGTGGTCGACACCGCCGTCCAGCTGCACGGCGCCCGCGCCCTGCGCCGCGGGCATCTGCTCGAACACCTCTACCGGGAGGTCCGCGCCCCGCGCATCTACGAGGGCGCCAGCGAGGTCCAGCGCACGATCATCGCCAAGGAGCTGTACGCGAACCGGGAGCCGACCGCATGAGCCCGATCCACCGCATCAACCCGCACGAACTCTCGCCCGCCTCCGGCTTCTCGCACGCGGTCACCGCGACCGGCGGCCGGCTCGTGTTCCTGGCCGGGCAGACCGCCCTGGACCAGCGCGGCGAGGTCGTCGGCGACACCCTGCCCGACCAGTTCGCGACGGCCCTGGGCAACCTCCTCACCGCCCTGCGCGCGGCGGGCGGCTCCCCGGCGGACCTGGCCCGGGTCACGGTGTACGCCACCGACGTCGCCGACTACCGGGCCCACGCCCCGGAACTGGGCCGGATCTGGCGCCGGCTGGCCGGCCGCGACTACCCGGCCATGGCGGTCATCGGGGCGGCCCGGCTCTGGGACGAACAGGCACTGGTCGAGATCGACGGCATGGCGGTCCTGCCCTGAACGGCGTACGCCCCCGCCGAGCCCGGAACCGGGCCCGGCGGGGGCGTGGAGAAACGCGTCGAACGGGATCAGTACGGCTGCACCAGCACGTGCGCCGCGCCCGGAATGCCGATCTTCAGCAGCTCGTCCTCCTCCGGCGTCGTCTCCCCGCCCGTCTCCTGCTTCAGCACCGCACGCGACATCGCCTGCACCCACATGGCGCGCGGACGGCGCCGCGCCTCCCACATGTCCAGGGCCGCGTCGACGTCCGCCTCGGCGTCCAGCGACTCGGCGAGCACCAGCGCGTCCTCCACGGCCATCGCCGCGCCCTGCGCGATGTGCGGGGTGCTCGCGTGCGCCGCGTCACCGGCCAGGACCACCCGGCCCACGTGCCACGGCTCCTCGACCGTCACCTGGGAGATCCGCGAGTAGACGACCGCCTCCGGCCCGGTGACCTGTGCCAGCGCCTCGGCGACCGGGCCCGAGAACATCGGCAGCCGCTCCTTCAGCTGCTCGTGGGCGCTCGAAGGGTCCGGCCGGAAGTCCTCGGCCTCCGCGAAGACCGAGCCCAGGTACATCAGCTCGTCGGTGATCGGGGTGAGCAGCGCCTTGGCGGCCTGGCCCGCGGTACCCATCACGACGCCCCGCACCTGCTCCTGGCGCGGCACGGTGACGCGCCAGTTGGCGAAGCCGGTGTACTGGGGGGCGTAGCGGTCCCCGTACAGCCGGGTGCGCAGCGGGGAGCCGATGCCGTCGAAGCCGACGACGAGGTCCCAGCGGCCGGCCGACCCGTCGGAGAGGGTGACGTCGACGCCGCTTCCGTCGTCGGTGAGCTCCGTGATGGTCGCGCCGAACCGGATCTTCGCGCCGGCCGAGGTGGCCGCCGCGTTCAGCACCCGGGCCAGCGCGGGGCGGGGGATGCCGTTGTTGGAGGGGGCGTCGCCCATGCGCGGCTGCGGTATCTCGGCCAGGGTGTTGCCGGCCGGGTCCGCGATGGTCAGGACCTCCCACTCGAAGCCCGCTGCCAGGCAGTCCTCCAGCACCCCGATCTCCCGCATCACGTGCAGGGCGTTCGACGGCTGGATGATGCCGACGCCGAGGGCGTCGAGCTCGTCGCGGAGCTCCGCCACCTCGACGGTGTGGTCCCGCCGGGCCAGGGCGGTGGCGAGCGTCAGCCCGCCGATGCCGCCGCCGTGGATCAGGACGCGCAGAGGTGTTGCCATGTCGGATCTCTCCAGAGCGAGGAAGGAACGGAAGGGTGAGGGGGCGGACCGGGTCAGCCGGCCGCCACGGGCAGGCTCATCAGGTGGTCCACGAGGGCCAGCAGCACATCCCGGCCGAACGGACGCTCACGTACGTCGCCGACCAGCAGCGGCACGTGCGGGTCCAGGTCCAGGGCGGCCCTGATCTCGTCCGTGGTGCGGGTGTTGTGCCCGTAGAAGCAGTTGATCGCGACGACGAACGGGATGTCCCGGCTCTCGAAGAAGTCGATCGAGGCGAAACTGCTCTCAAGGCGCCGGGTGTCGGCGATCACGACCCCGCCGAGGGCCCCGTTCACCAGGTCGTTCCACATGAACCAGAAGCGCTCCTGGCCCGGTGTGCCGAACAGGTAGACGACCAGGTCCTGGCTGACCGTGATCCGGCCGAAGTCCAGGGCCACGGTCGTCGTGTCCTTCCGGCCGACGCCGGCCAGGTCGTCCACACCGATGCTGGCCGTGGTCAGAAGCTCCTCGGTGCGCAGCGGGGCGACCTCGCTGACGGCACCCACGAGGGTGGTCTTGCCGACGCCGAAACCGCCGGCTATCAGGATCTTGACGGCGGCGGGCGCCGCCTGACTGGTGGTCATCTTGGGTCAGAGTCTCCGGAGTCCGTCGCGAACAGCGGCCAGTACGCCCATGTCGGCGCCGCCGGACGCCCGGGCCACCGAGAGCGGGGCCCGGGCGATCAGGAGGCCGGTGGCGACCAGGTCCGCCAGAAGGATCTTGGTCACCGAGACCGGCAGGTCGAGGCCCGAGGCGACCTCGGCGACCGCGGCGGGCTGCCGGCAGCGGTCCAGGATCAGCCGGTGCTCCGGCTGGAGCCGGCCCGGGCGGGCCGCCGCGCCGTGCTCGTCCCGCGGATCGTGCGCGGTCGTGAGCACCGTGATGAGGGTGAGGTCGTCCCGGTCGGGGGCCGTCCGGCCGCGGGTGATGGTGTACGGGCGCACCATCGTGCCCGCGGCGTCCTCGCCGTCGTCCTCGAAATCCCCCTGCCCGTACGGCCAGTGGCCGGTCACGCCCGCGGCCTGTCCCCGGCGCCGAAGGCGTCGAAGTCGTCCCGCGCCGGGGTGCTGAGCTTCTGGCCGACCTGGAGTACGAGGTTGTGCATGGCGAGCGACATGATCTCGGCGTCCACCTCCTGGGAGGCGATGACGGCCAGGTGGGTGCCCTGGCCCGCCGAGATGATGAAGAGCCACAGGTCCGCCAGCTCCACGATCACCTGGTGGACGCCACCGCCGTTGAAGAGCTGGCCCACCCCGCGGGCCAGGCTCTGCTGCCC
Organism: Streptomyces sp. NPDC016469; assembly: GCF_040632905.1. NCBI lineage: Bacteria > Bacillati > Actinomycetota > Actinomycetes > Kitasatosporales > Streptomycetaceae > Streptomyces > Streptomyces sp. NPDC016469. Next base: position 43,731 of record NZ_JBEYCQ010000025.1, read on the forward strand.
GGTGCAGATCGCGGCCAGCCGCTCGGCGTCGGGCCGCTCGATGGTGCGCGAGTGGCTCACCACCAGCCCGTCGTCCGAGAGCAGGACGGCGTTGATGGTCTCGGCCACCGAGTCGACCAGACCGTCGAGGAGCCAGTCGAGATCCTGGCGAGTGGCGGTTGTGCGTGTCATGTCCGTTCTTCTCTCGTGAGGTCGGGCTGCGTCGGCGGCTCGTCGGTGGCGCGGGCGGCGCGGGAGCGGCGCTGGAACGCTCCGATGGCCGCACCCGCGCGGTGCGGGGCGATCCGGGGCGGCGGGTCCTCGGCCCTGACCCGCGGCCGGGCCGCGGCGGCCGGCGCGGCCGGGTCGACCCGAAGCTCGTCGGCGAGGCTGGCCTGGCGCACCCGGCGCGGCAGCGGCGGCTCCCCGGCGGTCCCGGCCACAAGGCCCGGTCCCGGCGCGGGCTCCGAAAACTGCACGGGCTGGGCAGGCTGCACGGGCTGTGCGGCGTGCCCGAGGTGCCCCGCGGCCGGTTCGGGCTGCGGGGGCAGGGAGACCGGGAAGCCGTCCGCGTCCAGCTCGCCCGTCAGATACGTGTCCGGGTAGGACTGCCGCGGAGCGCCGTACGGCTCCGAGGGCTCCGGGTATGCCTGGTGCGCGACCGGGTACTGCCCCTGGGCCGTCATATAGGGCTGTTCGCCGTCCGTGTACGCGCCCTGGTACGCGGCGTCGTCCTGCCGGGCGCCCCCGTACACGTCGTCCCGCTGCCCGTACGCGTGCACGTCCGTCCCGGCGTACGGGGCATCGGGCGCGGTTTCGGGGGCGGGTGAGGGCGTGCCCGGCGCGTGCAGGGCGGTGACCCCGGCGAGGGCCCTGCCCCGGCCCCGGCTGGGCAGCGCGTCGGTGTCCCGGAGCGGGGCGGGGGCCTGGACGGGCTCCTGCGCCTCGGGGGCGGGGACGGCCACCGGACCGGCGTGCGGGCCGGGGACGGTGAGCGCGTCCGGGACCAGTACGACGACGCGGGTGCCGCCGAACGCCGACCGGCGGAACTCCACCCGCAGTCCGTGCTGGTCGGCGAGGCGCGCGATCACGTACAGGCCGAGGCGGATGTCGTCGGCGTGGGCCAGCACGTCCATCCGGGGCGGCCGGCTCATCAGCTCGTTGGCCGCGGCGAGCTGGTCCTCCTCCATGCCGAGCCCGCGGTCCTCGACCTCGATGGCCAGGCCCCGGCTCACCTGGGCGGCCCTGACCTCGACGGGGCTGGGCGGCCGGGAGAAGGTGAGGGCGTTCTCGATCAGCTCCGCCAGCACGTGGGAGACCGGGCCCACGGCCCGCGCGGCGAGCCACGGGGAGCCGTCCAGGTCCAGCACCACGCGCTGGTAGTCCTGCACCTCGCCCTGGGCGGAGCGCATGACGTCCAGCAGCGGTACGGGCTTGCGCCAGCGCCGGTGCGGGGAGCCGCCCGCGAGGATCACCAGGTTCTCCTCGTACCGCCTCAGGCGGGCGGTGAGGTGGTCGAGGTCGAAGAGGCCGTCCAGCACCTCGGGGTCCTCGTGCTTGCGCTCCAGCTCGTCCAGCTTCTTCAGCTGCTGGCCGATGAGCTGCTGGGTGCGGCGGGCGATGCGCTGGAGCAGCCGCTCGAAGCCGCGGTGCTGGTCCGCCTGGTCGACGGCGGCACGCAGCGCGCTGGTGCGGGCCAGGTCGAGCGCGTGGCCGAGCTGGGCCAGTTCGTCCGTCGCGCCGGGCTCACCGCCGTCCCCGATCGCCCGGGCCTCGGCCTCGACGTCGATGCGCTCGCCCTTGCCGAGCCGTTCGACCACGTCGGGCAGCGCCTTCTCCAGCTCCTCGGCCCGCTCCTGGAGCCGGCTGATCCGGCGGCGCAGGTTGCGGGAGAGCCGCCAGGTGAACCAGATCACCGCGACGACGGCGGCGAGGCCGACGACCGTGGTCAGGACGACCTTGATCAGGAGGGAGACCACACTGTCCTTGCCCTCCGCGACCACCACGTCGGTGCGGGCCTCCATCAGCTCGACCAGCCGGGGCGTGAGCTCGTCCATCGCGCCGCGCCAGTCCGCCTCCTTCGCGTCGAGGGCGACGGAGCCGGAGGCGTCCGGGCCGGCCGGGCGCAGGACCTGGGTCTCCACCCGGGTCTTGGCCTTCCAGGCGGCGGAGCCGAAGACCTTCTGCCACTCGGCCTTCTCGTCCGCCGGGAGATAGGGCATGACCTTGGTCGTGTACTGGAACGACTGGGCGGAGACGGCCTGCCGGACCTCCTGGAGGTCCGCGGTGCCCAGCCTGCCCTTCGTCCAGCCCCGGGCGAGCAGCGCGTCCGAGCGGGAGATCATCTCCTTGGCCCAGAACACGTCCACCAACGGCTGCGAGATCGTGGTGATCCGGCCGTTGTCGACATGGCTGAGGGCCGTGAAGAGCTTCAGGTCGACGGCGATCAGGTCCGTGTAGTAGCGGTACACGGCCTTCTGCTGGTCGTTGTCGCCCTCGTCCACGAGAGCGCGCTGCGCGGGGAGTTGGGTGATCGCCGTACGGGCTTCGCCGACCGCGTCCCGTACCTCGCCCGGAGCGTCGTCGGTGTCGGTGTCGGACAGCGACTGGAAGCTGGTGATCGCCTTGTCGGTCAGCTTGCGCTGCTTGCGCAGGGCGTCGGTGGCCCCTCCCTTGCGGGCCAGCGCCTCGGCGCTGAGCCGTCGCTCCTCCTGGAGGTTGTAGTACACGATGTTGGACGGCTGTCCGGCCTTCTGGGCCAACTGCCCTTGAGCCGCTTGCTTCTGGAAGTCGAGCAGAGTCTGACCACTGGTGACGGCCCAGAGGGCGGCCAGGGCAACACCGGGGACGACGGCCAGTACGAGCAGGGCCGTCCGCAGCGCCATTGTGGTCGAGCTGCTCCGCCGTGACGCGCGCGTGCGCAGGGCATGCTCCTTGACGTGGTACCGACCTCACGGTCGGTCAAATCCGTTGAGAACCAGGACGGATAGATAGTAGTCACAGTGCAAAAATGAAGAGGAAGTGGGATCACATGTTCATCATCTGGCGAGCACATGATCACCATGAAGCGGCGATGTCCCCTCCGATGTGACGGGCCGCCTGGGGTGCGGCGGGTCGGACGGGTGAAGCGGCGCTGGGGATATATCTGTATTTAGTGCCCTCTGTCCGTTCGGTAGCCCTGCAGACCCCACCGCCCGCCACCGCACCCCGCCACCCCGCCGTATGACCGCGCTCGTCGTCGCCCACTTCGTCCTCGCGGCCTTCGCACGCCCGCTGGTGCGACGGCTGGGCACGCGCGCCTTCCTCGTCCTCGCGCTGCCGCCCGCCGCCACCACCTGCTGGGCGTTCACCCGGTGGGAGACGGCCGCGTCCGGCTCCTCGGTCGACTGGTCCTGGGCCTGGATGCCCGCCTACGGCGTCTCCGTGGATCTGCGCCTCGACGCGCTCGCCGAACTCATGGTGCTGCTCGCGTCCGGCGTCGGCACGCTCGTCCTGCTCTACTGCGCCTCCTACTTCAGCGACACGACACCCCGCCTGGCCGGGTTCGCCGGGAATCTGCTCGCCTTCGCCGGGGCCATGCTCGCCCTCGTCCTCAGCGACGACCTGATCTCCCTCTACGTCTTCTGGGAGCTCACCACCGTCTTCTCGTACCTCCTCATCGGGTACGACAGCGAGCAGCGCCACAGCAGACGCTCCGCCCTCCAGGCACTGACCGTCACCACGCTCGGCGGCCTCGCCATGCTGGTCGGCTTCCTGATCGTCGGTCAGGAGGCCGGGACCTACCGCATCTCCGCGATCCTCGCCGACCCGCCCCCGGCGACCACCGCCGTCCAGGTCGCCGTCCTGCTCATCCTGTGCGGGGCCCTGTCCAAGTCGGCCGTCTGGCCGTTCAGCCTCTGGCTGCCCAACGCCATGGCCGCGCCCACCCCCGTCAGCGCCTATCTGCACGCCGCCGCGATGGTCAAGGCCGGGGTCTACCTGGTCGCCCGGCTCGCCCCCGCCTTCGCCGACGTGCCCGGCTGGCGGCCCGTCGTGATGGTCTTCGGCGCCGCGACCATGCTCCTCGGGGGCTGGCGCGCCCTCAGACTGCACGACCTGAAGATCGTCCTGGCGTACGGCACCGTCAGCCAGCTCGGCTTCCTCACCCTCCTCGCGGGCGTCGGCAACCGCGATGCCGCGCTCGCCGCCGCCGTCATGATCCTCGGCCACGCCCTCTTCAAGGCCCCGCTTTTCCTCGTCACCGGCATCGTGGACCACGCCGCCGGCACCCGTGACCTGCGCAAGCTCTCCGGCGTCGGGCGCGCCCTGCCCCACGTGTGCGCCGTCGCCGTGCTCGCCGCCCTCTCCATGGCCGCCCTGCCCCCGCTGCTCGGCTTCGCCGCGAAGGAGTCGGCGTTCGAGGCGCTGCTGCACGGCGACACGGCGGACCGCTGGGCGCTCGGCATCACGGTCGCGGGCTCGGCGCTCACCGTGGCGTACACCGCCCGGTTCATCTGGGGCGGCTTCCTGCGCAAACCGGGGGTCGCCGACACCCCCGTGCCCCGGGTCGGCCCGGCCTTCCTCGCCGCGCCGGCCGCGCTCGCCCTCTGCGGGCTCGTCCTCGGCCCCGGCGTCGGCTGGACCGACCGGCTGCTCAGCGCCTACGCCGACGCCTTCCCGGCCCCCGCCCACCCGTACCACCTCGCGCTCTGGCACGGCTGGGGCACCGCCCTCCTCCTCTCCGCCGCCGCCACCGCGGGCGGCGCGGTCCTCTTCGCCGCGCGCGACCGGGTCGCCCGGCTCTCCCGGCGCATCGCCTGGCCGACCGCCGACGGTGTCTTCGGCCAGCTCCTCCTGGGCCTGGAACGCCTCTCCCTCCAGGCCACCGGCTTCGTCCAGCGGGGCTCCCTGTCCGTGTACCTCGCGACGACCCTGCTGGTGATGCTCGCCGGACAGCTCGCCGTGCTCATCGCCGACCGCCCCTGGCAGGGCGCGTCCGCGCCCCGGCTCTGGGACGTCCCGCTCCAGGGCGGCGTCGCCGCCCTGACCTGTGCGGCGGCCCTCCTCTGCCTCACCGTCAGACGGCGCATGAAGGCCGTGGTGCTGGCCGGACTCACCGGTTACGGGACCGCCCTGCTGTTCGTCGTCCAGGGCGGCCCGGACCTGGCGCTCACCCAGTTCTGCGTCGAAACCGTGTCGATGATCGTGTTCGTGCTGGTCCTGCGGCGGATGCCGGTGCACTTCCAGGAGTCCGTCAGCACCTGGCGACGGGCCGTGCGCATCCCGGTCGCCCTGGCCGCCGCCGCCACCCTCGGCGTGGTGGTCTGGGTCGCCGCCGCCGCGCGCACCGCGTCCCCGGCGGGAGCCGCCATGGTCGAGGAGACCGCGCACCACGGCCTCAAGGACGTCGTCGCCACCATCCTCGTCGACCTCCGCGCCTGGGACACCATGGGGGAGTCCGCCGTACTCGCCGCCGCCGCGATCGGCGTCACCAGCCTCGTCTACCTGCACCGGCGCGCCGAGGGGACGGCGGCACCCACCGAGGCGAGGGGCCGCACCGCCTGGTCCGTGACCGCCGAGCCGCTGACCGGGGTGCCGCAGGGCGACGAGGGGGCGCCCGAGCGCGGCTGGCTGGCGGCCGGCGCCACGCTGGCGCCCGAACACCGGTCCGTGGTCTTCGAGGTGGTGGCGCGGCTGCTGTTCCACCCGATCCTGGTGCTCTCGGTGTACCTGCTGTTCTGCGCCGAGAACATGCCGGGCGGCGGCTTCGTCGGCGGCCTGGTCGCGGGCCTCGCCCTGATCACCCGCTACCTCGCGGGCGGGCGCTTCGAACTCGCCGAGGCCGCGCCCCTGCAACCCGGCCTCTTCACCGGGCTCGGCCTCTTCGTCTCCACCGGGGTCGCCCTGTCGGGCCTCTCCGACGGAACGGTCCTGCACGCCTGGACGTACCACGGCCACCTGCCGCTCGTCGGCGACTTCGAGTTCGGCACCCCGGTGATCTTCGACTGCGGGGTCTACCTGCTGGTCCTCGGCGTCGTCCTCGACATCGTGCGGGCCCTCGGCGCCAAGATCGACCGGCAGATCGAGCGTGCCGCAGCCGAGAAGGCCGCCGCCCGCCGGGCCGGGCCCGAGCCGGGGGAGGCCACCCCGTGACCGTCAGCGCCTCGCTCCTGGCCACCGCGGCGGTCCTCTGCGCGGTCGGCGGCATCCTCATGCTGACCCGGCCCCTCACCCGCATCCTGCTCGGCGCGGTCATCGCCGGCAACGGCATCAACCTGTTCGTGCTGTCCGCCACCGGGACGGCGGGCCGCGAACCGCTGCTGTACGGCGTCGATCTCGGCCGGGTCACCGACCCGCTGCCCCAGGCCATCGCGCTCACCGCGATCGTCATCACCCTGGCCACCACCGCGTTCCTGCTCGCCATGGCCTACCGCGGCCACCAGCTGACCGGCACCGACGAGGTCCACGACGACCTGGAGGACCGCCGCATCGTCCTGCGCGCCGAGGTGCTGGACGAGCGCGACGAACTGCGCACGCGGTTCCGGGCCGACGGCGACCGCAGCGCCGGGGCGCGCCGCGCCTACCGCGACGAACGCCGCCGCCTCCGGGCCCGGCTGCGCGCCGACCGGGCCCTCCAGGCCAGGGGCCGCGACGCCACCGGCGACCTGTGGCACGACGTCCTGGGCGCGGACCCGGAGGACTACGCGAAGAGCGCCGAGGACCCGCCCGGCTCCCGGGCCGAGGACCCGCGGCGCCCCGACACCGACGACCCGGGAGGCACCGGATGAACGCACTCGTCCCGCTGCCGGTGCTGCTGCCGCTCTGCGCGACCGGCCTGAGCCTCGCCTTCGGCACCCGGCTCAAGCAGATCCAGCGCTTCATCAGCGTGGCCGTGCTCACCGCCGTGCTCGGCCTCTCGGTCGCCCTGATGATCGCCGCCGACACCGGCGGGCCGCTCTCCGTGCACCTGGGGGACTTCGCGCCGCCGCTCGGCATCACCCTGGTCGCCGACCGGCTCTCCGGGCTGATGCTGACGGTCTCCTCCGCCGTCACCCTGTGCGTCCTCGTCTACTCCCTGGGCCAGGGCATGGCGGACCGGGACGAGGAGACGCCCGTCGCCGTCTTCCACCCCGCGTACCTGATCCTGGTCGCCGGGGTCTCGTGCACCTTCCTCGCCGGCGACCTGGTCAACCTCTACGTCGGCTTCGAGATCATGCTCGTCGCCAGCTTCGTCCTGCTCACCCTCGGCGGCACCGGTCCGCGCATCCGGGCCGGCTCCACGTACGTGATCATCTCGCTGTTCTCCTCGATGCTCTTCCTGACCGCCATCGCCATGACGTACGCGGCGACCGGCACCGCCAACTTCGCCCAGCTCGCCGAACGCCTGGGCGCGCTGCCGCTGGGCGTCCAGACCCTGATCCAGGCGATGCTGCTGACGGTCTTCGCCATCAAGGCGGCCGTCTTCCCGCTCGCCGCCTGGCTGCCCGACTCCTACCCGACCGCGCCCGCCCCCGTCACCGCCGTCTTCGCCGGACTGCTCACCAAGGTCGGCGTCTACTGCATGCTGCGCACCGAGACCCTGCTCTTCCCCGGCAACCGGCTCGGCGACCTGCTGATGGCGGCGGCCCTCGCCTCGATGACCGTCGGCATCCTGGGGGCCGTCGCCCAGACCGACCTCAAGCGGCTGCTCTCCTTCACCCTCATCAGCCACATCGGCTACATGGTCTTCGGCATCGGCCTCGCCACCCGGCAGGCCTACGGCGGCGCCATCGTCTACGTCGTCCACCACATCACCGTCCAGACCACGCTGTTCCTGGTCGCCGGACTGATCGAACGCCGGACCGGCACCACCGAACTCACCCGGATCGGCGGCATCGCCCGGGCCGCCCCCGCCCTCGCCGTCCTCTTCTTCGTGCCCGCGATGAACCTCGCCGGCATCCCCCCGCTGTCCGGCTTCGTCGGCAAGCTGGGCCTCATGCGCGCCGGTGTCGCCGACGGCGGGGTGTGGGCCTGGATCCTCGTCGTCGGCGCGACCGTGACCAGCCTGCTCACGCTGTACGTGATGGCCAAGGTCTGGAACCTCGCCTTCTGGCGGGCCGCGCCCCCGGGCCAGGCCGCCGCCGGCACGGTCCTGGAATCGGACGACGACAGCGACGACGACGATGCCGACGAGGGCCCGGACCGGATGGCCGGCACCGGCGACGAGGGCGTCCGCATCCGCCACCAGCCCGCCGGCCTCGCCGTCGCCGCCACGCTCCACGGCCACGCCGTCACCACCACCAGCGTGCTGCCCCGCCCGATGACCTGGGCGACGGCCGCCGCGGTCGGCCTCGGTCTCGCCTTCACCGTGTTCGCCGGCCCGCTCACCTCGTACACCGACCGCGCGGCAGCCGAACTCATCGCCCGCACGCCCTACACCCAGGAGGTGCTGGGCCCGTGAAACGCCTCGTCACCCTTTCCTTCCGCAACAAGGACCTGCCGCCGTTCAGCGCCGCGTTCGGCGCCCGGCACCGGAGGGTGCTCGACCTGCCGCTGATCGCCTGGCTCACCGTGATCTGGGTGCTGCTCTGGTCCAGCCTCAACTGGGCGAACCTGCTGACCGGGGCCGTGGTCGCGGTGGTCGTCTGCCTCGCCTTCCCGCTGCCCACGGTCGACCTGGGGCTGCGGCTGCACCCCTGGGGCATCCTGCGCCTCGCCGGCTATCTGCTGTACGACATGTACACCTCCGGCGTGAAGGTCACCCGGCAGATCCACGGCCGGCAGCCCCACCGGGCGGCCGTCATCGCCGTACCGCTGCGCTGCCGCTCCGACCTGATGCTCACCGCGACCGCCGTCACCGTGTCCAACGTGCCCGACGGCTCCGTCGTGGAGGTCCGCCGCGCCACCGCCACCGTCTTCCTGCACGTCCTGGACGCGGACGACCCCGCCGAACTGGAAGCCGCCCGGCGGTCCGTGTGGCGCCTGGAGGAGCTGACCGTACGCGCCTTCGGCACCCGCGACGAGATCGAGCGGGTCGCCGCCCCGCCCCCGCGGACACCGCCCACCGGCCGAGCGCCGGGAGACCGGGAGGACGGCCGATGAGCGCGCCCCAGACCGTGGACCGCGTGCTGCTGGTGGCGGCCGTCGTCCTGATCCTCGTCGCCGGCGCGCTACTGCTCGCGCGCATCTGGCGCGGGCCCTCGATGCTCGACCGGGCCATCGCGCTCGACGTCTGCGCCGCGCTCATCATCGCCGGGCTCGGCGCCAAGTCGGCGTTCGCACGCGACCCGTTCTACTTCCCGATCATGCTGGTCCTCGCCTTCCTCGGCTTCACCGGCTCGGTCGGCATCGCGCGGTTCATCGCCGTACGCGACCGGCCGCCCGGCCATCCGGACCACCCCGGCGGGCGGCGGAACGGCGGTGGCACCTCATGAGCGTCTGGCTCCAGATCCTGGACACGGCCGGCGCGGCGCTGGTACTGCTCGGCGCCGCGGTCTGCCTGCTCGGCGTGGTCGGCATGCTGCGCCTGCCGGACGTCCTCTCCCGCAGCCACGCCGCGACCAAACCGCAGGCGCTCGGCATGCTCATCGTGCTCGCCGGGGTCGCGCTGCGGCTGCGCAGCGGCATGGACCTGGCGACGCTGGCGCTGATCGGCTTCTTCCAGATGATGACGGGACCGGTCGCCGCGCACCTGGTCGCCCGCTCGGCGTACCGGACGGGGCAGGTCGACCACACGGAACTGCTCTTCGACGACCTGGACGAACAGCTCACCGAGGAGACCTGACCGGCCGGTCTTCTCACACCGGCGGCCCGCCCGGTGTGCGACGAGCGTTACCGCCCATGATCGGCCGGTGCCACACCGGCGTAACGGCGCCTTCCTACCGTCGGAGCACGATCCGATTCACGGAAGGTCTCCCCGGTGCCCCCACAGAGCTCGTCGGCCGACGCCACTCAGGTCCGTACGGTCTGCTCGTACTGCGGGGTGGGCTGCGGGATGGTCCTCGACATCGCGGCCGGGCCGGACGGACGCCGTACGGTCCGCAAGGCGTCGGGCGACAAGGCCCACCCCGCCAACGCCGGGCGGCTCTGCACCAAGGGCGCGACCACCGCCGACATGCTCGCCGCCCCCGGCCGGCTGACCACCGCCCTGGTGCGGCCGGAGCGGGGCGCGGAGCCCGTACCGGTGGGCGTGGACGAGGCGGTCGCGTCCACCGCGCGGCGGCTGCGGGCGGTCATCGACACGCACGGACCGGACGCCGTCGCGTTCTACGTGTCCGGGCAGCTGGGCCTGGAGGCGCAGTACCTCGCGAACAAGCTGGCCAAGGGGTTCGTCCGCACCAACCGCGTCGAGTCCAACTCGCGGCTCTGCATGGCGAGCGCGGGCAGCGGCTACAAACTGTCGCTCGGAGCCGACGGGCCGCCCGGCTCCTACGACGACCTGGACCGCGCGGACGTCTTCCTCGTCATCGGCTCCAACATGGCCGACTGCCATCCGATCCTCTTCCTGCGCCTCCTGGACCGCGTCAAGGCCGGCGCCAAACTCATCGTCGTGGACCCCCGGCGCACCGCCACCGCCGACAAGGCCGACCTCTTCCTGCGCGTCAACCCCGGCACCGACCTGGCCCTCCTCAACGGCCTCCTGCACCTGCTCCACGCGGACGGGCACACCGACCCCGCGTTCATCGCCGCGCACACCGAGGGCTGGGAGGAGATGCCAAAATTCCTCGCCGACTACCCGCCCGCCACCGTCGCGGAGATCACCGGCATCCCGGAGGACGACCTCCGCCTGGCCGCCCGGTGGATCGGCGAGGCGGGGGAGTGGACGAGCTGCTGGACGATGGGGCTCAACCAGTCCACCCACGGCACCTGGAACACCAACGCGCTGATCAACCTCCACCTCGCGACCGGCGCCATCTGCCGCCCCGGCAGCGGCCCCCTCTCGCTCACCGGCCAGCCCAACGCGATGGGCGGGCGCGAAATGGGCTACATGGGCCCCGGGCTGCCCGGTCAGCGGTCGCTCCTGGACGACGCGGACCGCGCCTTCACCGAGGAGCTGTGGGGGCTCGCCCCCGGCACCCTGCGCAAGGACGAGTGCGGCCGGGGAACGGTCGAGATGTTCGAGCGGATGGCGGCCGGTGACATCAAGGCGTGCTGGATCATCTGCACCAACCCCGTCGCCTCCGTCGCCAACCGCCGCACCGTCATCGAGGCCCTGGAAGCCGCCGAACTCGTCATCACCCAGGACGTGTTCGCCGACACCGAGACCAACGCCTACGCCGATGTCGTCCTGCCCGGCGCCCTGTGGTCCGAGGCCGAGGGGGTACTCGTCAACAGCGAACGCAACCTGACTCTCGCCCGCCCGGCCGTCGAGCCACCCGGCGAAGCCCTCGCGGACTGGCGGATCATCGCCCGTATCGCCTGCGCGATGGGGTACGAGGACGCCTTCACGTACGAAAGCGCCGAGGAGGTCTTCGAGGAGATCAAGCGCGCCGCCAACCCCCGCACCGGCTACGACCTGCGGGGTGTGACGTACGAACGGCTGCGCACCGCCCCCGTCCAGTGGCCCGCGCCCACCGCCGACGGCCCGGACCGCAACCCCATCCGCTATCTCACCCCGGACGGCGGCGGGCCCGCCTTCCCGACGCCGACCGGACGCGCCCGCTTCTTCGCGCGCCCCCATGTCCCGGCGGCCGAGATGCCGGACGACGACTACCCCTTCCTGCTCAACACCGGACGGGTCCAGCACCAGTGGCACACCCTCACCAAGACCGGCAGGGTCGCCAAGCTCAACCGGCTGAACCCCGGCCCGTTCGTGGAGGTGCACCCCGGGGACGCGGCACGGCTCGGCATCGCGGAGGGGGACGCGGTCGAGGTGGAGTCGCGGCGAGGGCGGGCCGTGCTGCCGGCCGTGGTCACCGACCGGGTCGCACCCGGCTGCTGCTTCGCGCCCTTCCACTGGAACGACCTGTTCGGCGAGTACCTCAGCGTCAACGCGGTGACCGGCGACGCCGTGGACCCGGTCTCCCACCAGCCGGAGTTCAAGGTGTGCGCGGTGACGCTGACGAAGGTGGCGGCGGCACCCGTTCCCGTCGCGGCACCGGTGGAAACCGCGACCCCGCCGTCTCCGGACACCGCGGCCGTCTTCGGCCTGGACACCACCCCGCCCCCGGTCCTCGCCGAACACGAGCGGCAGTACCTCGTCGGCTTCCTCGCCGGGCTGCCCCTGGGCGCCCCCGGCGTCCCCGTCCTCCCGCCCGGCGCCCCCTTCAGTGCCGAGCACGCCCGCTGGGTCAACGGCGTCCTGGCCGGCATGTACTCCCGCACCGGGCCGCCCGCCGACGACCCCGAGCCCGTCCCCGCCGAGGCCCCCGGCCGCGAGGTCGTCGTGCTGTGGGCCTCGCAGACCGGGAACGCCGAGGAGTTCGCCGTCGCCACCGCCGACCGGCTCACCGCCACGGGCCACCGCGCCCGGCTCCTCGGCATGGACCAGGCGGACCCGCGTACCCTGCCGCCGGCCGCCGACCTCCTCCTGATCACCAGCACCTTCGGGGACGGCGACGCGCCCGACAACGGCTCCGGGTTCTGGGAGGCCCTGACGGCGGCGGACCTCCCGCCCCTGGACGGCAGGCGGTACGCCGTACTGGCCTTCGGCGACTCCTCGTACGACGACTTCTGCGGGCACGGGCGGCGGCTCGACCGGCGCCTGGACGAGCTCGGGGCCGTCCGCCTCGCCCCGCGTACCGACTGCGAACCCGACTACGAACCGTCCGCGCTGAGCTGGCTCGACCAGGTCCTCGCCGGCCTCACCGCACCTCCCACGGAACCGGCCCCCACGCCCCTGCGCGCCCCCACGCCCCCGCCCGCTCCGGCCCGTGTCCGCACCCCCAGGCCCGCCCCCGTCACCGCCCGGCTGGCCGGCAACCGGCTGCTCGGCCTGCCCGGCTCCGGCAAGGAGGTCCGCCGGTTCACCTTCGACACCAGCGGCACCGGGACCGCGCTCGACCACGCGGCCGGTGACGCGCTCGGCGTCCACGCCGTCAACCACCCGGACCTGGTGGCCGAATGGCTCTCCGTCACCGGCCTCGACGCCGACGCCGAGATCGAGATCGCCGGCCTCGGCGGCCTCCGCCTGGGCGACGCGCTCCACACCCGCCTGGACATCACCCGCCTCACCCCCGCCCTGCTCGGCTTCGTCACCGAACGCACCGGCGACCGGGACCTGAAGAAGATGCTGCGGCCCGACAACAAGGGCGAGCTGGCCCGCTGGTCCTGGGGCCGCCAGGCCGTCGACGTCCTCGCCGAATTCCCGGTCAAGGCCACCCCCGGGGAGTGGGCCGGCGTCCTCAAGCCGCTCCAGCCCCGCCTGTACTCGATATCGTCCAGCCCGCTCACCGACCCCGACCGCCTCTCCCTGACGGTCTCCGTCGTCCGCTACGAGAACCTCCACGGCCGCCCCCGCGCCGGGGTCTGCTCACCCTTCCTCGCGGACGCCGAACCCGACACCCGCGTCCCGGTCTTCGTTCGCCGCGCCCCGCACTTCCGGCCACCGGCCCGCCCCGACGCACCGATGGTCATGGTGGGCCCGGGAACGGGGGTCGCCCCCTTCATCGGCTTCCTGGAGGAGCGCCGGGCCCGCCGCGACCCCGGCCCCAACTGGCTGTTCTTCGGTGAGCAGCACCGGGCCACCGACTTCTTCTACGAGGAGGAGCTGACGTCCTTCCTCGCCGACGGAACGCTCACCCGCCTGGACACCGCCTTCTCGCGCGACCAGCGCGCCAAGGTCTACGTGCAGGACCGGATGCGCGAGCACGGCGCCAAACTGTGGTCCTGGCTGCGCGACGGCGCCCACTTCTACGTGTGCGGCGACGCGGCCCGGATGGCGAAGGACGTCGACCGGGCGCTGCGCGACATCGCCGTCGCGCACGGGGGGCTCGACCCGGAGGCCGCCGCCCTGTACGTGAAGCAGCTCGCCGCCGACAAGCGGTACGTGCGGGACGTGTACTGACGGGGCGCCTCAGAGCGCCACGAGTGTCACCTCGGTCGCCTTCACGCTGGTCCACACCCGCGCCCCGTCCGCCAGGGACAGCTCGGCGGCGGCCTGCGGAGTGATCTCGGCGACCAGGTCCGGCGCCCGCTCCGACCCCACGAGCACCCGGAGCCGGCTCCCGCCCGCCGTGATCTCGCGCACCGTCCCCGGCCACACGTTGCGCGGGCTCCCGCTCGGCTTCTCCCGGTGTACGGAGACGGCCTCGGGCGCGATGACCGCGAGCGCGGGAGCCCCGGCGGGCAGCGGGTCGGCCGCGACGAGGTGACCGCCGCCCGCGGGCTCCAGGCCGTCGGCGGTGGCGGTGCCGGGCCAGGCGTTGCGGCCGAGCATCCGGGCGACCCAGGGGGAGCGCGGGTGGCGGGTCACCTCGGCGGGCGGTGCGTCCTGGAGCGTACGGCCCTCCTCCAGGACGAGGACCCGGTCGGCGAGCGCGACGGCCTCCACGGGGTCGTGCGTGACGATGAGGCAGACCCCGCCGAACCCGTCGAGGTGGCGGCGCAGCGTGTGCCGGACCCGGGACCGGGTCGTCTGGTCGAGCGCGGCGAGCGGTTCGTCCAGCAGCAGCAGGCGCGGACGGGCGGCCAGCGCGCGGGCCAGCGCGACGCGCTGAGCCTGGCCGCCGGAGACCTGGGCGGGGCGGCGCGAGGCCAGGTGCCCGACCCCGAGCCGGTCCAGCCACTCCTGCGCGGTGCGGCGGGCCTCGGCGCGCGGCACGCCCCGGGCGCGCAGCCCGTACGCGGTGTTGGCGAGGGTGCTCAGGTGCGGGAACAGCGCGCCGTCCTGCGGGACCCAGGCGACGCCCCGGCGGTGGGCGGGCAGGGCGGTGACGTCGGTGCCGCCCAGGACGAGCCGGGCGTGGGCGCGCGGGGTGAGGCCGAGCAGGGCACGCAGCAGGGTCGTCTTGCCGGCGCCGTTGGGGCCGACGACGGCGATGGTGGTCCCGGCCTCCGCGTCGAGGGTCAGCTCGTTGAAGCCGGTGACCTCGGCGTGCAGCGGCCAGCTCTCCCGTACGGCCTGCGGAGCGTCCCCCGAAGCGACCGTCGTCCCGGGCTCCTCGTCGATGACCTTCCGCGTCCGCGTCCGCTCAGGCGGCGCCCCCGTCCACCGCCCCCGCAGCGCGAGCAGCACCGCCATGGCGATGACGAGCAGCAGCAGGGACACCGAGGTCGCGGCCTCCGGGCTGTCCTGGAGCAGCAGGTAGACCTGGAGGGGCAGGGTCTGCGTGGTGCCGGGGAGGTTGCCCGCGAAGGTGATGGTCGCCCCGAACTCGCCGAGCGCCCGCGCCCAGGTCAGCGCCGCTCCGGCGGCAAGCCCGGGCGCCACCATCGGCAGGGTGACCGTGAAGAACACCCGTACCGGCGAAGCCCCCAGGGAGGCCGCGGTCTCCTCGTAACGCGGCCGCAGCCCGCCGAGCGCGCCCTCCAGGCTGATGACCAGGAACGGCATGGCGACGAAGGTCGCCGCGAGCACCGCGCCGGAGGTGTGGAACGGCAGCGTGATCCCGAACCAGTCCTCCAGCCACGGTCCCAGCAGCCCCCGGCGGCCGAAGCCGAGGAGCAGGGCGACCCCGCCGACCGTGGGCGGCAGCACCATCGGCAGCAGCACCAGTGAGCGGACGAAGACCTTGCCGGGGAAGTCGACCCGGGCCAGCAGCCAGGCCAGCGGCACCCCCAGGACGAGGGAGAGGGCCAGCGCCCAGCCGGAGACGATCAGCGACAGCGTCAGCGCCCGGGTGGTGGACTCGCTGGTGAGGTGAGTGCCCAGCTCGCCCCACGAGGTCCGGGCCAGGATGCCGGCCAGCGGCAGCAGCAGGAACGCGACGGCCAGGAGCGCGGGGAGGGCCAGCACGATCGGCGCGCGGCCGCGGGGTCGGTTCATCGGCGTTCCTTGCTCGGGCTACGGCTGCTGGAAGCCCGCACCGGTCAGGATCTTCCGTGCCCCGGGCGAGGACAGCCACGTGACGAACGCCTCGGCCGCGGCGCCGTGCTTGCCGGTCTTCAGGGTCGCCGCCGGGTACGAGGCGACGGCGTTCTGCCCGTCCGGGATGTCGACCGAGTCGACCTTGCCCTCGGCCGAGGCGACATCGGTCTTGTAAACCAGCCCGGCATCCGCCTCGCCCAGCTCGACCTTGCTGAGCACCGCGCGCACGTTGGGCTCCTGCGAGACCGGCTTCACGGTGATCTTCTGCGCGTCCAGGATCTGCCGGCTGTACCGGCCCACCGGCACCTCGGGCGCGGCGAGTACCACCTTCAGCCCGGGATCGGCCAGGTCCGTGAGGTTACCGACCTTCTCCGGGTTGCCCTTGCCGGTCGCGATGACGAGGCGGTTCTTCGCGATGACCGTCGGCGCGCCGGTGTCCGATTTCAGGCCGTCCATCGTCTTCGTGTCGGCCGTGACCAGCGCGTCGGCGGGGGCGCCCTGCCTGACCTGCGCGGCCAGCTCCTGCGACCCGGCGAAGGAGAACGTCACCTTCGTGCCCGGGTGCTCCTTCTCGTACGCCGCACCCGCCTCCTTGAACACATCGGTGAGCGAGGACGCGGCGAGAACGGTGAGGTCGGTGGCCGTGTCCCCGGTGCCGTCGTCCCCGCCGCACGCGGTGAGGGGCGTGAGCAGTCCCACGACGACGAGGCTTGCGGCGGCGCGCCGCTGGAGGGAAGCAGGAGTCATGGAGAACAGCATGTGCCAAAGAGTATGGGTGATCACATCGCATTTACAGCTTTCCATGGGAAAACACATGGCAGCTGCGGTGCTCCCTGGAGGAAGCTCCTAGCCGCCTCGGGGCCGCCCGCGACCGGCCAGTAGAGTGCGGGTGCGCCAGCCCCCCGAGACCCGAGGTACCGTCCGTGACCCCCGAGCACCCCCGCCCGCCCGCAGTCACCGTGGTCGGGATCGGAGCCGACGGATGGGCCGGGCTCACCGGACCGGCGCGCGCGGCCCTGACGGACGCCCAGGTCCTCATCGGCGCCGACCGGCAACTCGGCCTCCTGCCACCGCGGTGCGCGGGCACCCGCGTGCCCTGGCCCTCGCCCCTGCGCCCCGCCGTCCCCGGCCTGCTCGCCGCGCACGCGGGCCGCCGCATCGCCGTCCTGGCCAGCGGCGACCCCATGTTCTACGGGATCGGCCGGGCCCTCACCGAGGTCCTGGGCGCCGAACGGCTGCACGTCCTGCCGCACCCCTCGTCCGTCTCCTACGCCTGCGCCCGGATCGGCTGGCCGCTGGAGGACACCGAGGTCGTCACCCTCGTCGGCCGCCCCGCCGCCCGGCTGGCCGCCGCCCTGCACGAAGGGCGCCGGCTGCTCGTCCTCAGCGCCGACGCCACCACCCCGGCCACCGTCGCCGCACTGCTGCGCGACCACGGCTTCGGGCCCAGCCGCATCCGGGTCCTGGAACAGCTCGGCGGCGAGGACGAGGCGTGCGCCGAGGGCACGGCGGACACCTGGGACCACCCGGCCGGGGACCCGCTCAACGTCGTCGCCGTCGAGTGCCGGACCGCCCCGGGGGCGCTGCGCCTCGGCGCCGTACCGGGCCTGCCGGACGAGGCGTACGCGCACGACGGGCAGTTGACGAAGCGTCACGTCCGGGCCGCCACCCTGGGCGTGCTCGCCCCCGCCCCCGGCGAACTCCTCTGGGACATCGGCGGCGGCTCCGGCTCCATCGCGATCGAATGGATGCGCGTCCACCCCTCCTGCCGGGCGGTCACCGTCGAACGCGACCCCGTCCGCGCGGCGCGCATCACCGCCAACGCCGACCGGCTCGGCGTGCCCGGCCTCCGCGTCGTCACCGGCCGCGCTCCCGGCTGCCTGGACCAACTCCCCACCCCGGACGCCGTGTTCATCGGCGGCGGTCTTACCGCACCCGGCCTCCTCGACACCTGCCTCACCGCGCTCCCGGCCGGCGGCCGACTGGTCGCCAACACGGTCACCCTGGAGTCCGAGGCGCTGCTCGCCGCCCGGCACAAGGCACACGGCGGCGAGTTGGTCCGCCTCGCCGTGGCGCACGCCGTGCCCGTCGGCACGTTCACCGGCTGGCGCCAGGCCATGCCCGTCACCCAGTGGTCCGTACGCAAGCCCACGGACACCGCAACGGCCCCCGCACAACCCTCAGGAGACGACAGATGACCGTGTACTTCATCGGCGCGGGCCCCGGCGCCGCCGACCTGATCACGGTGCGCGGCGCGCGCACGCTCGCCGCCTGCCAGGTGTGCCTGTACGCGGGCAGCCTGGTGCCCCGCGAGCTCCTGGCCGAGTGCCCGGACGACGCCCGCCTGGTGGACACGGCGCAGCTCGACATCGACGCGATCACCGCCGAACTCGTCGCCGCGCACCGGGCCGGCCACGACGTGGCGCGGCTGCACTCCGGCGACCCCTCGGTGTTCAGCGCGGTCAACGAGCAGATGCGGCGCCTGGACGAGGCGGGCGTGCCGTACGAAGTGGTCCCGGGCGTGCCGGCGTTCGCGGCCGCGGCGGCCGCCCTCAAGCGAGAGCTGACCGTGCCGACCGTGGGCCAGACCGTCATCCTGACCCGGATCGCCCAGCGGGCCACCGCCATGCCCGAGGGCGAGGACCTGGCGACGCTCGGCCGCAGCGGCGCCCTGATCGTCCTGCACCTCGCGGCCCGCTACGTGGACCGCGTCGTCGAGGAGCTGCTGCCGCACTACGGGGCCGACTGCCCGGCCGCCGTGGTCGCGATGGCCTCACGCCCCGACGAGCTCGTCCTGCGCGGCACCCTGGACGACATCGCCGCACAGGTGAAGGCCGCGGGCGTCATCCGCACCGCCGTGATCATGGCCGGCCGCACCCTGGGCGCCGAGCAGTTCCACGACAGCCACCTCTACTCGCCCGCCCGCGACCGCCACACCTGCTGAATCCCCGCCCGGGCGGGTCAGCGTACGGGGCTGCGCCCCACCACGGTCCCCGCCCGGTCGACGCAGATCACGTCCACGGCCACCGGCGCTCCCCGCAGCACCGACAGCGCCTCGTCCCGCGCGGCCACGGCCACCAGATCACCCAGCGGCACCCCGTGCGCCTGGCACAACTGGAGTGCGGCCAGGCCGGTGTTGGCGACGGCGATCTCGGCGGCCAGGGCCTCGTCGGCACCGCCGCGCCGGGCCAGCCCCGCCAGGTACGCCTTGTCGACCTGGGAGCGCCCCGAGTGGAGATCCAGATGGCCGGCCGCGAGCTTCGACAGCTTGGCGAACCCGCCGCAGATCGTGAGCCGGTCCACCGGATGCCTGCGTACGTACTTGAGGACCGCGCCCGCGAAGTCGCCCATGTCCAGCAGCGCGATCTCCGGCAGTCCGTACTCGGCGACCACCGTCTTCTCCGAGGTCGACCCCGTGCACCCGGCGACATGGGTGTGCCCGGCCGCGCGCGCCACGTCCACACCGCGCCGGATCGAGTCGATCCACGCCGAGCAGGAGTACGGCACCACGACCCCCGTCGTGCCGAGGATCGAGAGCCCGCCCAGGATGCCCAGGCGCGGGTTCCAGGTGGAGCGGGCGATCTCCCCGCCGTCGTCCACACCGATCGTCACCTCGACGTCCCCGGACCCGCCGTGCGCCGCCGCGACCTCCGCGACGTGCTCCCGGATCATCCGGCGCGGCACCGGGTTCACCGCCGGTTCGCCGACCTCCAGCGGCAGCCCCGGCAGCGTCACCGTGCCCACGCCGGGGCCGGCCCGGAACACCACGCCCGAGCCCGGCGGCAGCGCCTGCACGCTGACCCGCACCAGGGCGCCGTGCGTCACGTCGGGGTCGTCGCCCGCGTCCTTCACCACGCCCGCCGTCGCCCGCCCGCCGCCCAGCTCCTCCACGGCCAGGGCGAACGCCGGGGTCTGGCCCCGGGGCAGCGTGATGGTGACCGGGTCCGGGAAGTCGCCGCTCAGCAGCGCCGTGTACGCGGCCGTCGCGGCGGCGGTCGCACAGGCACCGGTCGTCCAGCCCGGCCGCAGACCGGTGTGCTTGAGTTGGGCGCCGCGCCCGCCTTTCGCCTCACTCATGGATGGTCCCCGTGCACGTACTGATTCTGGGCGGGACGACGGAGGCCCGCCGCCTCGCCGAGCTGCTGGTGGCCGGGCTGCCCGCCGGAAGCAGGGTCACCAGCTCGCTCGCGGGCCGGGTCGCCCGGCCGAAGCTGCCGCCGGGGGAGGTCCGGACCGGGGGCTTCGGGGGGGCCGACGGGCTCGCGGACTGGCTGCGCTCGCACCGGGTGCACGCACTCATCGACGCCACCCATCCTTTCGCCGGGACGATCACCTTCAACGCGGCCGTCGCGGCCGCCGCCGCCCATGTTCCCCTGCTCATGCTGCGCCGGCCCGGCTGGGTGCCCGGTGCAGGTGACGACTGGCACCCGGTCGGCTCCCTGGCCGAGGCGGCCGGGGCGCTTCCCGCGCTGGGACGGCGAGTGTTCCTCACTACGGGCCGCATGGGGCTCGCCGCCTTCGCGGACCTGGACGGCCTGTGGTTCCTGATGCGGTCCGTGGACGCCCCGGAACCGCCGTACCCGGCCCGGATGGAGACCCTGCTCGACCGCGGCCCCTTCACCCTGGAAGGGGAGCGCGAGCTGATCCGCCGCCACCGCGTCGACGTCCTCGTCACCAAGGACAGCGGCGGCGCGGCGACGGCCCCCAAGCTGACCGCTGCCCGCGAGGCCGGCATCCCCGTGGTCGTCGTCCGCCGGCCACCGGTCCCCGAGGGGGGCGCGGTGGCCGGCAGCCCGGAAGAGGCCCTGACCTGGCTGAACCGGCTGACGGGCTAGTCCTCCGGGTAGCGGCGCGGCGTCCACACGATCGGCGTGCCGTCGCCCCGCCGCCCCCACCGGGTCTGCGACGACCCGACGATCAGGATCGTGCGCATGTCCACCTCGGCCGGATCGAGGTCGGCCAGGCGCACCGTCCGTACGCTCTCGGCCGGCCCGCCGACGTCCCGGCCGAGGACCACGGGCGTGTCCGGGGAGCGGTGTTCGAGGAGCAGGTCCCGCGCCTTGCCGACCTGCCACGTCCGGCTCCGCGAACCGGGGTTGTACAGCGCGAGCACCAGGTCCGCCGAGGCGGCGGCGGACAGCCGGCGCGCGATGACCTCCCACGGCTTGAGCCGGTCCGACAGGGAGATCGCCGCGTAGTCGTGGCCCAGCGGCGCACCCGCCCGGGCCGCCGCAGCGTTCGCCGCCGTCACCCCGGGCAGCACCCGCACCGGCACGGCCGCGTACTCCTCCTGCGACGCCGCCTCCAGGACCGCCGTCGCCATGGCGAAGACCCCGGGGTCCCCGCCGGACACCACGGCGACCCGACGCCCGCGCCGGGCCAGGTCGAGCGCGAACTCCGCCCGCTCCGACTCCACCTTGTTGTCCGAGCCGTGCCGTATCTGCCCCGGCCGGACCGGCACCCGGTCCAGGTACGTCGTGTAGCCGACCAGGTCGTCCGCCTCGGCCAGCGCCCCGCGCGTCTCGGGCGTCAGCCACAGCGGACCGGCCGGACCGGTGCCGACGACCACCACCTCACCGTCGCCCGGGGCACGCTCCGGGCGGGCGTCGATCCGGCTCGGCAGGACGGCGACCGCGAAGTACGGCACCGAACCGGCGTCCGTGTCCGCGAGTTCGCCCAGCCGTTCCCCGGCCATCGTGGCGCGCTCCACATAGCGGGCCTCGGCCAGCCGGCCCGACGCCTCGAACGCCCGGCGGACGGCGGGGAAGGTGCGGCCCAGCTTCATCACCACCGCCGCGTCGGTCGCGGCCAGCCGGGCGGTCAGCTCCTCCTCCGGCAGGGTGCCGGGCAGGATCGTCAGGACCTCCTCGCCCTCCGCGAGCGGGGTCCCGAGCCGCGCGGCGGCCGCGCTGACCGAGGTCACCCCGGGGATCACCTCGGTCGGGTAGCGGTCGGCCAGCCGCTTGTGCATGTGCATGTACGACCCGTAGAACAGCGGATCGCCCTCGGCGAGCACGGCGACCGTGCGCCCCGCGTCCAGGTGGACCGCGAGCCGGGCCGCCGCCTCGGTGTAGAAGTCCTCCATCGCGCCCCGGTAGCCGCCCGGGTGGTCCGTGGTCTCCGTGGTGACCGGGTAGACCAGGGCTTCTTCGATGTGGTCGGCGCGCAGGTGCTTCGCCGCGATGGACCGGGCGATGGACCGGCCGTGCCGGGCGCTGTGGTAGGCCACGACGTCCGCCTCGGCGATGACCTCCACCGCGCGCAGGGTCATCAGGGCGGGGTCGCCGGGGCCGAGCCCGACCCCGTAGAGCCGTCCCGTCCGCCGCTCGCCCGGCTGCCCCGTCTGCTGCTCGCTCACGGTCACTCTTCCTCGCTGGCGATGGCGTTGAGCGCGGCGGCCGCGATGGCGCTGCCGCCGCGCCGGCCGCGCACGATCAGGTGGTCGAGCCCCGACGGGTGGGCGGCCAAGGCGTCCTTGGACTCGGCGGCGCCGACGAACCCGACCGGGACACCGATGACGGCGGCGGGGCGCGGGGCCCCCGCCTCGATCATTTCGAGCAGCCGGAACAGGGCGGTCGGCGCGTTCCCGACGGCCACGACCGCCCCGTCGAGCCGGTCCCGCCACAGCTCCAGGGCGGCCGCCGAGCGGGTCGTGCCCAGCTCGGCCGCGAGCCCGGGCACCGCCGGGTCGGACAGGGTGCACACCACTTCGTTGTCCGCGGGCAGCCGCTTGCGGGTGACCCCGCTGGCGACCATGGCCACGTCGCACAGGATGGGCGCGCCGGCCCGCAGCGCCGCGCGGGCGCGGGCGACCGCGTCGGGCGTGTAGCCGAGGTCGCGTACGAGGTCGACCATCCCGCAGGCGTGGATCATCCGGACCGCGACCTGGCTCACGTCCGCGGGCAGACCCGCGAGGTCCGCCTCCGCCCGGATGGTGGCGAAGGACTGGCGATAGATGGCCGGTCCGTCCTTCTCGTACTCGTACACAGTGGTGTCGCTCTCTTCTCAGGGCGGGGGGTCGGACAGGAAAAGTGTGGGAGGGCGATCAGGTGTGAGGGGTACGGGCCGCCGCCACGGCGTCGGCCAGCGCGGCGGGGTCGTCCGCGACGCGCACCGGGGTCCCGCGCTCGCCGTCCCGTACGACGGACACCCGGTAGCCGCCGTCCGGTCCTGCGACGACGTCGACCCACGCACCGCGCGGGTGCCCGCACCGCCGCTCGCATCCGGACCAGTGGACGGGCAGGGCGCGGCCGGGCGGTCCGGCGCGCAGCGATGACGCGGCGTCACCCCGCACATCGGACAGGGACTTCGCACACCCCGGCCGCCCGACGCACGCGTTCACGCCGGACCACGGCGAGCCGGGCCCGGTGACGAGGCCCACGGCCTCCAACGCGTCGAGCGCCTCGGACGCCCGCCCCCGTCGGACCCCGGGCACGACGACTCCGCGCCACGGGGTGAGCCGCAGTTCGCCGGCGCCGTGGTCCCGGGCGAGGTCCGTCAGCGCCCGCCACCGCGCCGCGTCCGCCCGCCCGAGGGGCAGCCCGACGGACAGCGCGTCCGTGCCCCCGGGCCCCGCCACCAGCCCGAGCGCCGGGGGAGCCCCATCCGGCACCGGTACGGTCGCGCGGGCGACGGGCAGCCCGGACGCACCCAGCCTCCGTACCACCTCATCGAACAGCGGCCCGGCGCCCCCGGGCAGGTCGCTCACCCGCCACGCACCGGAACCGGAAGCGTCCGCCATGGACAGGAACACCGTCGCCGCCAGCAACGCGGCGCGCGGCGCCTCGCCACCCGGAATCCGGGCCACCGACTCCAGCGCCCCGATCCGCAGCTCCGCGTCCCCGCCCGCCCGCGCCCGCAGCGTCACATCCGCGCCCAGCGCGTCCACATCGCCGCGCCCGTCGTCCAGCGCGAACAGGAACCGGCCCGACAGCCCGACCGCCTCCTCGCTCGCGCACACCAGCGCGTCCAGCACGGACAGCCACGGGCGGACATCGCGCTCGCCGCGGCCGTCGAGCCCGGACAGCGGAGAGACCACCACGTTGCGGACCCGCTCATGCCGTTCGGAGGGCAAAAGCCCTATTTCGTACATCCGGGAGGCCAGTTCGCCCCCGCACTCCGCACCCAGCCCCCGCAGCTGCACATTGCCGCGCGAAGTGAGATACAGCTCACCATCGCCCAGCCGTCCGGCCAACTCCCGCAGCGCGTCCGCCTGGTCCGCGCCGAGCACACCGCCGGGCACCCGGACCCGCGCCAACGCCCCGTCGTCCGCCCGGTGCAGGCGCAGCGCACCGGGGCAGGCGTCGCCGCGCGACCGGAAACGGGCGTCGTCGGGCTGGGCGAAATGGGGGGCTGGGGGAGGCATGGCGGCGAGCATACCGACCATCTCATCCGATCCGTATGACCCGTCGGGCACCCAGGCCCGTACTATGCCTGCGGGGCCCGTCTTCGCGGACGGACCCCGGCGGACCTCCGGGTCCGTCGTCGCCACAGACGGCGACAGGGGAGGAAGCCCGGTGCGATTCCGGCGCGGTCCCGCCACTGTGAGTCCGGCCCCACCAGGCCGGGCGAGTCAGGAACTCCCTTCCCCGCACGTTCGGCAGGTCCGAGCAGGGGATCTCGACACCGCCCGGGGCGTGGACACCCCGAGGAAGGCCAGACGCCGCATGATCCTGCTCCTGTCGACGTCCGACACCGACCTGCTCAGCGCCCGCGCCTCCGACGGACCGGTCCGCTACCGGTACGCGAACCCCTCCCGCCTCCCGCTCCAGGACCTGCCCGCCCTCCTGGACGGCACCGACCTCGTCGTCGTACGCCTCCTCGGCGGCGTCCGCGCCTGGCAGGACGGCCTCGACCAGCTCCTCGCCACCGGCCGCCCCGTCGTCGTCCTCACCGGCGAACAGGCCCCCGACGCCCAGCTGATGGCCGCCTCCACCGTGCCCATCGGGATCGCCGCCGAGGCCCACGCCTACCTCGCGCACGGCGGCCCGGCCAACCTGGACCAGCTCGCCCGGTTCCTCTCCGACACCGTCCTGCTCACCGGCCACGGCTTCGAACCGCCCGCCGCCGCACCCTCCTGGGGCCCGCTGGAGCGTGAGCCCCGCGAGACCCCGGACGGCGCCCCCACGGTGGCGGTGCTCTACTACCGCGCCCACCACATGAGCGGCAACACCGCGTTCATCGAGACCCTGTGCCGGGCCGTCGAGGCCCAGGGCGCGAAGGCCCTCCCGCTGTACGTCGCCTCGCTGCGCACCCCCGAGCCCGCACTCATCGAGACCCTGCGCGACGCCGACGCGATCGTCACCACGGTCCTCGCGGCCGGCGGCACCCGGCCCGCCGAGGCGTCGGCCGGCGGCGACGACGAGTCGTGGGACGCGGGCGCGCTCACCGCGCTCGACGTGCCCATCCTCCAGGCGCTCTGCCTCACCGGCTCCCGCACCGACTGGGAGGGCAACGACGAGGGCGTGTCCCCGCTGGACGCCGCCAGCCAGATCGCCGTGCCCGAGTTCGACGGCCGCCTGATCACCGTCCCGTTCTCCTTCAAGGAGATCGACGAGGACGGTCTGCCGGCCTACGTCGCCGACGACGAACGCGCCGCCCGCGTGGCCGGCATCGCCGTCCGCCACGCCCGGCTGCGCCACATCCCGAACGCCGAGAAGCGCGTCGCGCTCGTCCTGTCCGCGTACCCGACCAAGCACTCCCGTATCGGCAACGCGGTCGGACTCGACACCCCCGCCAGCGCGGTCGCCCTGCTGCGCCGACTGCGCGAGGAGGGCTACGACTTCGGTACGGAGGAGGTCCCCGGCCTCGCCTCCGGCGACGGCGACGAGCTGATCTACGCCCTCATCGAGGCGGGCGGCCACGACCAGGCATGGCTCACCGAGGAACAGCTCGCCCGCAACCCGGTCCGCATCCCGGCCGCCGACTACCGCCGCTGGTACGCCACCTTGCCCGCCGAACTCCGCGAGGCCGTCGAGGAGCACTGGGGCCCGCCGCCCGGCGAGATGTTCGTGGACCGCTCGCGCAACCCGGAGGGCGACATCGTGCTCGCGGCCCTGCGCCGGGGCAACCTGCTCATCCTCATCCAGCCCCCGCGCGGCTTCGGCGAGAACCCGATCGCGATCTACCACGACCCGGACCTGCCGCCCTCGCACCACTACCTGGCCGCCTACCGCTGGATCGCCGCCCGCGCCGACGACAACGGCTTCGGCGCCGACGCGATGATCCACCTCGGCAAGCACGGCAACCTGGAGTGGCTGCCCGGCAAGAACGCGGGGCTGTCCGCCGCCTGCGGCCCCGACGCGGCGCTCGGCGACCTCCCGCTGGTCTACCCGTTCCTCGTCAACGATCCGGGCGAGGGCACCCAGGCCAAGCGCCGGGCGCACGCCACGCTCGTGGACCACCTGGTGCCGCCGATGGCCCGGGCCGACAGCTACGGGGACATCGCCCGCCTCGAACAACTCCTGGACGAGCACGCCCAGATCGCCGCCATGGACCCGGCCAAGCTGCCGGCCGTCCGCGCCCAGATCTGGACCCTGATCCAGGCCGCGAAGCTCGACCACGACCTGGGGATCGAAGGACGCCCCGAGGACGAGGGCTTCGACGACTTCATCATGCATCTCGACGGCTGGCTCTGCGAGATCAAGGACGTCCAGATCCGCGACGGCCTCCACGTCCTGGGCGCCGCGCCGACCGGGGCCGCCCGCGTCAACCTGATCCTGGCGATCCTCCGGGCCCGCCAGATCTGGGGCGGCACGACCTCCCTGCCGGGCCTGCGCGAGGCGTTGGGCCTGGACGAGTCAGCGGCGACCCGCACGGACGCGGACGCGGTGGAGGACCGGGCCCGGGCGCTGGTCCAGGCGATGGAGGACGCGGACTGGGACCCGTCGGCAATCGGCCGTGCGGATCAGGCCCCTGCGGCGATTGAGCAGCGGGGTGCGGGGCGGAGCCCCGAGTCCACGGCCCGCACACTGCTCGACGACCTGACCCCGGACGTGGCGGCGATCCTCGACTTCGCGGCCCAGGAGGTCGCCCCCCGCCTGGCCAGGACCACCGGCGAACTGGACCACTGCGTACACGCCCTCAACGGGCGCTTCGTCCCCGCAGGCCCCTCCGGCTCGCCCCTCCGCGGCCTGGTCAACGTGCTCCCGACCGGCCGCAACTTCTACTCCGTCGACCCCAAGGCCGTCCCCTCCCGCCTCGCCTGGGAGACCGGCCAGGCCCTGGCCGACTCGCTCCTGGAGCGCTACCGCACGGACAACGGCGACTGGCCGGTCTCCGTCGGCCTCTCCCTCTGGGGTACGAGCGCCATGCGCACCGCGGGCGACGACATCGCGGAGGCGTTCGCCCTGCTCGGCGTGCGCCCGGTCTGGGACGACGCCTCGCGCCGCGTCACCGGACTCGAACCGATCCCGGCCGAGGAGCTCGGCCGCCCCCGCATCGACGTCACCCTCCGCATCAGCGGCTTCTTCCGCGACGCGTTCCCGCACACCATCGGCCTCCTGGACGACGCCGTGCGCCTGGCCGCCTCCCTGGACGAACCCGCCGAGCTCAACCACGTACGGGCGCACACCCAGGCGGACCTGGCCGAGCACGGGGACGAGCGCCGGGCCACCACCCGTATCTTCGGCTCGCGCCCCGGCACGTACGGCGCCGGGCTGCTCCAGCTCATCGACTCCCGCGACTGGCGCACCGACGCCGATCTCGCCGAGGTGTACACGACCTGGGGCGGCTACGCCTACGGCCGCGACCTGGACGGCTGCCCGGCCCGGGAGGAGATGGAGACCGCGTACAAGCGCATCGCGGTCGCCGCGAAGAACACCGACACCCGCGAGCACGACATCGCGGACTCCGACGACTACTTCCAGTACCACGGGGGAATGGTCGCCGCGGTCCGCGCGCTGAAGGGGACCGCCCCGGAGGCGTACATCGGGGACTCGACCCGCCCCGAGACGGTCCGCACGCGCACGCTGACCGAGGAGACCTCCCGCGTCTTCCGCGCCCGCGTCGTCAACCCCAAGTGGATCGAGGCGATGCGCCGCCACGGCTACAAGGGAGCCTTCGAGCTGGCCGCGACCGTCGACTACCTCTTCGGTTACGACGCCACGACGGGCGTGGTCGCGGACTGGATGTACGACAAGCTGACCGAGACCTACGTCCTCGACCCGGCCAACCGTGCCTTCCTGGAACAGGCCAACCCGTGGGCCCTGCACGGCATCGCGGAACGCCTTCTGGAAGCGGAGTCGCGCGGCATGTGGGCCAAGCCCGACCCGGCAGTGCTCGAAGCGCTGCGCCAGGTGTTCCTGGAAACGGAAGGAAACCTGGAGGGCGAGGAGTAGACAGTCAGCCGGCGGTGCCGGGCTTCACACCCCACACATGGACGACGTCGTCGAGCGCGAGCAGGTCCCACAGCTTCGCCGCGTCGTCCACGGTGAGGTTGACGCAGCCCGCCGACCCGCCCCCGTCGTACAGGTCGCCCGGGTGTCCGTGCAGCGCCTGCCCGCCGTCGAAGAACTGGGAGTACGGCATGGGGGCGTCGTCGTAGATGTCGGAGACGTGGTCGCGGTCGCGCCAGTAGATGGTGTGCCGGCCCGGCCGCGTCTCCTCCGCGTCGCGGCCGGTACGAATGGGAACGGGCCCGAACACGACCTTCTTTCCTTTCTGCACCCACAGCAGCTGGCGGTCCATGTCGACGCAGGTCACCCGGCCGGTCTCGACGGGGCAGTGCCCGGCGGCGTTCGGATTCGGAGTGGCCTCGACCACCAGCATCGCGCGGTACGTGCCGAGGTCGGCGAGCCCGTCGGGATGCGGGCGGCCCCGCTCGGTCTGGAAGGACCGGATGGCCCGGCAGTCGGTGTCGGACTGGCGGCCGTCCACGGGCAGACCGAGGTGCTTCTCCAGCTGCCGCTGGTAGGGCCCGGCCGGCGCGGTGCACGCGGCGTCGCGGCCGGGGGACGCGGCGGAGGGAGCCGCGGTGCACAGCAGCGCCATGGCGGCCGTGGCGACGGCGGCACCGATGAGGCGGTGGGGACGGGACACGGCCGGACCTCCTGCGGGATCAACGGGAACGGTGTACTGCCGAGCCAATCAGCGAGAACGCCCGGCCGCCCACGCGTGGGCGGCCGGGCGGGTGACCGCGTCAGCCGCGAGCGGCCTTCTGCGTGTCGTCCTTGCAGTCCTTGCCCTTGCACGGCTCACCGCGGTCGTTGGCCAGCTCCACGGTGACGCCCTCCTCGCTGTTCTCCTCCGTCACCTCGAACGGCCCCGAGACGGGGTTCGCCGGCAGGACGTATCCCTCCGGTACGGCGATCTCGCGGAGGTAGTACTCACCGAGCGGCAGGTCGTCGAAGGTGCACTGTCCGTCCTGGTCGGTCGAGCAGCCCGCGTCCGCGAGGGTGTCGGGGTTCGCCCCGCCCGTCTGGAGGCCGGGCACGTCGTTGCTCTCGCGCCACAGCTCGAACACGGCCCCGGGCAGCGGCTCCCCGTTCTTCGCGTCCGTCTTGTCCAGCGTCAGCGAACCGGTCACGGGCGGTTCGGTCTCCGGGCTGTTGACGGCTTCTGCCTGGACGCCTTGGTCTGCGTTGTCCTCGGTGAGGACGAGGGGTCCGAAGACGTTGGGGTCGGGGAGTTCGTAGCCGTCGGGGGCTTCGGTTTCGCGCCAGTAGTAGGTGCCGGGGACGGTGGTTGCGGTGCAGATGCCGTTGGCGGGGGTGGTGCAGTCGGTGACGTGGGTGTCGGGGGCGGTGCCGTCGGTCTGGAGGCCGGGCACGTCGTTGGTCTCGCGCCAGAGTTCGAAGTCGGCGCCGGCGAGCGGGTCGCCGGTGTCGGCGTCGGTCTTGTGGACGCGGACCTCGCCGGTCACGGGCGGTACGGGTGTCTGGCTGTTCAGGGCCTCGGCCTGGACGCCCTGGTCTGCGTTGTCCTCGGTGAGGACGAGCGGTCCGAAGACGTTGGGGTCGGGGAGTTCGTAGCCGTCGGGGGCTTCGGTTTCGCGCCAGTAGTACGTGCCCGCGGTCGTCGTCTCGGAGCAGACGCCGTTCGCCGGGGTGGTGCAGTCGGTGACGTGGGTGTCGGGGTTGATGCCGATCGTCTGGAGGCCGGGCACGTCGTTGGTCTCGCGCCACAGTTCGAACTCGGCACCGGTCAGCGGGTCACCGGTCTCGGCGTCCGTCTTCAGCACGCTGACCGCGCCCGTCACGGGCGGGACGGGCTCCTTGGTGTTGACGGCTTCTGCCTGGATGCCGTCCTCTGCGTTGTCCTCGGTGAGGACGAGGGGTCCGAAGACGTTGGGGTCGGGGAGTTCGTAGCCGTCGGGGGCTTCGGTTTCGCGCCAGTAGTAGGTGCCGGGGACGGTGGTTGCGGTGCAGATGCCGTTGGCGGGGGTGGTGCAGTCGGTGACGTGGGTGTCGGGGGCGGTGCCGTCGGTCTGGAGGCCGGGCACGTCGTTGGTCTCGCGCCAGAGTTCGAAGTCGGCGCCGGCGAGCGGGTCGCCGGTGTCGGCGTCGGTCTTGTGGACGCGGACCTCGCCGGTCACGGGCGGTACGGGTGTCTGGCTGTTCAGGGCCTCGGCCTGGACGCCCTGGTCTGCGTTGTCCTCGGTGAGGACGAGCGGTCCGAAGACGTTGGGGTCGGGCAGTTCGTAGCCGTCGGGGGCTTCGGTCTCGCGCCAGTAGTACGTGCCCACGGTCGTCGTCTCGGAGCAGACGCCGTTGGCGGGGGTGGTGCAGTCGGTGACGTGGGTGTCGGGGTCGGTACCGTCGGTCTGGAGGCCGTCGACGCCGTTGGTCTCGCGCCACAGTTCGAACTCGGCACCGGCCAGCGGGTCACCGGTCTCGGCGTCCGTCTTCAGCACGCTCACCGCGCCCGTCACCGGCTGCGGACCGGCGCAGTCCGGGAGGTCGCCGTCGAACGGGTAGGCGTGGAACTCGACGCCTGCGTTCTCGCTGGTGTGGGTGAGCGAGCCGGTGGTGAAGAACCTGCCGTTCATGCCGGGCAGGCTCACGGTGGTCATGGACGCCTGCTCGCCCACCAGGACGCTGCCCTGCAACTGCCCGGACCCGATGAAGGATGCCGTGGTGGCGTCGGGCAGGTTCCACAGCAGCCGCTCGCGATACTGGCCCAGCGTGTCGTCCCCGCTGGTGGTGTTGATGACCCGGTTCTCCCCGATCACGTTGACCAGGACCGTCGCGCCGGCGGGGATGCCCGCGAACTCGATGGACTGGCTTCCGTTGGGGGAGTTCGGGTTGACCAGGTCGAAGTCGACGTTGAACACCTGGAGGCCGGACGTCCCGTCGCCGGTGAACAGCGTCCGGTAGCCCTCGTTGACCGCGGTCCCGGTCGGCGTCCGGGGCGTGCCGTCCGGCCGCGCGTAGCACTGGCTGGCCGCCGTCAGCTCGTCGCGCAGGCCCATGTACGGGGCGGTCGCGTCGTCGTCCTGGATGGTCCTCCCGGTGACGGTCCCGGTCAGCGTGCCCGCGTAGCGCACGGTGCCCAGCTCATCGACGAGGCCGCCCGTCGTGTCCAGGGTCTGGCCGGGGGCGATGGTCACATCCCCGCCGGCGGCCAGGAAGTCCGAGTCGACGGGCGGCGCGACGCGCGAGCCGACCCCGACGATCCCGAGGTTGTAGAGCCCGCCCGCTTCCGTGTTCTTGTTCTGGTCGAAGTCGTCGAGCACGACGACCCGGCCCTCGGCCTCCGCCGCACGCCCCCGGACGAGGAAGTCGTCGCCCACGAAGATGTTGATCGCGTCGTCCCGTCCGGCGATCGGCCCGTTGTTGACGTCGGGGAACGGGTCGGGGCAGTCGCCCGGGCACACACGGCCCGAGGCCGCCGGGCAGGGAGTCGGCGGCGGCCGGCGCGGCGCCCAGGCCGAGGGAGAAGGCGGGGACGACAGCCGCCAGGACGGCGCAGGCCGCCCCCGTGGCGCGGGCGCGCGAGCGCAGCGCGGCTAGGCGCTGGGGCATGGGTTTCATGCGGGCATCCTGGGCGGCCCGGGCACCCGCTCCGCGCGCGCGACACGAGGTGTTGCGCCATGCAGCGGGGCGGGGCCACCCGGACGGAGGGGACGGACGCGGCGGGGTCCGCCCCCTCGCCGCGACCGCCCCCGCCCGCCCCGGTCAGGCCGGGCCGGTCCAGAGCTGGTTGTCGCTGCCGTAGCAGGTCCAGAGCTGGAGCCGGGTGCCGTTGGCCGAGCTGGGCCCGGTCGCGTCCAGGCATTTCCCGGACGCGGGGTTCATCAGCTCGCCGGTGCTCCGGTGCTGCCAGACCTGCGCCCCTGAGCCGTTGCAGTCGTAGAGCTGCACCTTGGTGCCGTTCGCGGTCCCGGCCTCGGCGACGTCCAGGCACTTGCCGAGCGCCCTCAGCGTGCCGTCGGCCCCGGCCGTCCACCGCTGGGCCCCGGAGCCGTTGCAGTCGTAGAGCTGGACCGCCGTGCCGTTGGCGGAGCTCGCGCCCGCCACATCGACGCACGTGCCGCCGTAGCCGGTGATCCGGCCGGTGGCGCCGTCGGGCGGGGTGACCGGACCGTCGTCCTGCCCGGCGGCCCAGGCGATCTCCTGGAGCAGGAGGCGGTTCTGCTGGGCGCTGGCGAAGGTGGAGGAGAGGGCGGTGTCCGTCGCGTAGTCCATCGCGTTGTGGCCGAAGTTGTTGTAGACCATCCGGTAGTCGCGGTTCGACCACACGATCGGGTAATCCCCGCTGTACCAGGTCTGGTTGGGGTCGGTGCCGATGGGGAACGTCGAGGGCGCCATCGAGGCCAGGACGTCGATCGCGGGGTTCTTCCGCAGATCGTTCTGCCAGCTGTACCACTCGCTGACCGACGAGGTGATGGTGGCCGGGAGCCCCGCCGTCGCCGGGTGCCCCGGGCCGTCCACGCGCAGCGTCTCCTGCGTGGGGCCCCAGGTGTTGGACCGGAACGTGCCGGTGCCGAGGAAGGTGTTGTGGTACCAGGGCCAGTCGCTGGTGTCCGTGTTGAACGCGGACACGTGGAAGCCGACGAACCCGCCGCCGTTCCGCACGTACGACTGGAAGGCGGAGCGCTGCGAGGCGGTGTGCGGGTAGTCGTCGAGGAACATCACCACCTGGTAGCCGGTCAGTTCGCTGCTGTTGAGCCGGTTCCAGTCGGTCGTGGCGGTGTACGTGAAGCCATGGGCGGCGCCCTGCTGGGCGAACCAGGCGTTCGCCTCGTGATCGAAGCTGATGTGCGCCGCGTCGTACGTGCCGTCGTAGAAGGCCAGCACCCGGAACGTACTGGCGGCGGGTGCGGAGTAGGCCGGGGCGGCCTGCAGGCCGAGCACGAGCGCGGCCAGGGCGAGGAACCGGAGCAGGAGTGCGGTGCCGTGTCTGACGCGCATGGGGGACTCCCGAGGTGGGCGGTGGAGCGCAGCGGCCGAACAGAACCGGAGTCTGTGCGTGGACACGACAGCCCGTCAAGCTTTCTGTCAGGAAACCTTCCTGGCAGAAAATCGCGCACAACTCGAACGCTGCATGTCAGCACGGCTGACCTGCGAGTTCAGGAGGCGTACGAGGGTCCTGCGGTTTCGCGGAATCGCGGGCCGAGTGCCTACAGAAGGTGAAATGCCGACCCATGCAAGGGGCTTGACGGGTGGTCGACGACCCCTCTAGCTTCACGGCTTGAAATAAGGCGCCGGCCGAGCCTCTGTCATGTACCTGACCCCACACTCGCCACCACGGGAAGGCTCCCCATGCCTCATCCGCCCCACCGCCGCCACAGACGGCGAACCGCACCCCTGGCCATGGCGTTGTCCGCCTCGCTGGCCGCCGCCGGGGCCCTGGTCGCCCTCGGCTCGGGGACCGCCGGCGCCGCGACCCCCGGCGCCCTGACCAACACCGGCAACGGCAAGTGCCTGGACGTCACCGATGGTTCGACCGCCGACGGCACGCCCGCCCAGATGTGGACCTGCTATCCCGGCAGTCAGAACCAGAGCTGGACCCTGAACAGCGACGGCTCGCTGACCGCGAAGGGCAAGTGCCTGGACCTGGCCGCGAACAGCACGGTCAACGGCACCGCCGTCCACCTGTGGACCTGTTACGGGAGCGTCGCCACCCAGAAGTGGCGGCTGACTTCCGCCGGAGACCTGGTCAACACCGCCGCGAACAAGTGCCTGGACATCAAGGACAACAGCAACACGGACGGCGCCCGCCTCCAGATCTGGGACTGCGCGGGCACCGGGAACCAGAAGTGGAGTTTCTCCGGCGCCGTGGACCCCACCGACCCCACGAACCCGCCCACGGGCGACAACCCGGATCTCGGCCCGAACACGGTGGTCTTCGACCCGTCGATGTCCGCCTCGGCCATCCAGTCCAAGCTGAACAGCATCTTCAGCCGGCAGCAGTCCAACCAGTTCGGCGCCCAGCGCTACGCGGTCCTGTTCAAGCCGGGCACGTACAGCGCGGACGTCAACGTCGGCTTCTACACCCAGGTCGCCGGCCTCGGCCTGTCCCCGGACGCGGTGAACATCAACGGCGCCGTCCACGCCGAGGCCGACTGGTTCCAGGGCAACGCCACCCAGAACTTCTGGCGCGACGCCGAGAACCTCTCCGTCACGCCCAACGGCGGCAGCGACCGCTGGGCCGTCTCGCAGGCAGCCCCGTACCGGCGCATGCACGTGCGCGGGAACCTCAAGCTCGACGACGGCGGCTGGTCCAGCGGCGGCTTCATCTCCGACTCGAAGATCGACGGCCAGATCCAGTCGGGCAGCCAGCAGCAGTTCCTGACCAAGAACAGCTCGATGGGCTCCTGGTCCGGCTCCAACTGGAACATGGTCTTCGTCGGCGACCAGGGTGCCCCCGCCCAGTCCTTCCCGACCTACACCACCGTCGCCTCCGCCCCGGTCAACCGTGAGAAGCCCTTCCTGTACGTGGACGACGCGGGCGCCTGGAAGGTCTTCGTCCCCGCCGCGCAGACCAACGCCTCGGCCACCACCTGGAGCGGCAAGACCCAGGCGGGCTCCTCGCTGCCACTGGACGACTTCTACATCGCCAAGCCCGGCGCGAGCGCGGCCGACATGAACGCCGCCCTGGCCGCCGGCAAGAACCTCCTGGTCACCCCCGGCGTCTACCACCTCAACCAGACGCTCAACGTCACCCGCCCCGACACCGTCGTCCTCGGCATGGGCCTCGCCACGCTCATCCCGGACAACGGCATCACCGCGCTGACCACCGCCGACGTGGACGGCATCAAGATCGCCGGTATTCTGGTGGACGCCGGCACGGCCAACTCCCAGACCCTGATGCGGATCGGGCCCGACGGCTCGTCGGCGAACCACGCCGCCAACCCCGTCACGCTCAACGACGTGTTCTTCCGCATCGGCGGCGCGACCGTCGGCAAGGCCACCCAGTCGCTGGTCGTCAACACCAACAACACGATCATCGACCACACCTGGATCTGGCGCGCCGACCACGGCAACGGCGGCACGGTCGGCTGGAACACCAACACCGCCGACACCGGGCTCGTCGTCAATGGCCAGAACGTCACCGCGTACGGGCTGTTCGTGGAGCACTACCAGAAGACCCAGGTCATCTGGAACGGCAACGGCGGGCGCACGTACTTCTTCCAGAACGAGCTGCCCTACGACCCGCCCAACCAGAGCGCCTGGAAGAACGGCAGCACCAACGGCTACCCGGCGTACAAGGTCGGCGCGTCCGTGACCAGCCACGAGGCGTGGGGCCTCGGCAGCTACGCGTACTTCAACGTCAACCCGTCGGTGGTCGAGGACCACTCCTTCGAGGTGCCCCAGACCTCCGGCGTGAAGTTCCACGACATGGTGACCGTCGTCCTCGGCGGCGCCGGAACGATCAGCCACATCATCAACAGCACCGGGGCGGCCGTCACGCCCAGCAGCAACGTCGCGTACCTCACCACCTACCCGTAACCCGGAGGGACCCCCCATGCCCAGATCCCGCAGCAGACGGCTCACCGCCCTGCTCGGCGCGCTGCCCCTGGCCGCCGCCGGCCTGGTCGCCACGGCCGCCGCCCCGGCCTCCGCCGCCGCCAACCCCGGCCCCGGCTTCCCCGCGCACTACGCGGCCCCGTACGCGGAGATGTGGAACAGCCCGTCCAGCCTGATGAACGCGTACAACGCGACCGGCAACAAGTACTACACGCTCGCCTTCATCGTCAGCCAGGGCACCTGCAACGCCACCATCAACGGTGACACCCCGGTCACCGACTCCGGCTGGAACAACGCGATCAACAGCCTCCGCGCGGTCGGCGGCGACGTCATCGCCTCCTTCGGCGGCGCGAGCGGCAGCGAACTCACCTCCTGCGGCTCGGTGTCCGCGATGCAGGCCCAGTACAAGAAGGTCATCGACCAGTTCAACCTGACCCGCATCGACCTGGACATCGAGGGCAGCACCCTCGACAACACCGCAGCCAACGACCGCCGCAACCAGGCGCTGGCCAACCTCCAGAAGGATTACGCGGCCCAGGGCCGGAAGCTGGACGTCGACTTCACGCTCCCGGTCAGCCCCAGCGGCCTGGAGTCCAACGGCATCGCGCTCCTGAAGAACGCCAAGAGCCACAACCTGGACGTCAACCTGGTCAACATCATGACCATGGACTACGGCCCCGCCATGGACATGGGCCAGGCCGCCATCAGCGCCGCGAACGGCCTGCACGGCCAGCTCGGCCAGATCTGGACCGACAAGTCCTCCGCCCAGCTCTGGGCGATGGAGGGCAACTGCCCGATGATCGGCGTCAACGACACCGCCGCCGAGGTCTTCACCGTCCAGGACGCCCAGGAACTCGAAGCCTTCGCCGCGAGCAAGGGCATCCAGGAACTCACCTTCTGGTCCCTCGGCCGGGACAACCAGGGCGAGAGCGGCACCCCACAGAGCACCTGGCAGTTCACCCACACCTTCAAGGCCATCACGGGCGGCGGCGGCCCCGTCGACCCACCGGCCGGCACCACCGCCATCAAGGGCTACGGCGGCAAGTGCGTCGACGTCGCCGGAGCCAACAGCGCGAACGGCACCAAGGTCGACCTCTACACCTGCAACGGCACCTCGGCCCAGCAGTGGACCCGCAACGGCAACACCTTCCGCGCCCTGGGCAAGTGCCTCGACGTCACGGCGGCCGGCACGGCCAACGGTGCGAAGGTCCAGCTCTACGACTGCAACGGCTCCGGCGCCCAGTCCTGGACGATGGGCGCCAACGGCAGCCTGGTCAACACCGGTTCGGGCAAGTGCCTCGACGTCACCGACTGGAGCACCACGGACGGCAACCAGCTCCAGATCTGGACGTGCGGCGGCACGGCGAACCAGTCCTGGACGCTGGCCTGACGGCAGGCGCGTGACCGGGCCCGGCTGCCTGTACGAGGGGAGCCGGGCCCGGGCCCGGGCCGCGTCAGAGGGCGGCCAGCCGGGCGGTGAGGTCGCGGATCTCGCCGTAGGTCTCGGCCATCCTGTCGGCCAGGCCGAGCCGGTGGAACTCGTGCAGCAGCGCGGTGGCGTGCCTGGCCTCGTAGACCAGCGCACGCCATCGGGCGCTCTCCGTCCGTCCCACCGGGCCGTAGCTCTCCCAGAAGGCATCGCGCTCACCGCCCGGCTTGCGCAGCGCCAGATAGACCGGCCAGTCGGCCTCCGGGTCGCCCCACCAGAGCCTGTCGCAGTCGAACACACCCGTGATCAACGGCTCCGGCGCCGCCTCGGCCAGCATGGTGTTCCCCACCCAGAGGTCCCCGTGCAGCAGGCGCGGTTCGGTGACCTCGTCGAGCACGGCCCGCTCACGGCCGGCCAGCCGGACCAGCCTCGTGATGTCACGGGCATCGAGCCCGGCGTCGGTGAGGTCCGCGCACGCGTGATCGAACCAGGTGAACAGTGCCTCGCTCCACCGCCCATGTACCGGGCCGGCGACCCGGCCGAACCCCGGCCCGCGCACGCCGTGCACGGTGCGCGCGATGTCGCCCAGCTGACGGAAGTACGCAGCGCGCGCTGGTTCCGGGTACGCGGAGAGCGCCTCCCCGGCGGGCACACCGGCCAGTAAGGTCTGGAACATGTAGTCCCGGCCGATCACCTGGTGGGTGAAGTCGATCGCGAGGGTGTGCGGCAGCAGCCCCGCCACCGGCGCCAGATACGGGACCCCCGCGTGCTCGTTGCGCATCATCTCGGGATCCGCCTTGGCCTGGCGGCCCGGCTCCGGCGCGACGCGCAGCACGACGGGCCGGTCATCACCGGCCAGGTCGATCCTGTACGTGTTGTTGTAGTAGCCGCCCGCGAGCTCAGCCGCCGACAGCACGACCGCATCCTCGCCGAAGGCAGCCCGCGCGACGGCCTTGATCTCGGCCGCGCTCAGGGCCTGCTGGAACTCTCCGGGATCTCGGTCGATCGGTGCGTAGTCCATGACCGGTCGACCTTATCCGCCGAGGCGGCGCGGTACGGCTCCCGTACTACTTCGCCGTGGCGAGTCCGACGAACCCGGTCCGGGCGTCGCGCGACAGGTGGAGGAGGAGACCGGCCATGTCCTTGGAGTCACGGACGTGCACGGCTCCGGCGCTGGCTGCGACTTCGATGCACTGGCCGCCTTCGGCTCCGCTGCGGCTGCTCTTGAACCAGGTGAGGTGTTCGGCCGTGTCCATGTGCGTGACTCCAAGGACATGGAGGGGCCTGTCCTCCGCGTGTCGCCGGACCGGCGGCTCTCGTTCCACGAGGCGCAACAGCAGGTGGAAGTCCCGGAGCGCGCCCCGGTCCGACAGCCCGGATCGAGGTGACCGACACCCGGGCCGAACGCGTCCCGCCCCGCCCCGGCAAGCTCCCGGCCGCCGAGTGCCTGGCCCCACGTTGGGCCTGGTAGTCGAGGAGGCAGGCACCGGCGATGACGGTGTGGGCGGAGTACGAGGTCCCCGGGGCACGGACCGGGCCGGCGAACGGTGCCTGGCGGCCGGCGGCCGACTTGGCGCTATGTTCGCTGTATGCAGCAGCCTTCGCAGGACGAGCCCGCGCTCCTCGACGGACCGGACGTGGGCGTCGCCGATGCCCGGGACCTTCTCCTCGGCTATCTGGACTGGTACCGCAAGGCCCTGATGCGGAAGCTCGCCGGACTCCCCGACGAACTGCTTCGTACGCCTGTCGAACCCTTGGGCTGGTCGCCGCTGGGCCTGGTACAGCACTTGGGCTGGGTCGAACGCCGCTGGCTGCGGTGGGGGTTCGGCGCCGAGGACGTCACCGCCTATCCGTCCGGCGGAGACGACGAGGAGTGGACGGTTGCGGCCGACACCCCGACCGCGCAGGTGATCGCCGCGTACCAGGCGGAGGTGGCTGTCGCGCAGTCACTCGTGGCGGAGGCCATCCTGAGCGACAAGGCACGCCTCGGTGGCCGCTTCAAGACACCCGGCCAAGCGCCCGCGCTGAGCCGGATCCTCTTCCATCTCCTCCAGGAATACGCCCGCCACGTCGGCCACCTCGACATCGCGCGCGAGCTCATCGACGGGGAGACCGGCGAGTGAGGCCCCCAGCAGCCGGCCCCGGGACGGAGAAGGAGAACACCCCGCCGGGAGCGAGGACGCGCCGGATCTCCTGTACCGCCACAGCCGGATCATCGAGCAGATGGACGACGAACCCGGCAACGAGTGCGTCCGCCGCCCGGCGCGACGCCTTGCGGCTGACGTAACGGCAGCTTCTACGTTCATGGGACAGGGCCGGAAACGCCGGCCCGGTACGGCGAGAGCGCGGGGTGACGGGGATGGAGTGGCCGACCGCCGAGGTGGTGCGGATGTCCGGGGTGACCGCCCGGGCGCTGCGGCATTACGACGCGATCGGGTTGTTGCCGCCCGCCCGGACCGGGGCGGGCGGGCTCCGGTACTACGGGGAGCTTGAGCTCCTGCGGCTCCAGCAGATCCTGGTCCTGCGGGAACTGGGGCTCCGGCTGGAGGACATCGGCCGTGTCCTGGCCGAGCAGGTCGACGCGGTGGAGGCCCTGCGCGGCCACCACCGGCGGCTCCTGGCCGAACGGGACCGGCTCGACACGCTGGCCACCACCGTTTCGCGCACGATCGCCGAACTGGAACAGTCCAGGAAGGACGACGCACCCATGACCATCAACCGACCGGAGAACCTCTTCGAGGGCGTACAGCCGGACCAGTACGAGGACAGCCTGCGCGACTTCCCCGCCCACGCCGAGCGGGTCGCCCAGCACGTCGACGGAATGAGCCCCGAGGACATCGCGGCCGGCCAGCGCGACCGTACGGCCAGGATGATCCGCCTCGCCGAACTCCGGGCCGCCGGCCACGCGGCGGACTCCGCGCCCGTCCAGGCCGAGACCGAGGCCCACTACCGGCTGCTCTCCGCCCTGCGCCCGGTCACCGCCGACGAGCACTTGGCCATGGGCCGCTCCGTCGTGGAC
Source organism: Streptomyces sp. NPDC016469 (assembly GCF_040632905.1). Classification (NCBI taxonomy): domain Bacteria; kingdom Bacillati; phylum Actinomycetota; class Actinomycetes; order Kitasatosporales; family Streptomycetaceae; genus Streptomyces; species Streptomyces sp. NPDC016469. The sequence continues at coordinate 83,993 of NZ_JBEYCQ010000025.1, forward strand.
AACCCCGAATGGCGCGCGGCCTACGAGGCCATCGCGCCCGGCCTCGCCGCGTTCCAGCGCGACGCCATCGAGGTGTACACGGCGGACCGGCTCGGCTGAACGGACGCCCGTGCGAGGATCGCCGGCGTGACGAGCGACTTCGAACTGTCCATGGACGAGCTGAGGGCCGTAGCGCGCTACGCCACCGAGGCGGCGGAGGACGTCCTGCCGGAGTTCGAGAACGCACACCCCGGCGATGACCGGCCCCGGGCCGCCATCGAGGCGGCCCGGGAGTTCATCGACGGTGCGCCCAGGACCAGGCTCCAGCGCGTCACCTCGATGGACGCCCACCGTGCAGCCAAGGAGGCGGCCACGGAACCCGCCCGCCTCGCCGCGCAGGCGGCCGGCGACGCCGCGTCCGCCGCCTACCTGCACCCGATCGCGAAGGCCCACCAGGTCGCCCACATCCTGCGCGCGGCAGCCAACGCGGTCCGCATCGCGGAGATCGAGGACCCCACAGCAGGAGACCGGGCACTCGAAAGCGCCCGCGAACGGGCCACCCCCACCCTGATCGACATCCTCCGCCGCTACCCGCCCGCGCCCACCGGCAGGAGCCGCGCCGCGCAGTTCATGACCGCGCTGGACACCGCCCTCCGCGAGGGCGGGGGCAGCCCGCTCACCGGAAAGGAGCTGCGCGCCGGGTTCGAGGCGCTCGGCCTGCCCGTCGGCGCGACGGTCATCGTGCACGCCTCCCTGTCGGCATTCGGCCGCGTGGCCGGCGGCGTCGCGACGGTCCTCGGCGCGCTGCGCGACCACCTCGGCCCCCAGGGCACCCTGGTGGTGCCCGCGTTCACGGGCGACGCGGTACGTGACCCGCAGCCGGGAGCGGGAGCCGACGCGGACCGCTCGGGCGTGCCCCTGTTCCACGACCGGCTGCCCACCCTCATGGGCGCGATCCCCACCGCCGTGCTCGCCGACCCCGATCGGCTGCGCAGCTCCCACCCTCAGGCGTCGGTCGCGGCGCTGGGCCCCCTGGCCCGGGACATCACCGCCCGGCAGCCGCTGGCCTACGCGGTCGGGCGCGGCTCACCCTTCGACCGCCTGCACGACCTCGGCGCCCACATCCTGCTGCTGGGGGTGGGCCACAACCGCAACTCCTTCCTGCACTACGCCGAGTCCCTGATCCCCGACCACCGGCGCAAGCTGCGCCGCTTCCCGTACGTCGTCGACGGCGAACGCGTCTGGGTGGAAGTGCCGGACGTGGGCGACGACAACGGCCGGCAGTTTCCGGTGGTCGGCGCGGAGGCCGAGGAGGCGGGGCTGGTGCGCGTCGGTGTGATCGGTGCCGCCGAGTGCCGCCTGATGGAGAGCCGCGCCTTCATCGAGTTCGCCGCCCGACGCCTCCGGGAACGGCTGGCCGGGGAGGGGCGCGGCACCACCGGGTGCCCACCCGCACCCCTCAGCAGCTGACGCTGCCCCGCCGCAGCGCGTGCCCGCCGTCGTTCGCGTCGTCCGACCAGTACACCCGCTTGGCGCCCGCCACGCACTCGTCCGCCCCGGCCAGGGTGAAGCCCTCGTTGTTGTAATCGGGCATGCCGGTCGGGCGGTTGTACGCGGCGGCCGAGGCGAACGCCCCCGTCGCGTTGACGGCCAGGGTCTGGTGCCGGCCGTCGCACGTGTCGTCGCAGACCGCCCAGAGGCGGGACGCCTGGGACTCCCACTGGAGCTCCATCACGCCGGACAGACCGCTGCTGAAGGAGGCGATCCGGGTGTACGAGCCGGAGTCGGCCAGGACGTAGCCGTACACCATGCCCGTGCCCTCGACGCCGACGAAGAACACCCCGCCGGTGTGGGCGCCGTAGTGGGCCGGGTCGTACGCCGAGCCCGTCGACGCGTCCTTGAAGCCGGCCGCGGTCAGCGCGCTGTCCGGGATCCAAGTGACCGCTTCCAGACCGAGATTGGAGCCCGTCGACGGGAGGTCCGAGGTGAGGTTCCACTCCTTGGTGGCCGTCAGCGACGAGCCCGAACCGCTCACGTCGTACCGCAGCACCGACAGGCGGCTCGTGCCCGAGGCGTCCCCGTTGCGCTCGCTCGCGACGAAGAGCGCGCCGGCGGCCGCCGTGACCCCCTCACCGTCCGGGCTGCCGGAGCCGCCCGGGAAGCGCAGGGTCTTGCCGGAGGACCAGCCGTTCGCGGTGTCCGGCTTCCATCCGCCGGACCCGTCCCGCACCAGGCGCCACAGCTTGCCGCTGTTCTGCGCCGCCCACAGCACCCCGCCGTCCTGGTAGAGCCCGCTCAGGTCCTCGCCGAACACGTTCGAGCCGTCCGCGGTGGCGACCGAGCTGCCACCGGGCCACGCCACGGGGGACGTCGAGCCCCCACCCGTACCGCAGTCGTTCGCGGCGCCCAGCGTCACCGAGTCCGCCTGAGCGGAGGACCCCGTGCCGTCGGCACAGCGCGACCAGGACGGGTCCGAGTGCTGGCTCCAGGAGAAGCCGTCCACCTGCGTCTTGCCGTCCGCCAGATACAGCCGGGCCTGGTCCGCCGAGCCCAGCCCGAACGCGCCGCTGACGTCGAACGCCCGGAAACCACCCGGTGCCAGCGTGGTCCCGGAGGGGACCTTGTACGTGTGGGACGCGTCGTCGTCCTTCAGGATCCAGCCCGACACATCGACCGACGAGGTGCCCTTGTTGTACAGCTCGACCGAGTCGTTCACGTCGCCGGTGGTCACCACCTCGTTGATGCGCACGTCGTCGGCCGGGGCCGCGTGCGCCGCCGGCGCACCGGTCAGCGCACCGGCGGCCAGCAGCGGCGCGGCGACGAGGAAGCGGGCGAGAGCGCGGGGCCGCCATGGGCGGGGGAGCGGTGCAGTCACGGATTCCATCCTGAGGTGGTGAGGAGGTGGGCGGCCCCGACGGTCCCGGTCCCGGCCGAACGTCACGCCTACGTCCCGAAGGACGGCTCGCGAACGCCAGACGAATTCCGTTCCGCCCGGCGTCGCCGCCCACTCCGGTGAATGCGCTTCCATGAACCGCCACCGCATGTGGGAACATCTCTCCACCACAGCGGAAGAGAGGTGACGTGGCGCGATGAGTACTCCGACGGTGTACGACGTTGCCGAGCGGGCGGGGGTCTCCATCGCCACGGTGTCGCGGGTGTACCGCAGCCCGGAGTCGGTGCGCGGGGAGACCCGCGAACGCGTGCTGGCCAGCGCACGCGAACTCGGGTACGTGCCCAGCGGCAGCGCCCGCGGCCTCGCCAGCCGCTCCACCGGGGTCCTGGGCCTGTGCTACCCGGACTTCCACGACGCGGAGGCCGACAGCGTGCCCGCCGCCGACCCCGGCGAGGTCACCCTCTACTCCGACGAGGTCATCAGGGGCATGGAGCGGGCCGCGAGACGCCACGGCTACGCGCTGCTCATCGCCTCCTCGCACGCCGACGACGCGGGCGCCCGGCTCACCGAGGTCGCGGGCCGGGTGGACGGGCTCGCCGTCCTCGCCCAGGCGGTGCCCGACGAGACCCTGGAGATGGTGGCCCGGCGGGTTCCGGTCGTGCTGCTGGCGGGGGAGCCGTACGACGGCATCGACCACGTGAAGGTGGCCAACTTCGACGGGCAGTTGCAGATCACGAGGCACCTGCTCGGCCCGCACCGGCTGCGGCGGCTCGCGTTCGTCGGCGGGCCGGAGGACTCCCCGGACGGCGAGGCCCGGTTCCTCGGCTACCAGGCCGCCCACCTCGAAGCCGGCCTCCCGCTGCCCAACGCCCCCGACCTGCGGGGCGACCTCACGCAGGCCGCCGGACGCCAGGCGGTGGAGACCCTGTTCGGGGCGGCGGGGGAGGGGCCCCGGCCCCAGGGCCTGGTGTTCGCCAACGACCAGATGGCCGTCGGCGCGCTGCACGCCCTGGAGGCGCGCGGCATCGACGTGCCCGGGGACATCGCCGTGACCGGCTTCGACGGCATCCCGCTCAGCCGGCTCGTACGGCCGACGCTCACGACGGTCCGGCAGCCCATGGGCCTGCTGGGTGTGGAGGCCGTCGAGCTGCTGGTGGCCCGGCTCGCCGAGCGCGACAGACCCCCGCAGGAGCGGCTCCTGCCCGTCTCGGCGGTGCTGCGCCGCAGCTGCGGCTGCCCGGCGGACGCGTCGGCGTAGAGGCGGGGAACGGGCCCGTGCGCCCAGGTCAGGGGCGTACGCGGACCCCGCGCGCCCATTTTCGTACACGCGGCGCGAACCCCCTCACGTACGCCCTGGTCAACCCCCCGCGTTATCCAAGCGTTATCCCATCCCCCTTGAGCGATCCTGACCCGTATTGCAGAGTCCTGTATGCGCTTTCAGATAGCGCATACACAGCTCGAGGAGGAGCTCCATGGCACGCCCCGCCAAGACCGTCATAGGTATCTCCGTCGCAGTGGCCGCCGCGCTGTCCCTCACCGCCTGCGGCGGTGGCGGGGGCGCGCAGCAGTCCGCCGACGCCAAGCAGACCCTGACCGTCTGGGGCATGGGCGAGGAGGCCAAGCGGCTCGCCACGGTCGCCGAGGACTTCGAGAAGGCCAACCCGAACATCACCGTCAAGGTGACGCCGATCGGCTGGGACGTCGTCGGGCAGAAGATGACCGCCGCCGCGGCCGCCGGGGAGCTTCCCGACATGGCGCAGATGGGCTCCACGATGATGGGGCAGTACATCGCGCTCGACGTGCTGGAGCCGGTGAACACCAAGACCTTCAAGAAGTCCGACTTCTTCCCCGCCACCTGGAACAGCAACGTGGTGGACGGCACCGCCTACGGCGTCCCGTGGTACGCCGACGTACGCGGCCTCTACTACCGCACCGACCTCGCGGAGCAGGCCGGCATCGACAAGGCCCCCGTCACCTGGGACGACCACCACAAGCTCGCCGAGGCGTACAAGAAGGGCGGCGCCCAGTGGGGCACCGCGCTCCAGCCCGGCAACACCGGCGCCTGGCAGAGCTGGCTCCAGTTCCTGTACTCGGAGGGCGGCAGCCTGGTCGACGCGGACGGCAAGTCCGCGCTCGGCTCCCCCGAGGCCGTGAAGGCGTTCGAGACGTGGGGAAGCTACTTCAAGGACGGGCTCGCCAAGAAGAACTTCGTGCCCGGCGCGGACGTGGCCAAGACCTTCGCCAAGGGCGAGGAGCCGACGTTCATGTCCGGCCCCTGGATGGTCCAGAACCTCAACGAGCAGCAGCCCCAGCTGAAGGGCAAGTGGAAGACCGCCCCGCTGCCCGCGGGCCCGAAGGGATCCGTCTCCTGGGTCGGCGGCTCCTCGCTCGTGACCTTCAAGGACAGCGAGCACAAGGCCGCCGCGGAGAAGTTCACCCAGTACCTGACCACCCCCGAGACCCAGGCCGCCTGGTACGGCGCGACCAGGTCGCTGCCCGCGAACAAGGCCGCCTACGACCTGCCGGAGATCAAGGACAGCGCCGAGGCCGACAGCCTGAAGGTCTTCCGCCAGGCCCTGGACACCGGCAAGGAGATCCCGGCCCTGGAGAAGTGGAACGAGATCGCCGCCGCCATCGAGTCCACCCTGGAGAAGATCGCGCAGGGCGGTGACCCGGCCGCCGAGGCGAAGAAGCTCCAGGCGACCACGGAGGGGCTGATCTCCCGGTGAAGACCGCCGCCACCCGGGCCGGGGCCGGCCCGGACCGCGTCCCGGCCCAGGCCGGCGGCCCTCCCGGACCGCAGCAGGAGGAGCTCCGCCCCGACCGGCTCTCCCGGCAGAACCTCGCCGGCTGGCTCTACTCGACGCCCTTCCTGGCCCTCTTCCTGACCTTCATGGCGTTCCCGATCGTCGCCACGTTCGTCATGAGCTTCACCGACTTCGGGCTGCGCAACGTCACCCACCCGTTCGACGCCAACTTCGTCGGTCTGGACAACTACACCGCGCTGTTCGACGACCCGAAGTTCATGAAGGCGCTCTTCAACACCTGCTACTTCGTGGTGCTGGGCGTCCCGCTCACCATCGGCAGCGGCCTGGCCGCCGCCGTGCTGCTCAACTCCGGCATCGACCGCCTCCGCACCTTCTTCCGGGTCGGCTTCTACGTCCCCGTGGTCACCGCCATCGTCGCGGTGGCCGTCATCTGGCGGTTCGTACTCGACCCCTCGGAGGGCCTGATCGCCGGACTCGGCGCGCAGCTCGGCTTCTCCACGCCCGACTTCCTCGCCTCCAAGGCCCTCGCCATGCCCTCCCTGATCGTCATGGCGGTCTGGCGCAACATGGGCACCGCGATGGTCCTCTTCCTCGCCGGCCTCCAGGCCATCCCGGCCGAGGTCCGCGAGGCCGCCGAGCTGGACGGCGCCGGCGCCTTCCAGGAGTTCCGCCGGATCACTGTCCCCCTGCTGCGGCCCACCATGCTCTACGTCGCGGTGATGACCACCATCGGCTTCCTCAACGTCTTCGAGGAACCCTTCGTGATGACCGACGGCGGACCGGGCGACAGCACCCTCACCGTGTCGCTGCACATGTACAAGGAAGGGTTCAGCTTCTTCCACATGGGCTCCGCGAGCGCCATGGCCTACGTCCTGTTCACGATCGTCCTGGCCGTCACGCTGCTCCAGTTCCGCCTGCTGAAGGACAAGACCTGATGAGCGCCACCGACCTCCCCACCAAGAGCGCACCGGGCCGGGGGCGCACCGCCACCTCGCGCAGGCCGGGTACCTCGGCCCTCACGTACACCCTGCTCGCCCTGGGTCTGATCGTGATGGCCGCGCCCTTCCTGTGGATGGCGGTGTCCGCCTTCAAGACCCCGCAGGACCTGGGCGCCAGCCCGCCGGTCTGGATCCCCACCGAGTGGACCCTCGCGAACTTCCGCGAACTGCTCGACCTGATGGACATCGCGCGGAACTTCCTCAACTCCGCGGTGGTCGCCGTCGTGGTGACCCTCTGCAACCTGGTGTTCTGCTCGATGCTGGGCTACGCGCTCGCCAAGCTGAACTTCTTCGGCAAGCGGGGCGTGCTCGCGATCGTGCTGGGCGCCCTGATGGTGCCGGGCAACCTGATGCTGCTGCCCCAGTTCGTGATGATGAGCAGGATGGGCCTGCTCGACACCTACGCGGGGCTCATCCTGCCGTTCGCGGCGGGCGCGTTCGGGGTCTTCCTCATGCGGCAGTTCATGTCGGCGATCCCCGACGAACTCCTGGAAGCGGCCCGCATCGACGGAGCCGGCGAGTGGTACATCTTCTGGCGGATCGTGATCCCGCTGGTCAAGCCCGCCCTCGCCACCCTGACGATCTTCGTGTTCCTCGGCTCGTGGAACAACTTCCTGTGGCCGCTCGTCGCGACCAACGACCCGGACAAGTACACCCTGCCGGTCGCCCTCGCCACCTTCGCCACCGACCCCACCAAGGCCGCCGGGTCCAACGGTGTGCTGATGGCCGGCGCCTTCCTCGTGGTGCTCCCGGTCGTCGCCGTCTTCATCGCCCTCCAGCGGCACTTCACCCAGGGCATCGCGACCTCCGGCCTGAAGTGAACGGGCGCCCCGGCCTCGCCCCGGCGGGCGTACCGCCCGCGCACCGCACGGTCCTGCGGTCCCGGGACGGCACCGGCCATGTGCTGCTCGACTGGGCGCCGGCGCCGGGGACGGCCGGTTACCTCGTACTCCGGTCCGACCATTACGAGGGACCGTACGCACCCCTGTACCGGGGCCCGGTCCTCCCGCCCTACGCGGACACGCACGCCGAGCCGGGGCGCGGCTACTGGTACCGGATCGCGCCCCGCACGGCCGAGGGCCCCGAGCCGCCGCTGCCCGGCCCCGTGCGCGGCTGCGCGCTCGCCCCGGGCAGCGCCCCCGCCGGCGTACGGGTCCGGATCGACGCCGGGGCCCCGCACCACCCCGCGCACCTCACCGGCGACGGGGCCCGCGCCCTGGTGACCGCGACGGCCACCGCGCGCCACGGCACGGTCGAGGTGCGCGTGGTCAACGCCGCCGCCGACCGGCCCTGCGCCGTACCGGTCCCGGTGCTGGGCCGCCGCGTCACCGTGGAGGTCGCCGGGCTCGAACCGGGCGCGTGCTACCGGATGCGCGCCGCCGGCGACACGGGTCCCGAAGCCCTCGCGCACACCGGCCCGGACGGTCTCGTACGCACCACCCTCGACCTGCCCATGCCGGGCAGCCGCACGCTGCGGCTCGCCCGCGACCGGACCCGCCCCGCACCAGCCAAGGAGGACCCCGGGCCATGAGCACCACCGGCACCCAGGGGCAGCAGCGCCCCGGCCTCGTGTTCTTCATGACCGACGACCACGCCGTACCCGCGATCGGCGCCTACGGCAGCGTCATCAACAGGACGCCCGCCGTCGACCGGCTGGCCGCCGAGGGCATGCGTTTCGACAACGCCTTCTGCACCAACTCGATCTGCTCGCCCGCCCGCGCCTCGCTGCTGACCGGCACCTACAGCCACGTCAACGGCATGACGACGCTCGAACAGGAGGGCCAGAAGTTCGACGCCACCCAGCCCTCCTTCCCGAGCATGCTCCAGGAGGCCGGCTACCAGACCGCGATCATCGGCAAATGGCACCTGGGCCACGGCGGCAACTCCGACCCGGTCGGCTTCGACCACTGGGAGGTGCTGCCGGAGCACGGCGTCTACCACGACCCGACGTTCGTCACCCGCGACGGGGAGCGGCAGCACACCGGTTACGTCACCGACCTCATCACCGACCTCGCGCTCAACTGGCTCGACCGCCGGGACCGCGCCAAGCCCTTCGCGCTCTTCATCCAGCACAAGGCCCCGCACCGCGCCTTCGAACCCGCGGAACGCCACCGCCACCTGTACGAGGACGTGCACCCACCGGCCCCCAGCACCCTCCACGACGACTACAGCCACCGGGCGAGCGCGGCCGCCGAGGCGGAGATGCGGATGCGTGACCTGCTTCCGTCGGACCTCAGGGCACCCGTCCCCGAGGGTCTGGGCGAGCGCGAGGAACGCGAGTGGCGCTACCAGCGCTACATCAAGGAGTACCTACGGGTCATCGCGGCGCTGGACGAGAACGTCGGCCGGGTCCTGCACTACCTGGACCTCGCCGGCCTGGACCGGAACACGGCGGTCGCGTACACCTCCGACCACGGCTTCTACCTGGGCGAACACGGGTGGTTCGACAAGCGGTTCATGTACGAGCCGTCGCTGCGGATCCCGCTGGTGGTGCGGTGGCCGGGCGTCACCCCGCCGGGCAGCAGCTGCGACGAGCTCGTGATCAACGTCGACTACGCCCAGACGATCCTGGACCTGGCCGGGGTGGAAGCGCATCCACGCATGCAGGGCCGCAGCCTCGTTCCCCTGCTCAGGGGCGAACGGCCGGACGACTGGCGGCAGTCGGTGTACTACCGCTACTTCGAGCACCTGGACGTCTGCCACAACGTCCAGGCCTGCTGCGGCGTCCGCACCCACACCCACAAACTGATCCACTACCCGGGCCACGGCTCGGGACAGCCCGGCGCGAGGGACGAGTCCCGTGCCCCGGAGTGGGAGCTGTTCGACCTGGTCGCCGACCCGGACGAGCTGCACAACCGGTACGACGACCCGGAGTACCGGGACCTCGTCGCGGAGCTGACCGCCGAACTGGCCGCACTGCAAGCGCACTACGGGGACACCCCCGGCTGACGTACGGCTTCCGCCCCCGCCCCGGACCGGGGCGGGGGCGGAACCGGTCAGCCCGCGTCGAGCGCGAAGACCCCGAAGCCGAAGCCCTCGGCGCGGACGCGGCCCCCCGCGACGGTGACCCCGCGCGCCTCCACAGCGGTCGCCCGGCCGGCGGGCGCGGCGGTCTCGGCGGCCCCGGAGCGCGGGTTGACCACGACCAGGTAGCGCCCGCCCCGGACGTGCACCAGCGGATAGCCGGCGTGCAGCACCTCCGTGGAGCCTCCGCCGCCCAGCTCCGGGGTGGCCCTGCGGAGCGCGATCAGGCGCCTGACCAGGTGGAGGAGGGAGTCCTCGTCGGCGCGCTGGGCGGCGACCGTGGGACGGCCCGGGTCGGGGTCGAGGGGCAGGTACAGGGCGTCGGCGGGTGCGGTGGAGAAGCCGGCGTTCGGCGAGTCGTCCCACTGCATGGGCGTACGGGACCCGGCCCGGTCGTAACGCGGACCCAGCCGGCTGCCCTCGCGGGTGGGCGTGCCGGGCACGTACCGCATGCCGATCTCGTCCCCGTAGTAGATCGCGGGGAGCGTCGGCCAGGTCAGCTGGAACGCGAAGGCGGGGGGCAGCTGTTCGGCGGTACGAGGACCCGTGGCGAGGCGCGAGAAGTCGTGGTTGGACGTGGGCAGCGAGATGAACCCGGCGTCACCGATGATCTCCGTCGCCTCGCGCCAGGCGTCGAGGAAGGTGGCGAAACCGCCCTCGCCCCGCGCGCCGAAGTACGGCTCCAGGGGCTCCCACGGCTCGCTGACGGTGCCCTCCCAGTTGTTCCAGAGCGACCGGAGCGGCAGCCCGTCGCCGCGCGGACCGAACTGCAGGAAGAAGTCCGCGTGGAACCCGGCGGGGACGGATACCTGCGGGTCGCCCCACTCGGAGAGCAGCGCCGCGCCCGGGTGCGCCCGGTCGAGCCAGCCGCGCAGCTCCGTCCAGAGCTTCGCGGTCTCGGCGTGCCCCGGGTCGTCCTTGACCAGCGAGGCGGCCATGTCGACCCGGAACCCGGACAGGCCGATGGCCAGCCAGTGGTCCATGATCTCGCGCAGCGCCTGCCGGTTGGCCCGGGGCCCCTCGGCGTCGACGGGCAGCCGCCAGGGCTCCGCCGGGTCCCTGCGCGCGTGGCCGAAGTTGAGCGCCGGCTGCGACTCGAAGAAGTTCGGCAGGTAGAACCCGGACCGGCTGCCGGGCGAGGCGACGAACCCGGGCGGCGCCTGCTCGGTGCCGGCCCAGATGTACCGCTGGTCGGCCGGGTCGTTCGCGGACGCCTGGAACCAGGGGTGCTGGTCGGAGGTGTGCCCGGCGACCAGATCGAGCAGGACGCGGATGCCCCGTCGGCCGGCGGCCTCGGTGAGCCGGGCCAGGTCCTCGTTGGTGCCGTAGCGCGGGGCGACGTTGAGGTAGTCGGCCACGTCGTAGCCGGCGTCGTCGAACGGCGACACGAAGCACGGGTTGAACCACACGGTGTTCACCCCGAGCCACTGGAGATGATCGAGCCGCGCCTCGATCCCCGCGAAGTCCCCGATCCCGTCGCCGTCGGAGTCGGCGAAGGACTGCGGGTAGATCTGGTAGAGCACGGCGTCGGCGAGCCATTCGGTCGCCGGGCGGGGGGACGGCATACGGGTTCCTCCGTTAAGGGTTACGGGCGTACTACGGGGCGGTGCTCAGGCGTACGGGAGTGCCGGCTCAGCGCGCCACGGGCGCCGGCGGCAGCTGGATCCGGGCGCGCACGGGCAGGTGATCGCTCGGAGCCACGGCCTCCGGCGGCACCGCTGATGCCTCCCATACCCGCGTACCGCGCGAGGCGAGGATCCAGTCGATGCGCGGACCGTCCAGGACCGGCGCGCGGTAGTCGTGGAAGGTGCCGTACGCGGGCCCGCGCTCCTCGGCGCGGTCCCAGGTGTCCACCAGGCCGCCCTTCGCGAGCAGCGCGCCGTGCACCTCGGAGTCATCGGCCGGCGTGTTGAAATCACCGGTGAGGACGACCGGCAGACCGGGCGCGAGCGCGGCGGACCGCTCCACGAGCAGCCGGGCCGCACGGGCGCGCGCGTAAGCGCTCACATGGTCCAGGTGGGTGTTCACGGCGAGGAATTCGCCCCCGGCGGCCAGGTCCCGGAAGCGGACCCAGGTCGCCATGCGCGGGCAGGCGCCGCCCCAGGTCTCGGAGGCGGGCACATCAGGCGTGTCCGAGAGCCAGAAGTCGCCGTGTTCCAGGGCGTCCAGGCGGGTGCGGTCGTGGAAGACGGCCATGTGCTCGCCCGCCCCGTCGCCATCGCGGTCCCGGCCGGTCCTCGCGTAACCGGGCCCGAGGTCGGCGAGCGCGTCCGCGATCTGGTGCGGGCGGCCCTCCTGCGTGCCGAGCAGATGGGGCCGCTCGGCACGCAGCACCGCCGCCACCGCCTCCCGGCGCGCGGACCAGGGCCGGGGCGAACCGTCCCAGTCCACATGGAGGTTGAAGCTCATGACGCGCAGGGCCGACGCGCTGTTGGCCATGGATGTCTCCCGTGCTGACTCATCGATTCCGTCACGAGGGACCAGGATTCCTTGCCCCTGCGCCTGAATGCGCTTACATTCTGCTGCGAGCGACGTTAGCCCGCCGTTGTTCCGTCCGGCAAGGCTCCCGCAGGGAGCCCCGCTCGCCCCCGCTACCCGGTTGAGAAGGACCCGACATGCTCCGATCGCACGACGACAAGGTCAAGGAACTCCTCGGCCGGATGACGACCGAGGAGAAGCTCGGCCAGATCCAGCAGCTGACCTGGACCGGGGACACGGGGCCGGGCGGCGGCCAGACGAAGGAGATCGAGGCGCTGGCCCGGGCCGGGCGGCTCGGTTCGGTGCTGAACCTGCACGGGGCGAAGTGGACCAACGACCTCCAGCGCCTGGCCGTGGAGGAGTCCCGGCTCGGCATCCCGCTGCTCTTCGGCCTCGATGTGATCCACGGCTTCTGGACGACGTTCCCGATCCCGCTCGCGCAGGCGTCGGCCTTCGACCCGGCCGTGGCGGAGGCCGACGCCCGGGTGTCCGCCGCCGAGACCCGCTCGCAGGGCGTGCGCTGGACGTTCTCGCCGATGATGGACGTGACGAACGAGCCGCGCTGGGGCCGGATCGCCGAATCGAGCGGCGAGGACCCCCACCTCAACGCGGTGCTCGCCGTGGCGAAGGTGCGCGGATACCAGGGACCGGCCGACGGATCGGGCCTCCGGACCGGGGAACACGTCGCGGCCTGCGCCAAGCACTTCGTGGCCTACGGCGGCGCCGAGGGCGGCCGGGACTACAACACCGTGGACATCTCCGAGCAGCGCCTGCGCAACCACTACCTGCCGCCGTTCAAGGCGGCGCTGGACGCGGGCGCGGCGACGGTGATGGCCGCGTTCAACACCGTGGGCGGCGTTCCGGCGCACGCCAACAGCCACACCATGAACAGCATCCTCAAGGGCGAGTGGGACTTCGACGGCTTCGTGGTGAGTGACTACACGGGCGTGATGGAACTGGTCGCGCACGGTTACGCCGAGGACGCGGCCCACGCGGCCGAACTCGCCCTCACGCACGGCCTGGACATGGAGATGGTGTCCACGCACATCGCGGACCACGGCCCGGACCTGCTCGACGCGGGGCGCATCAGCATGGAACGCCTGGACGACGCGGTCACCCGCATCCTGCGCCTGAAGTATGCCCTCGGCCTCTTCGACGACCCGTACACCGACGAGGCGGCGGAGATCACCGGCCCCACCGCCGAGGCCCGGGCCGCCGCGCGGGAGGCCGCGGCCCGGTCGATGGTGCTCCTGAAGAACGAGGGCGGTGTCCTGCCGCTGAAGCCGGGCGGCACGATCGCCGTGGTCGGCCCGCACGCCGACTCCACGGACCAGCACGGCACCTGGGCGGGCCCCGGCCGGCTGGTGTTCGAGACGGTCAGCGTGCTCGACGCGATCCGCGCGGCCGCGCCGGACGCCGATGTCCGGCACTCCGGCGGCGACCCGGCGATGGCCGCGGCAGCCGCCTGGGCGGCCGACGTCACCGTCGTCGTGGTCGGCGAGGACTCCGCGATCAGCGGCGAGGCCGCGTCCCGCAGCGAGATCGGCCTCCCCGCCGGCCAGCAGCAGCTCATCGAGGCGGTCGCGGCCACCGGCAAGCCCTTCGTCGTCGTCCTCGTCAACGGCCGCCCGCTCACCATCGGCGGCTGGGTGGACCGGGCCCCGGCCGTCCTGGAGGCGTGGCACGCGGGCATCGAGGCGGGGAACGCGGTCGCCGACATCCTGTTCGGCGCGGTCAACCCGGGGGGCAAGCTGCCGGTCTCCTTCCCCCGGACGGTCGGCCAGATCCCGTTCTACTACAACCGCGAGTCGACGGGCCGCCCCTACGACGAGGCCGAGAAGTACGTCTCCAAGTACCTGGACCTGCCGGACGGCCCGCAGTTCGTCTTCGGCCACGGGCTGAGTTACACCACCTTCACCACCGGTGAACCGCAGCTCAGCCGAGCCGAGATCGCGGTGGACGCCCTGGAACGCGGCGAGACCGTCGAGGTCACGGTCCCCGTCGCCAACACCGGTGACCGCACCGGAGACGAGGTCGTCCAGCTGTACATCCACGACGTCGCGGCGTCCATCGTCCAGCCGGTACGCCGGCTGCGCGCCTTCGAACGCGTCACCCTGGCCCCGGGCGAGGAGCGCCGCTTGCGTTTCACGCTGGGCGCGGAGGACCTCGGCTACTGGACCAACGACCCGTCGGGCACGTATGTCCTGGAGCGCGGCCGCATCGACGTCTACACGGGCACGAGCTCGGCGGCGACGGCGCGGGGGAGTCTGCGTCTGGTCTGAGCGCCCCGGAAGGCGGCTGACGGCGGGTCCGGGGGCCTGGCTAGTCTCATGCTCATGTCATCCCAAGGACGCAACGCCGGAGCCGTCTTCTGCATCGTCATGGCGATGCTCAGCATGACCGCGGCGGTGATCCTCGCCGCGGTCGCGATGTCCGGCTCCTCGAAGGTCCCGGACAAGCCCCTGGACGAGTACGGCAGCCCGGTGTCCCTTTTCGAGGACGCCGACTGCAAGTACAGGGAGGAGGGCACCCCACCCGACCAGCTCTTCCAGAAGTGCTACTTCGAGCACGCGGCCCGGACCCAGAAGGACGCCGCCCTCTGGTCCCGCGAAGTCGCCTCCCGCCAGTCGGCCGCCCAGACCAAGGGATACCTGGCGATAGTCCTCGGCCTCTTCGGCGTCACGTTCGCGGTCTGCGCGGCGGTACCGGCCGGGGGCGGCCGCGTCGAGCCCACGCCGATGACACCGGCCTGAACCGGGATCGCCGGAACGCACCCGCGCCCGCCCCCCACCCGCAGTCGCGGACCGGGGCGGGCGCGGGGCTCACCGGGGGTCCTCAGATGTCCCGGAAGAGACCAGGGAACGCGGTGACCTGCCACGATGAGTGACTTGTGGTCGATGACCTGCGTAAATGACCTTTCGGCTGTTTCACGCTCGTGCCGCTTGATGGGACCGGAAGTCCCAGAAAAGTCCCAGGGGACTCCCACTGCTGACGGGTGTCTTTCGGCTCTGTACGGGCGTGCGGGCAGTCGAACGGCCTCGTTTCCAGCGAAGGTGGTGGAGCCTGGATGTCGAGTGACTGGCGCTCGGCCGATGCCTTGCGGGATGGTGGGGTCCTGATGATCGACGACGACTCTGCGGTCGCTGGTGGCGGTGAGCCGGCAACGTCCGCCAGCCCTCGGACGCCCTACAGTGAGAGGCCCGTTCGCGCGGGCCCGGCGGGCGAAGGCTCATGAGCTGATCGAGCGGCTCGTCGCCGAGGGCCGCGTTCGGATCACCGACCCTGATGACGACGAGGTCGCGGAGTGGCGGCGTGTCGTCAACTATGCGAAACGGCACGGCCTGGAACCAGCGGGCAAGCGCATTGAGAAGGTTCCGTATGGTGGGCCGGGGCTGGAGCTGCTCCTTGCGGATGGCCCGCATCCCAATGCGCGGAGTAAACGGCCGAAGGAGGGCGGGGATCCGGTTCCCGTTCTCTCACGGCTGGGGAACCTCCATCCGATCGTGACCGCGCTCAAAGACGATGAGCGCCGACTCGTCATGCCTTCTGTGCTCCGTCGAAGGTCGCTTCTTCTGCTGCAGGGACTGTCGGCTGAGGCGGTCCGGCGAGGGTACGAGGTGCGGAAGGCCCACTCGTTCTTCCATCCACGCGAGGGCGGGGTGGACGTTGCTGTCGACGGTTTCGCTTACACCGTCAGTGTCAGGCAGGAGTTCCCGCAGTCCTTGGATCCCGACCGCTCCTCTCGCCTCGTCGTGGAGCTCGCTCATGGCCTGACCGACCGGCCCGGCCGCTGGCGAGATCGGAAGACCCGGACGCTCGAAGAGGCCCTTGACGCGGTCCTTGGAGAGATCGAGGTACGAGCGGCACAAGACGCTCGGCGCAGGCAGGACGAGCAGCAGGCCATTGTGGAACGCGAAGTTCGCTCGCGAGCGGCCGTGGAGGTGGCGAAAGGACAGGCTGTTCGCGAACAACTTGCCCAGGCACTACGCGAAGAGGCCGGGCGCTGGCAGGAGTCTGCTGCCCTCAGCGCATACTGCACGGCATTGGAACGTCGTATTGGCGAGCTTCACGGCGTCGTGGACGGGCCGGCTCTGAGTCAGGCCCGGCGCTGGTTGGAGTGGGCAAGGGCGTACGTGAGGTCGATCGACCCCTTTAGCGAGCTTCCGAAGATGCCGGACACACGCGAACCTACGCCGGAGGAACTCAAGCCATACCTCCGGAAATGGAGCCCTGACGGGCCGGAACGGCGGGGCGGTCAGTGACGCGCGCATGAGTAGTTCGCCGATCTGCTGCCGGTGACGCATCATCTGGAGTGTGTGGCGATTTTTGAGCGTGCGGCTGAGGGGACCGCGATGATGTTCTCGAAGACCGGACGATGATAGAGGCGAACCTGTCCACGGGGCTGTCCCCGGTGGCCTCGACTACAGGGTCGGCCAGTGGGTTCTGCTGCCGGGCCCAGTTCATCCAGTCGAAGCCGGGGACCTGGTCATGACTTCGGCACGGTCAACGCATGCACGGCCGGAACGAACCGCACGAGGGTTCGTGAGCTCCCGGAGCGCCAGGCCACGATCAGCTTGGTGGCGGAGCGGCCGGGGATCCATGCACTGAGCTGTCCCGGCGGATCGTCCACTGAATCCAGGCATCTGCCCTTCCGCTGTGGCATCTGCTTCGGAGCGGGCATGGCGTCGGGAATAGCAGCGGTGCGTGCGGCTCGCTTTTGGGCACGGCTCTCGTGCACCCTGGGGCTGAGTGCATTGACACAGTCAACGCGTAGGCTTCGCTCGTCGGCTGCACCATGCCTTGGGTGCGTCGTTGCCCGCCTTATCCAGCTGGACCATCCCTGAAACGAGAGACCATGGAGCAGCATGATGAACCGGTCACGCTCAGCCTTGCGGGGATCGCGCGGCTTGCCGGAGTCGGTCGTGCCGCCGTGAGCAACTGGAGGCGGCGGCACAGCGACTTCCCCAAGCCGGTCGGCGGCACTGACGCCAGCCCCATGTTCTCCCTGGCGGATGCGGAGTTCTGGCTTCTACGGCACGGCAAGATCGACGAGTCCTCCAGTGGCTGGGACCGTCTCTGGCCGCGGATTGAGGACCTCGGCGACCGGGACAGGATGGCCCATCTACTGGCTTCGGCGGGGGAGCGCCTGGCGATCCCGGCGATGAACCCGCCGCGCGGAGCCCCGGAACCCAGTGCTGCCGACCGGAGGGTGGAGGACGAGGTCGTGCGGCTGGCCCTTCGTCAGTCGTCGAAGGAAGCCTTCGCCGTGCTGCTGGATCGTTGGCACGCTGTTCACGTACGTCAGTTGATCGTTACTCCCCGCCAACTGGCCGACACCATGGTGGCTCTGGCGGCCGAACTCCGTGACGGCAGTGAGCCGGTGCGACGGGTGCTGGATCCTGCGTGCGGAATGGGTTCGCTCCTGGCTGCGTCCGGTCGGCGATGGTCGGGGCAGGTATCTCCGCCCGTGATGGCAGGTGTTGACAACGATGCCGCTGTGGCTCGCCTGACCCGAGCCAGGCTGGCTCTGGAGTTCCCGGGCTGTGAGCGATACGTGCAGTCTGGGGACACACTGCTTGATGCCCCGCTGCAGCACGCCTCCCGTGCAGACGTGGTTCTGAGCTATCCACCGTCCAACGAGCGTTCCTGGGGACACGAGGAACTGGCGACCGATCCTCGCTGGACGTATGGCACGCCACCACGGACCGAGCCTGAGCTGGCGTGGGTGCAGCACTGTCTGTCCGTGCTGGAACCTGGGGGAGTAGCAGTGCTGGTCCTACCACCGGGTGTCGCTTCGCGCCGGGCCGGACGGCGAATTCGGGCGGGGTTGGTGCGCACCGGAGCCGTGCGAGCCGTAGTCGCGCTGCCGCCCGGGAGCGCGCCGCCGCATGGGGTGGGGTTGCACCTGTGGCTGCTGGCGACGCCCCGTGAACACTCCGCGGACGAGGTGACCTTCGTCGACGCCGCGGGCTGCCGGACGACCGCGCTCACCAGCCGCGGCATGGCCGTCGACTGGGACGGTCTGCGTGAGCGCACCGTGGCGGCCCTTCGTGGCAGTGACCTACCTGGCGTCACACGGGTGCCGACCGCGGAACTGCTCGGTGACGGGGTCGACCTGACGCCCTCTCGCCGTACCGTGACCGAGCGGTCCGTGGGGCCGGTGGAACTGCGCCGCGCCTGGACCGGCTGGGACAGGGCGCTGTTGGACATGGACGATGTGGCCAAGGCAGTTCGCGAACACGAGGCGAGTGCCGCAGCGCCGGACGACTTCGGCTACATCTTCGTGGGTGATCTGGAGCGTTCCGGCGCTCTGGACGTGATGCCCGGCAAGGTTCTCGCTGACGATCTGATCCAGCAGGGAGCGCAGGCCGAGGATGCTCTGCCCGTCGTCACCCCATGGGCCGTACGGGGTGAGGAGCCATGGGTTGCCGCGGCACAGGCCGCCAAGTTGGAGGCGGAGGGGCAGGGGATTCTGACGTCGTTCGGCGATGTCGTGGTCGTGACCGCGGCCGGCGGATTCGAGGTCTGGGTCGAGACGGCCGGACCGCGACTGCTTGGTGCCCACACCGTCCGGCTGCGTACCGATCCTGCGCTGCTCGACCCGTTCTTCCTCGCCGCGTGTCTGAGCGCGCCGGGCAACGACCAGCGGGCAGGGACGCGTGCCTCTTCTTCCTCTCGGGTCGACGTGCGCCGACTGCGCGTCCTGCGCGCGCCGGCGACGCAGCAGCGGCGGATCGGGGAGGTCCACCGCCGACTCGTCCGGTTCCGGGAGGCGGTGGCCGACCTGGGCAGGCACGGTGATGTGCTGTCTGCCATGCTGTCGGGGCTGCTGGCCCAGGGCAGGCTGACGGAGGAGTGAGGGGCGGGGCCCAGGCAGAGGCAGGGCCCCGGTTCCTCGGAGTTCGTCAAGCTGGCCCTGGCAGGCGATCCAGCAGCTTGCGGATTGCCTCCGGCAGCGCCGGGGACACTTCACCTTGCCTCGCGTCCAGAACAAGTTCCTTCACTTCGACTCCTACCTCTCGGCAGAATTCCACGGTCTGGCGGGATGGTCCTGGTCCGGGCCATGACGCGAGTTCCTCGGCCAGCTCCAGCCAGGTGTCGGCCACCGCCTGGACCGGGCTCCTTTCCGCAGTCATCACTTGGACCGCGCCGAGCCGCGCCCGTGCTCGCAGTTCACCGGTATCCGTGCCGGCCGATGCGTCCGCGAGCCGCCTGGCGACATCCCGGCAGATGCGGCCCGCGGAGGCAGTCTCTCCGCGCAGCATTTGAGCACGGGCCACGACGAGGCGAGCGCTCTGCACCTCGCGGACCGCCCCAGGGAGGCATTGCTCGGCGCGCAGCAGCATGGCGGTCAGCTCGTCGACAGCCTTGTCCGGTTCGCCGCGTTCGATTTCGATCTCGGCCTCGGCGCACAGATTTCGGAGCGCGGACCGGGTGGGACCGCCAACGGGTCGGCGATGCACCCGAGGGCGGCGTGGACCCGCCGGTGGTGCTTCCGAGAGCGGGGCCGCAGCGGTCTCCGGGGAGCGATGGGGCAGGGTCGGGTCCGGGTCGAGGGCCGGGCGTGGAGGGGGGTCGCCCGGCGAGGGCAGCAGGGGCCGCCAGGTCTCAAGCGCCAGTTCCAGAGGCGGCCGATCGGCGGGCGACTTGGCGAGCATACGGTCCGTAATGTCCACGATCTCGGACGGCAGGCCGGGGACGTCGTCGCTGAGCAGCGGCGGCCGCTCCTCGCAGTGCAGGCGGGCCAAGTCGTAGTCGGAGTGGCCGGCCTCGAAGACCAGCCGTCCGGTTACCATCTGGAACGCGATGCAGGCGACACTGTAGAGGTCGGCCTCCGGGCCCGGGTTGCGTTCGCCGCGGTGGACCTCCGGGGCCATGTAGCCGATCGTGCCGGGCGTCCGTCCGTTGGTGTACCGAGTGGCCGCCGGATCTTTCGGCAAGGCGATGCCGAAGTCGGTGAGGTATACGACGCCGTCGCGTCGGGCCAGCAGGATGTTGGCCGGCTTGACGTCCCGGTGCACCACGCCCGCGCCGTGAACCTGGCCGAGTACTTCCAGCAGCGGGACGATCACACACGCCGCAGCCGACAGGGTGGGCCTGTTCCGGGTGAGAAAAGCATGCAGGTCATCGCCGTCGACGTACTCTGTGGCGAGGTACGGGCGCGGCGGGGAGAGATCGGCGTGGACGAAGGCTGGTACGCCCCGGCCACCGAAGCGTTGGTGCATTTCGCACTCGCGGTCGAAACGCCGTAGCTCTTGTGGGGTGGGATTCCGGTACCCGCGCAGGGTGGCCTCCGGATCTCGAGGCCACAGGAACTTCACCGCGACCGGCCGCTCGGCATGCCTGTCGTCGGTCGCCCGATAGACAACCCCCATGCCACCCCAAGCGCCTTCGCCAGCGCGGCTGAATCTGCCCGCGAGCTTCTTCCCCGCCGGCCATGGCTCCACCACGCACACTCCCTGCCTCTCCTGGCGAACCGTCAGACACCAAGCTACAGGAGATTCTTGCGTGCCTTGACTTTGTTCACAGATCTCTGTCACGGTGATGCCCTCACCGTCGAGACCGCAAGGAGTCGGCACTGTGCAGCGCTGGGTCAACCCTCCCGGTACGGTCGGCGTCGGGCGCCTGGCCCGCATCCCTGTCCGCCATCTGCGCGACGAGGAGCCCGGTTGTCCGATGAACCGTGCTCTCAGTGTCCGCCGCGACGTGTTCGCTGCGGAACGGGTTCCGTCCAAGACTCCACGCGAGGAGTTCCCGTTCGCGCTTGTGCAGGAACTGCTCGACCAACTGGAGTCCGGTGCGGCGCAGAGCATCGAAGAAGCCCTGGAACGGTGTCGCCGGACCCGGTCCCGGTGCCTGCCGCAGCACGTGGCCTGGTCGGTGGTGGCCGCGGAGCGTTACCTCGACGCTCGCCGCAGGGACCAGGGAAGCCGCAACGGCGCCGACCTCCCCCGCACGTTCCGCGCCTCGGACGCATGGATCGCGTTCCGCACGCTCGAGGAACCCGACAAGCGCGGCATCACCGACTACGAGCGCACTGTCTGGGGGCGGCAGTACGTCTCGGACGACGCAATGTTGCGTGAACTCGTGATTCCCGCCAAGGGAAATGCCAAGGAGCGTCTCCCGCTGCCCGAACTCGCCGCTGTCGCCTCTGTCCTGTACTACGGGACTCCGGCCCGCATCCCTTCCTTCGAGCACCACTCCCCAGCCCTCAGGCACCCGACGCCACCGCCGCGGCCAGAACGTGTCCGGGTCTACTCCGCCGGCCTCACCGAAGGCAGGGTCCGTCTTGTGCGCACAACCGAGACCGACGTCTTCGCGGACTGGAGCGCTGAAGAGATCATGGACTTGCACGAGCAGCACGTCGTGCCTCGGCTCGGCCGTGTCCTCGACGGCCGCGAACGCATCGCCGGTACCCACTGCGCGGGTTGCAAGGTGTTACCCGAGTGCTCCGTCGTACCGCGGGTGCCCGCTCTCCTCGTGCTCCCACCTCCTGCGCGGCCTCGCAAGCGGCGCACGGTATCGGTCAGCGACCTGAGAGCACACCGCGACTGCCCCGCCCGCTATCACCTGACCCGTGTGCTCAAGCTGCCGAACTCCGTTCAGGAGAGCGAGGCCGTGCGCAGAGGCCGGGCCGTCGACAGCTGGCTCAACGGCAGGCATGCCTCGGCGGACGCTCCGCCGTGCCGCGAGGTGCCTCTGCCCGCACACCTGCCCGGCCTCACGGACGATGAGCTGGCTCCCGCCCTCGGCATGCTCCGGGCCCACCGCACCCGGTGCCCGCTCGACAATCCAGCGGCGACGGGGTTCCGCCCGCAGCATCGAGTGACGGCCCACGACCCGCAGTCCGACGTCATGGTCATCGCCTCGTGCGATCTGGTCTACGAGGAACGCGGCGGCGTGGTCGTTCGCGAGACCAAAACCAGCGCATTTCCACCGGGCGGTCGGTCCGTTCTGCTGGAGAAGCATCCGCAGCTCGCCCTCTCGGTACTGCTCCTGGAGGCTGGCATGCTTGGCGGCGACTCGCGACGGTCCCGCGTGGAACTGGAGATCCTGCGCCCGGACGGGGTGTCCCTTGAGGAGTTCGATCCGGGCGATGAGGCCACGGTCGAGCACGCCCGTACCGTCCTTGCCTCGTACACCGTGCCTTGGTCCGCCGAGACCCGCTACGACGCGGTGCCCCGGCCCGGTTACGACTGCACGGGCTGCGAGGCACTGTCCTGGTGTGCCACTGGTAAAGAGCGCGTGGCTGCCGCAGGTTGAGGGAAGTTCCCGTTGTCTCCGTCATGTCGCTCGTCGCACCACCTGGAGTGGAAACCGTGCCTGCGAGTCCCCTTGCCACCTTCGATTCGTCCGCCGAAACGCTCGATGCCTGGGCTGCCCATGACGGCGTGCCGCTGCTGGCTACGGTGGCCCGGGCCCTGTGTGTCCTGGACCACACCACTGGGTTGGATGCCTTCTGTCTTCCGTACCCTCCCGTCGTCCAACTCGCCCTGGATCGGGCGGTTGTCGCCTGGCTGCGCGGCGGACTCCGGCCACCCGCCTCACTTGCCGAACTCGTCCAGCGGTGTGCCGACATCCCGTTGGAGGACTGGCCGCTGTCACTGCCGTCGGACGCTGTCGGCCCGGACGACGTTCTGCTCGACCCGTACTCGCATCGCCCCACCCAGTTGTGCCATGAGTGGAGCGAATGGGAACGTTCGGCGTCCGACCCGGCTGTGCGGCATCGAGATCAGCAGGTAATGCGGACCGCTTTGGATCGCTGCCGCAGCCACGGAGAGGAGGACGCATACACCGAGTTCCGTAGCCTGCTGGTGCGGCGGCCGGTGCTGTCGGCTCAGGAACTCTTCGCTCTGCACGGCGACTTCACGCTGGAGCCGGTCTGGGAGCTCATCGACCTGATCTACCCGGAGGTCCCTCTTTCCTGGAGCCGGGACGGTTATTACGCGGTGTGCGGTCGCTGCGGAACACTGCTGACGCCGCTTGCGGGCGGAGAGTGGTGGTGTGAGCGGGATCGCTGCCGACGGCAGGGAGACCCGCCGGTCGGCCGTCTGATCGAGGCGGCGCACGCTGGCACTGTGTACCAGCTGGAGCGCCCGCTGCGCCGACACGTCACCGGGCCCGGACTGGCCGAGGTGGAACTGGAGGACCGGCTCACCGGTCTGGGCCTCGACGTCACCATGTGGCCCGGTTTCGACTCCTACGACCTGCTGGTGGTCTTCCCCGACGGCCACCGCTGGGCCGTCGACGTCAAAGACTGGGCGCACCCGGCCTTCCTCGGCCGAGCCGCCCGCCCCGTGCGGCCCGAGCCTCCGTACGACGAGGCGTTCTGGGTGGTGCCTGTCTACCGGGTACGCGAGCGCCCCGGCTATCAGCAGGCGTTTCAGCGAGCCCGGCCAGCGGCGGCCGCTGCCGTACGCCTGCTCACCGACGACGAATTGACTCGGGCTGCCCGGCAGCGGCTGGCCGAGTCGCGCCGTGGCACCCGCGCCGACAGCCAGGAGGGCACAGATGCGTGACGAGAAAGCCTGGTGCGAGGCGGTAGCAGGGGAGTTGAGGGACGAGTGGCCCCAGGCCGGTGCCCCGGACGGGTTTGGTCCGGTCGAGTTGTGCCGTGTCGAGCTGGGGCTGCGGCTGCTCGAACGGCTTGCCCCTACGGCGGATGCCCTGGACGCCTATGCGCTGTTCGGCGGTTATCCGTTCGCGCAACACGCCGGGCTGGCGCAACATCCGTGGCAGCGCACGGCCCTCGCCGCCGCCCGGCACCTCCTGTGGCCGCTGCGGCGGCGCGCCTGGCGGCAGGCGCTGGACGCCTACTGGTCAGTCGCCAACAGGCTGCGGGCTTACGAGCCGCCGCCGACCGGAAGCACCGGTGGTCCCCGACCCGTGGTGCCGATGGTGGCCGGGCGCCGGATGGACGTCTACGACCAAGCTCTCAGTCGGCTACCGGACCTGGTCACCCGTGCCCTGAAACCGGCCCCGGCAGGTACGAGTTCCTTCCAGGAACGCCGCCGCAACGCCTCGGTCACCATTCCCGAGGAACTCGTCTGTGCCAGCCCACCAGGCCACGACCTTGCCGCAGGACGGCCCGGGGGCGGCAAGCCACTCAGCGTGTGCCGCACCGAACTGCGCGCAACGGCCCGGTGGATGGACGAGCGCGAGCGCGAGGCGGAGGTCCCGCATCCCGGTCACTGGGAACAGCGGCTGGAGGGAGTCAGGTTCGCGCCCCGCAATGCCGCGGGAACGGACTACACCGAGGCCGACGAGGTCGAACTGGCCGGCATGGTGCACCTGGCCGGCATGGTCGGTGCCGGCAAGAGCACGTTCATGATTCTGGTGGCCGTCTGGGCCGCCCGGCGCGAGATCCCGCTGCGCACCACGCTCGTCGTCGGAGACGTCGCCGAACAGCTACGGCTGTGCGGTCTCTTCGAGGCACTCGACATCGCCGTCGCGCCGGTGCTCGGCACCACCACACGCGAGCAACATGTCCAGCGGCTGCACCGGCGGCTCTCCGCTCGAGGGTTCGACAACCTCCTCGACCACGACGACCCCGGCTTCGACATGCTGAGCACCGCCTGCGCAGTGAGCGGTCTGCGCGGCGTCGACGGCGATCCGCTGCAATACCGCGACGCACCATGCACCCGGCTGCATCCCGAGCCACAGCGCGGCCCGGCGGAACCGGAATCGGTCGTCCTGGAGCAATGGACTCCCGACCGGGGGAACACCGCACCCCGCCAGGCCCACGCCCCGGACCGCCTGCCCGGCCGCCCGCACGGTTGCCCTCTGTGGGCCGAATGTCCGCGCCACGCGACTGCCCGCGCGCAGGTCGACGCTCTGATCTGGGTGGCCAACCCGGCCAGCCTGGTACAGAGCCAGGTGCCCGCGCACCTCAACGACGAGCGGCTGCGCCAGCTGGAACTGGCCTGTCTGCGCAGCGACCTGATTTTCGTGGACGAGGCCGACAGCGTCCAGATGGCACTTGACCGCCTCTTCACCCCATCCGGCACGCTGGTTCGCCCCGACACCGACTCCTGGCTCGACCAGCTGAACCGCTACAAGATTGAGGAGCTGAGCAGGCGCGCCCGCCTGCCGCTGACTGACGGCCAGGTCGCCCAGTGGAACCGGGCACTGGGAACCGTCACCCTTGCCGTCGATCCGCTCTGCGCTCTGCTGATCAAGGACGAGAACCTCCGGGAGTGGGCTGATCCCGCCTACTTCAGCCCCTGGACCCTCCAGCAGAGCCTGCTAGACGACCTATTCCGCGATTTGACTCGGCGCCACCGCGAAGGCGAGCAGTACCAGGCGGAACGGGAGGCGTCCGCCGCGGCCGACATGGCTGAGGACAGCGCTGAACTCTACGAGGGCTATGACGACGTGGCGCACGAGCCCGGCCCCTCCCCGCACCTCGCACTCTCCCCGGCCCGCCGCCTGCTCGAGGCTGCCTGGGATGCCTTCCGCGACGATCCGTTCGGAGAAGGCGACGCCCCCGACCCGCTCACCGGCGTCCTCACCGACACGGCCGACGCCCTCCTGCACCACATGGCAGCAGGCCGCACGAGGGATCGGGTACGTGAACTGGCCGGTCAGCTCGTCGACCGGGTGACGGAGGAAGTACGGGCCGAACAGCCTGCATTCACCACGCCCCCGCCCGAGCCGACGAAGGACTGGTGGGACGTCCTATGCCTGCGGCTCTCCTTCCTCCTGCTGCTCAGCACTCTCCACCACAGGCTGGAGCGACTCACCTTCCTATGGCCGCACGTGGAGGCCGCCCTGCGACTGGACTCCAAGGGCAGGGAGCTGGCCCGGCGCGTCCCGCTGGACTACGCCCCGCTGGTGCCCGAGGCGCCCATGGGTAACATCCTCGGCTACCAGTACCTCCCGGACGGCGAGGAACGCGACGACGCCGGCCGCCGCGGCGGCACCCTGCGCTTCTTCCGGTGTGCCGGAGTCGGGCGCGAGCTGCTGCTGAATCTGAACAGCCTCGGCGCCGACCCGGCCACCGGCCGTGGTGGCCCGCACGTCGTGTTGATGTCCGGTACCAGTTGGGCCGGCGAGTCCAGCCGCGCCCACGTCCGCGTCCCGGTGAGCCTCGTCCTCAAGCCCACTGATGCGTCCTTGGCTGCCGTGGCCCGAACCTCGTTCGCCACCCGTTTCCTCTACGACCGGGACGAGCGCCCGATGAGCCTCTCCGGCACACCGCCGCGCGACCGGCTCGCCCAGGCGGTCGCGATGGCCCGGCGGCTCGGCGAACCGGGCCCGGGCGGCTCTTCGGTGCTGGGCCAGGAGATCAGTCGTATCCCTGAGACGACGCGGCGGAGAGCGCTGATCGTCGTGGGCAGTTACCGGGAAGCCGCTGCGGTGGCCGAGGCACTGCATCGGTTCGACGCCTGGCGTGGCAAGGTGAGCGCGCTGATCCCGGACGACGAGGCCCGCGGTAGCGGCGTACCAGTCGGCACCGCCCCGGGGCAGCAGGACGAGACTCCGGCGACACTACGGCGTGGCGACGTCGCCCGCTTCGCCGACGATGACACCGCAGAAGTCCTGGTCGCTCCGCTGCTGGCCGTCGAGCGTGGCCACAATATCCTCAACGAGGAGGGCAAAGCGGCCTTCGGCACGGCCCTGTTCCTGGTCCGCCCGCACCCCCGCCCCGACGACCTCGACCTGTCCGTCTTCGCCGTCAACGATTGGCTGAGCGGCTTGCTGCGCGACCAGCCGCGCCGCGACACCCTCGACGGCCCGCACACGCTCGCCGAACTCATGGAGAAAGCGGGATCGCTGGACGAGGCGGCCGGAGCCCTACGCCAACAGGGCCGCCGCGAATGGCGTCGGCTGCTCAACCGCAGATACGCCTACAGTTCACTGCCCGCCTGGGAGAAGCGCGCCTTTGCCTGGGACCAACTTGTCACGCTCTGGCAGGTCATCGGCCGTCTGGTGCGCGGCGGAGTGCCGGCCCGGGTGGTGTTCGTCGATGCCGCCTTCTCGCCTCGCCTGGCGAGACAGCTCGCACCCGGCAACACTGGCCAACCGTCCTCCGGGACTGATGTGCCGGGCACCGACGGCCTGCTCCACGCCCTCGCCGGCATCCTCGACCCCTACCTGACGGACCGGCCCGACACCGCCCCGCCCCACCCCGACCCGGCGGCTCGCTCTCTGGTCCGTCTCCTGTACCAGCCGTTCTACAACGCCCTCGGCACGATGACCCATCGCTGACCCCCCGACTCTGCTCGCGAGGAGCCGTCCCATGCCACCCGTCTACCGCTCCGCCCGCACCACGGCCTGGCGCCCGGCCGACGCCTTGGCCTCTCACACCGCGCCCTACCGTGTCCTGCCCTTCCCCGAGCAGTGGCGTGACGCCGTCCTGACTCTGTGCAACGCGCCCCGGGTGGCAGCAGGCAAGGAGCCGTGGAAGACAGCACCGACCTGGCGCCTGGAACAGGTCCTGCAGGCTTTCGCGCCTGACGTCCTCGCGCTGCCACGCCCCTTCCACGACCGCGAACCGGGCGCGTCGGCCCACTGGCTGTGTGCGCCCGCCGACCTTCCCGACCCGCTCCCCGGCCCGGTCCTGGACACCGTGCTCAAGCATTGGCTGCGTGACTTGCGGCCCGAGCCCGAGTACCGCAGCCTGCTGAAGGAGACCGTCGCAGAACTGGCCGTCCATCCGCCGCGCTGGGAGACCGTCCAGCATGAACTCATGCCGCGTGACGTCCCGACCGATGGCGGCACCGCACGTCCGTCACCGCACCAGTACAGCCTCAGCCCCGACTGGCTGGCGCGCCGTATCCTCGCGCTAGGCCCGTACCCGTACGACGGTGGGCAGCTCATCTTCCGGGCCATGCCACGTGGGCCGCGTGACCAGGGTGCCCAACTCGTGTCCGAGCCGATCCGGTTCCCCGGGCCGGACGAGAGGCAGGACTCCTGGTGGTCGGTGACGCTGTCGATCACGCTCCAGACCGTGCCGTTCGACCCGCTGCCGCGCTTCAACCTCCGCTGGTCGGTTCGCCGCTGGGCCACTCGTACCAACGCCAAGACGGGCCGCTTGCGCCTCCCGTGGGGTGCGAGCACCACCGTCCTGCTGCGTCCGCGCAGGCCGTTCCTGCCGGGCACCCCCCGCAGCGAGCGGTTCGCCGTCGCCGCTCTGGAGCGCTACTGGGACAAGGACCTGGGCGAGAAGGGCGACTTCGCCGACCGGTGGCGCGCGGGCGGCCCCGCAGCGATGCTCGCCGGGCTGCCCCTGGGCGAGCCCTTCCCGGACGCCGACGCGATCCTGACCGACCCCGCGTCCTGGCTGCGCGACGATGCCCGAGCCGGCATTCTGTACCGCACCGCTATGGGTCGGCACGACGTGGGCCCCGGTTTCATGGCACACCAGCTCTCGCAACTCACAGCCTGGGCGGAAGGCGCCCTCACGTCCGAACTGCGCCGCGCCCCGGACCTCTCGCTGATCGACCGGGGCACGCCCGCGAACATCCCCAAGGGCGACAAGGAGACGGTCGAAGCGGAACGGTGCGCTCAGCGTCGGCTGGCGACGGCCTACGCGCTGGACGCTCACGACGGAGTAGCGCGCCAGGGCGGCGCTCCCGTGCTTGAGACACGACTCCTGTGGCAGTCGCCGCGGCTGCGCGACGCCGCCTTGGCCTCCCTCGGCGAGCTTCTGGGCCTCAAGGGCGACGGCGGGTCCTTCACCGCACAGCAGTACGACGACGCCACGGCCGGCGCATCGGTCGTGCACGAGTGGTCCGCTCCGGAGCTGACCGTGCGGGTCCACTGCATGCGCCCGCTCATCGCGCTCGGTGACCGCACCGCCGACAGCCTCCTTGCCCCCCTCGACCTGCCTACCGGCACCCGTATCAAGGACGTCCAGGTGACCGCCGCGACAGCGGCCCGCCGCGACAGCGCCGCACAGTGGCTGGCCGCGGAACGCACCACCGACGCGCCAGCCCTCGCCCTTGTAGAGATCGGCCGCGCCGCGTCATATCCAAGCAAACTGCACGACCCGAAGTTCGCCATGCGACTCGGCTGTGCCAAGGCAGGCTTCGTCACACAATTCACCACGGTGCCTGAAGCAGGCGACGAGAACGGCAAGGGCGCGGAAACAGCGTCCAGCCTGCGGCACCGCACGCTAAGTGCCTGGAACGACGGCCTGCGGCAACTCGGCGCGCGCACCCTCCCCCGGCTCGCCGAGGACGACGGACTGCCCGACGGACTGCGGCATGCCGCACTGTGGATGGTCCGTAAGAACCGTACGACCCGGAATCGCTGGGCCGCGTACCTCCCGGTCGGCGTCATGATTACCCCCGATCCGGCAGGCACCGACGCGGCCCGTGTCGAAGGCTGGGACCCCGAAGCACGCTCCGGCGCAGGCGCCTGGGTCCCCTACCCCGAACTCCTGCTAAGGCTGACCACAAAAGCTGAGGTCAAGCCCGTTCTGCCCAGCCAGCGCAGCTCACAGGACGACGAGGCCGACACCTCGGAGGTGCAGACGGAAAGTGGGACCGAGCGCCCGAAACGCTACCAAGAACGCGAACGGCAGCGCCGTGAGGCCGCCGAGTGGCTTCAGGGTCTGCGTGCCTCCCTGCGCACCGCACCAACCGTCCTGTTCGCCGAGGCCCACAACGCCCGCTCGCACTGGACCTGGCTCCAGGACGGCCGGATCGAACGGGATCGCCTGCAGGACGGCCTCGCTCCCGCTCGTCGCCTCGACCCCGACCTGCGGATGGTCCGGGTCCGCGCAGGCGCCCGGAACGAGACTCCGCAGTGGTGGGGGAGAGCCCCAGAGGGCAAGGCGAACGGCATTCAGCAGGGCTTGTGGATGCCAGAGGATGCCGCTGAAGACGCCCGCGTGTTCTTCAGTACGACGGCCAAGCCCGTGCAGTTCAAGCACGCGGCGGTGACCGCCGACAAGCTCTCGCCCCGGCCGATCGCTCAGGGCAAGCGCAAGGGTGAACCCACCATCGACACCGGCCAGGCGGCCTGGATGCCGGGGCTGCTGGAGATCGCCGTCGTCGGTTGCCATCGGGACGACGGCGACGACCCGAGGTCCCTCGCGCTTCTCACTCATATTCTGCGCCAGCCCTCGGACTACGACCAGGCCCTTGCCCTGCCCCTGCCACTTCACCTAGCTGGCCTGGCACAGGAGTACGTCCTGCCGACGCCGAAGGACGACGAGGCGGAAACGGGAGAAGCAGGGGCCGCGGTCCAATCCGGTGCTTCGGACGATTGGGATGACGCGCAGGACGCATCGCCGGTGGAACAGCCTGTGCCGAACTTGGAGTTGGAGGCACTCGACGTCGACACTGAAGGGCAGCTGCAACTGTTCGAGATGTAGGTCTGGCCCGTAGTCGGCGGTGACGGGGGGTGCCCCTATCACTTTGGTCAAGGTGGAGAGGTGCTGGTTCGGGTGTCTGGAACGATGTGCCTGTGCATGCTGATGATCAGGTTGGCGAGGGTGTCTCTGCGGAGCTCGCGGCGTTTCTCCGGAACGCCGCCGACGGCCGTCCGGTGAAGATCGTTCCTTCCGTTTGCGGCGGGTGTGGAGGGCGCGTGTTCTTCGTGCTCGTCGACGATGTCGAGGGCGGAGCCGAGCGGGGGTGCGCTGGTTGCGGCGGCCGCGCGTTCATCGCGGATAGCGAGGAGTTCTGGGAGGACGCGGATCCGGGCGAGGCCGGCTGCCCGTGCGGGAGCGAGGAGTTCGAGACCGCGGTTGCGTTCTCTCTGGCCGACGACGGATCGGTCCGCTGGGTGACCGTTGGGCTGCGGTGCCAGAAGGACGGCGCCGCGGGTGTCTATGCCGACTGGAAGATCGACTACGGCCCCACGGACCACCTCCTGACCATGGCCTAGGTCTGCGGAGCGACTGCCCGAACAGGCTGCGGTTCGTAGAGGGTGCCGTCGCGGAGCATCGCGAACAGGACGTCGGCCCGGCGCCGGGCGAGGCGGAGCAGGGCCTGGGTGTGATGCTTCCCTTGGGCGATTTTCTTGTCGTAGTAGGCCCGCGATGCCGGGTCGCCCAGGGCCGCGAACGCGGAGAGGGAGAAGGCCCTCTTGAGCTGCTTGTTCCCTCTTCGGGAGGGCTGTTCGCCGCGGATCGAGGACCCGGAACTGCGGGTCGCGGGTGCGAGGCCGGCGTAGGCGGCGAGGTGGCCGGCGGTCGGGAAGGTGCTGCCGTCACCGACCTCTATCAGGATCCGGGCTCCGGTCCTGACGCCGATGCCGGGCATGGACGTCAGGACCTTCGAAAGAGGGTGGTCCTCCAGCAGTTCTTCGATCCGTGCGGCCAGCAGTTTCCGCTGGTCGAGGACGGCGGCCAGGGACCCGGCCAGGCTTGGGACGATCAGTGCTGCCGCCTCGGTCCCCGGAACGGTGACGGTCTGCTCGTCCAGAGCGTCGAATATGTCCTCGACCAGCCGCTCGGCCATCCTTGGCGCCTTCGGCCGTAACAGCGTCACCAGCCGTCGCCTGCCGGCCTTGCGGATCTGGGCCGGTGATCCGAATCGCTCCAGCAACGTGAGGACGGCCGGGTGCTGCAACCGCGGCCCCAACACGCGTTCCAGCGAGGGGTTGATCTGGGTCAGCAGGCCGTGTAGCCGGTTGGCGACGCGGGTGGCCTCGCCGGCCAGGTCGTCGTCGAAGCCGACGATCATCTCCAGCTCGGCGATCGTCTCGTCCTCGCCATCGATGGCCCGCAGCGTGTGGGGCATCGCGCGGGCGGCGTCCGCGATGATGAACGCGTCCCTGGCGTCGGTCTTGGCCTCGCCTGGGTAGAGGTCGGCGATCCGCCGCATCGTCAGTCCCGGCAGATAGGCGACCGGGCAGCCCATGCCCCTCGCGACCGCCAGCGGCAGGGCGCCGATCGAGGCCGGCTGGTCGACCACGACCAGCACCGTTCCGTGCTTGGCCTGGAGTTTCGCGAAGAGCTCGCGGAGCTTGGGTTCGGTGTTGGGCAGCCGCTTGTCGAAGGCTTTCTTGCCGGCCGGTGTGACGGCGGTGGCGTGGTGTTCGCCTTTGCCGACGTCCAGGCCGAGGAAGACGTCGATGTTGCCGGTGTCGATCACGTGCACGCCCCTCCATCATGCTTTCGTCCGGCCTTGCCTGGGCATCGAGCTGCCACATCCACGTTACGGAGAGCTCTTCCGGCTCGGGTGAAGCCGGTGCTCAAGCCCCTCATCAGCGGTCCGTCGATGCCTCCGGGCCCGGTGACACCACCCCCCGGATCATGAACAACAATGCCGTTGCTTTTGGGGCGGGCAGCGCGTTGGGCCGTTCGTGTTGGTGTCGCGCTTGGAGTGCCTGGGGTTGGGGATCTTGACCCGGTCG